>CALRYY010000042.1:0-32842 GCA_943372515.1 Ramlibacter sp. 2FC | reverse complement strand
GCCGCCACCTTGGCTTGTCCCACGGTGCTGTCCAGCGCGTGGATTTGCCGGTTGATGTTGGACTCGGCCACATGGTCCAGGTCTATCAGCGTCAGGCGCCCTACCCCGCTGCGTGCCAGTGCCTCGGCCGCCCAGGAGCCCACGCCGCCAATGCCGATCACCGCCACATGGGCGGCGCGGATGCGGGCGGCACCGGCCACGCCGTACAGGCGCTCCAGCCCACTGAAGCGCCGCTGCAGGTCGGGTTCAGCCCCTGTGGCGGTCAAGCCATGCGCTCCAGCCGCAAGATCTGGTACTTGAAGGCGGCCACCGCCCCCGCCACGATGAACACCACCGCCACAAAACTGGTGAGTGCCAGTGTAGAAATGCCGCTCAAGCCCTGGCCCACCGTGCAGCCCATGGCCGTGATGCCGCCCACGCCCATCAGCATGCCGCCCACCAGGTGGTTGGCAACGTCTTCGGTGCCGCCAAAGCCTTCCCAGCGGAAGCTTCGGCTGCCCAGCGCGGTCACGGCCGACCCGGCGACCACGCCGAACACCGACACGACGCCCAGCGTCAACACCTTGCTCTTGTCGCTGAAGAACATCACCCAGTCCAGCGTGTAGGCCACCGGCGCCACAAAGCTCAAGGCTTCGGCCCGGCCGGAACTGGTGCGCAGGAAGGCTGCTTCCAGGGTTTCGGGGTGCTCCGCCACAAAACCCAGGTGGCCGCTGACCCACCACATGCCGGCCACCACGGCACCAATGCCCAGGCCTGCCAGCAGGTTGTCAAAACGGCGGAAATCGCGGCCGGCCAGCGCCCACACCACCAGCGCCAGACCCAGCGCCAGACCCAGGGTAAGCACGGCAGAGGCCATGGTCATGCCAGTCACCGTCGACAGCAGACCCGGCAGCGAGGCATTGAACGACAAATCCGCGCCCACGCGGTCCACGGTGTTGACGCGCAGCACAGCCGTCATGCCCTTGAGCGTGGCAAAACCTGCAATGCCCATCACCACGAACACCACCGCCGATTTCAGGCTGCCCCCGCCTATGCGCACCAGCGTCTTGCTGCCGCAGCCGGACGCCAGCACCATGCCAAAGCCAAACATCGCACCACCCACCGCCGCCGACAGCCAGGCGATGCGGTTGGACGCATACAGCGTCTTTGACGGATCGATCTGCCCCGTGGCAGCCAGCGCGGCAAAACCGATCATGGCCACGCCAATGGCCATGCCCCATTGGCGCATGCGCGTCCAGTCGCCGATGTTGACCACGTCGCTGACGGCGCCCATGGTGCAGAAATGCGTGCGCTGGGCAATGGCGCCAAACAGCGCCGAAAGAATGAACGCGGCCCACAGCACCTGGGCCGAGAGCGCGGAAAGGTCAGAAACTTGCATCCGCCGATTCTAGGCGGCGCAGCAAAGCCGCTAGCGCAGCCGGGTCAGGCGTTCGCGGGCCGCAAGCGCGGCCTCCGACTGCGGGTAAGCCTTCATCAGGTCTTCCAGCGTCTTGCGCGCCGAACGGGTGTCCTTGAGCTCGATCTGGCAGTTGGCGATGGACAGCACGGCCTCGGGCGCGCGCACATGGTCGGGCGAGCGGGTGAGCAGCGCGCGGAAATTGGCAATCGCGCCGGTGTAGTCGCGCGTGGCGTACTGCGCATTGCCCAGCCAGAACAGCGCCGACGGCGCGTAGCCGCTTTGGGGGTAGCGTTTGACGAAATCGTTGAACGCGGCCTGCGCCGGGGCGAATTCGCCCTTGCGGAAGGTGGCAAGCGCCGCCTCGAAGTCGCGTTTTTCGGTCGGTTCGGCCGAGAATTCCTGGCCGTCCACGGTCACCTTGGTGGGCTCGAATTTGGTCAGGCGGGCCTCCACCGCCACGGCCAGGTCTTTCTGGCGCTGCTGCGCTTCGCTGAGTTGCCTGGCCAGCTGTTCGTGCTGGCCACGCGACGACGCCAGCTCGCTGCGCAGGGTCTCGATCTGGTTTTGCAGATCCAGCAGGCTGCGGCGCATCTGCACGTTTTCGTCGCTGGCGCGGCGCAGTTCCTCACCCAGGCGCTGGTTGGCGCCTTCAGCCGCCACACGGTTGGCTTCGACCTTCTGGCGCAGCTCCAGAATGGCCTTGCGGGCCTCTTCGTCGTCAAACAGGCCCGCCGCTGCGGGCGCGCTCAACGTCAGCGCAGACAACACCGCCACCACACTGCCACGCAGCACGCCGGGGGAGAACATGGCGCGCCCCATCAGCGGTACGCGATCTCGGCGCGGCGGTTTTGCGCCAGCGCGGCTTCGCCTGTGCCGGCTGCGGCGGGCTTTTCCTTGCCGAAGCTCACGGCTTCGACCTGGCTGTCGGTCACGCCCAGCAGGCCCAGGGCGCGGCGCACGGCCTCGGAGCGCTTTTGGCCCAGTGCCAGGTTGTATTCGCGCCCGCCACGCTCATCGGTGTGGCCTTCGACCACGATCTTGCGGCCGCTGGCGGCCTTAAGGAACCGGGCATGGGACTCGATGAGCGACTGGAACTCGGGTTTGATGATGAAGCTGTCGTAGTCAAAATACACGACACGCGCCACACCCGTGGGGCCTGCGGCGGCGTCGCCCGCCGGGTTCAGGTTGACCGGCTCCACCCGGGTTTGCGTCGTGCTGCCGCTGCCCGCGCCCGGGTTGGCCGCCACAGGCGGCTGCGTCACCACACTGCCGCTTTTGTCCTCCACCGGCACGTCGTCCAGCTTCACGCTGGAGCCGCAGCCTGCCAATACCACTGCCAGGGCTGCCGCCACAAAGACACTTTTGATCATCCTGAATCCTCCTGAATAGCCGGTTACTTCTGAAACGGACCCCAGTCCGGTTCGCGTATGTCTCCACCCTGCCCCGCAAGGCGCGCCTTGATCTTGCCGTCCAGTGTGCTGGTCATCAGCGCCTCACGTCCCTGCTGTTGGGTCGCATAGACGATCAGCCGGCCGTTGGGGGCAAAACTGGGGTTCTCGTCAGCGGTGGTGTCTGTGATTGAGTTCACGTTCGAGCTGGCAAGTTCCATGACCTGCAGCTTGAATGCGCCGCCGACGCGCGAAATGTAGGCCAGCCAGCGCCCGTCCGGGCTGATGGCGGGCGATATGTTGTAACCCCCGGTAAAGGTCACACGCTCGGGCGCGCCCCCCGTGGCGCCCATGCGGTACACCTGCGGGGCGCCGCCACGATCGCTCACAAAATAGATGCTGCGCCCATCGGCCGAATACACGGGCTCGGTGTCGATGCCGGTCGATTGCGTCAGGCGCCGGGGCTCGCCGCCATTGGCGTCAATGGTGTACAGCTGCGAGCCGCCGTCACGCGTGAGCGTGACCGCCAGAGAACGGCCGTCGGGCGACCACGCCGGCGCGCTGTTGGAGCCGCGGAAATTCGCCACCAGCCGTCGCCTGCCGCTCGTCACGTCGTGCACATACACCACGGGCTTGCGCGATTCAAACGACACATAGGCCAGCTGCCCGCCGGTGGGCGACCATGACGGCGAAATGATCGGCTCGGGGCTGGCCAGGGCGCTCTGTGCGTTTTCGCCGTCGGCGTCGGCCACCCACAGGTTGTAGCGGTTGCCGGCCTTGGTCACGTAGGCAATGCGGGTCGAGAACACGCCCTTGTCGCCCGTGAGCTTTTCATAGATGAAGTCGGCAATGCGGTGGGCTGCCAGGCGAAGGTCACCGGTGGTGACGGCATAGCTCTGGCCGCCCAGGTCCTGGGCCTGTACCACGTCCCACAGGCGAAAGCGCACGTCGTAGCGGCCGTCGGCCAGGCGGCTGACACTGCCGGTCACCAGCGAATCGGCCTTGCGCTGGCGCCACAGGGCCACGTCGGGGCGGGCGGTTTCGTCCAGCGAGACACCGGACGCGTCAACCGGGCGGAACTGCCCGCTGCGCTCCAGGTCGGCCTGCACGATCGCGCCGATTTTCTGCGGCGCGCTGTCATCGCCGCGAAAGGCCGTCACGGCAATGGGCAGTTGCGTCATGCCCACGCCAGAGACTTCAACGCGAAACTGCGCCAGGGCCGGCGCCAGCGAGCCGGCCAGCAGCCCGCCCAGCATCAGGCGGCGCGAGCCGGTGGCGAGTTCAATGATTTTTGGCAGGGGGGTGGGTGTCATCTTGTCGGTTCAAACAATACAGGGCGAAGTATTTTCCAAAGGCTGCCTGGGCTTGCATGGTACACACGGCAAACCCCATGGCACCGTCCAGAAAGCCCAGGCGCAGCACATAGCTGCGCACGAACGCCGCCAGGCCCGACAGCGCCGCACGCGTCATGGACGTGGTGCGCCCCTGCGCATGCCGCTGTACGGCCCAAGCGTGGCTGTAAGACTGCAGTTTGCGCCAATAGTGCTCTGGCGTGGGGTAGCTTTCGTGTAACAAGGGGCTGGTCAGCCGGGCCGCTCGCGGTCCGTCTGCCAGCACACGCTCATGCACCAGGTCGTCGGTAAAGCGTGCCGTGCCGCGGCGAAACAGCCGCAGCACATGGTCAGGCGTCCAGCCGCAGTGGTGGATCCACTGCCCGCAAAAGCGAGTCAGGCGCGGGATCTCGAACGCCTGCGCGCGGCCTGAGGCCATGGCGTCCTGGATTTGCGCGGCCAGCTCGGGCGTCACCCGTTCATCAGCGTCGATGGACAGGACCCAGTCGCCCGTGGCCAGCGCCAGCGCACGGTTTTTCTGGATGCCAAAGCCAGGCCAGTCATCGGTGTGCGTCACGGCCGCGCCGCATGCACGGGCGATGGTGGCCGTGGCGTCGGTGCTGGCGTTGTCCACCACAATTTTTTCGTCTGCGAACGCCACCGACTCCAGGCAGGCGCGCAGGTTGGCGGCCTCGTTGCGGGTGATGACGATGACGGACAGGCGCATTGAAAAAGTGGCTGGGGGCAGAGTGGATAATCCGGGCTTGTCCGCAATTATGAGGTTACCGGGTGGTGCAAATAAGAAGCTGGGAGACGTTCAGGCCCTGGCCCGTGTACATGCTGGCGGCATCCATCCCCCTGTCTCTGGCAGCCACCAATATTGCCAAGCTGCTGGCCTTGCTGGCCAGTGTGGTGGTGCTGGCAGGCGCCATCCGCCGCCACCAGCCTGACGCAGCGCTGGCACGGCTGTGGTCGGTGCCGGCCGTGTTGGTCATGCTGGGCGCCCTGATCCTGAGCCTGGCCTGGACCACCGAGCCCGGTTCGCAGGCGCTGAGCCACGCGGTCAAGTACGGCAAGCTGCTGCTCATACCCGCCATCGTCCTGCTGGTGCGCACGCCGCGCCAGGCGGCGCTGGCGGTGGGCATCTACATCGTGTCCCAGACGTTCGTGGTGGCTACGTCGTGGCTGCTGTACCTGGGCGCGCCGGTGTTCTGGGTGCCGGCGATGCGCAACTCGGTCGCCACCGTTTATTCGAGCTACCTGGACCAGACCATCATGACCGCCGGTTTTGCGGCGATCTGCTGGCACCTGCGGCATCAGTTCCCCGGCCGCCGTGGCGCCTGGATCGGCGCGGCGCTGGCCGCAGCCGCCCTGGTGAACGCCCTGGTCATGCTGCCCGGGCGCAGCGGCCATGTGGCCGCCATCGGCGTGATGTCGCTGGCCTTGCTGTGGGCCATGCCGGCGCGCTGGCGCATTGCCGCCTTTGCAGCGCCCCTGGTGCTGGTGGCGCTGGTCATGCTGCTGTCGCCGCAGTTCAATCAACGGCTGACCGCCGTGGTGACCGAGGTTCAGGCCTACAAGCAAAATGACCCCGGTTCGTCATCAGGCCAGCGGCTGACGTTCTGGCACCGGTCGCTGCAGGCCATTGAAGAGCAGCCCCTGACAGGCACTGGCGCCGGCAGCTGGAACCGCGAATACAAGCGCCTGGAAATGACCCACCGGGGCTCTGTGCTGGAAGGCACGGCCGAAGTGCGCAACCCGCACCAGGAATACCTGCTGTGGGGCGTGCACCTGGGGGTCGGCGGCATCGCGCTGCTTGTGGCCTTCATGGGCCTGGTCGTGCGCGACGCGCGCAAATTCCGCACCCCTGAACGCCGCGCCACGGATTCGCTGGTGGCGGTGCTGGCCATTGCCTGCCTGTTCAACTCGTCGCTGTTTGACGCACTGATTGGCGAGTATTTCTGCATCATGATCGGCCTGCTGCTGGCGCTGGGTCTGCAGCGCCCCACGGCCCCCGGATGAACATGCAAGACGACGGCACCCCCGCCCCCGCTCCCGTGCGTGGCACCGTGCTGCAGCGCCTGCAGCGCTTTGTGCCGTACTTTCGCGGTGCGGGCTGGGCGCTGCCCGGGATGGTCATTGCCACCACGCTGGCGGCCCTGACCGAGCCGGTGATACCGGCGCTGATGAAGCCGCTGCTGGACGACGGCTTCAAGGGCGGCGCGTTCAGCCTGTGGCTGGTGCCCGCAGCCCTGCTGGGCCTGTTCGCACTGCGGGGGCTGGCCGGCTTCGTGGCCCAGTATTCGCTGGCCTACATGGCCAACCAGGCCATGGTGGCCCTGCGCCGGCGCCTGTTTGGCACGCTGCAGGCCGCGCCCATGAGCCTGTTTGGCCAGTCGTCGGCCAGCAAGCTGTCCAACACCGTGGTGTACGAGGTGCAGACCGGCACCACGTTGCTGGTCAACGCCATGTTGTCGCTGCTGAAGGATTCGCTCACGCTGGTGGCGCTGATGAGCTACCTGCTGTACATCAACTGGAAGCTCACGCTCATTGTGCTGTTCATCTTCCCGGCCGTGGCCTGGGTGATGAAGGTGCTGTCGCGCCGGCTGCACCGCATCACGCTGGCCAGCCAGCAGGCCACCGACCGGCTGGCCTATGTGGTCGAAGAAAACGTGCTGGCCCACCGCGTGGTGCGCCTGCATGATGCCCAGGCCGCGCAGGGCTCGCGCTTTGACGTGCTGAACACCGAGCTGCGCCGCCTGGCCATGAAATCCACCATCGCGGCCTCTGCCATGACGCCGCTCACGCAGATGCTGGCCGCCGCCGCCCTGTCGGCCGTGATCTGCACCGCGCTGTGGCAAAGCGCCACCAGCGGCATCACCGTGGGCGGCTTTGCGTCGTTCATCACCGCGATGCTCATGCTGATTGCGCCCATCAAGCACCTGTCGGAATCGGCCGCGCCCATCACGCGCGGGCTGGCGGCCGTGGAGCGCGGGCTGGATTTGATTGACGGCACGCCGGCCGAACCTGAAGGCACGCACGAGGTAGCCCGTGCGCGCGGCGAGCTGCAGCTGAGCGACGTGGTGGTGCGCTACAGCGGCGCCACCCACAATGCGCTGGACGGCATCAGCCTGCAGGTGGCGCCGGGCCAGACGCTGGCGCTGGTGGGCAGCTCGGGCTCGGGCAAGACCACGCTGATCAACCTGCTGCCCCGCTTTGTGGAGCCCACGACCGGGCAGATCACGCTGGACGGTGTGGCGCTGGCCGACTGGAAGCTGGGCGCATTGCGCCGGCAGTATTCGTTTGTGAGCCAGGACGTGGTGATGTTCAACGACACGGTGGCCGCCAACGTGGCGCTGGGCCTGCCGCTGGACCGTGCGCGTGTGCAGCAGGCGCTGGAAGCGGCCAATCTGGGCGCATTTGTACAGGCCCTGCCACAGGGCATGGACAGCCTGGTGGGCCACAACGCCGCGCAGCTGTCAGGCGGGCAGCGCCAGCGCCTGGCGATTGCCCGCGCGCTGTACAAGGACGCGCCCATCCTGATCCTGGACGAAGCCACGTCGGCCCTGGACACTGAATCAGAACAGGCCGTCAAGTCCGCCCTGCAGCGGCTCATGGCGGGCCGCACGGCGCTGGTCATTGCGCACCGGCTGTCCACCATCGAACACGCCGACCGCATCGTGGTCATGAGCGCCGGGCGCATGGTCGAGGCCGGCACGCACGACGAACTGCTGCGCGCCAACGGCCACTACGCCCGCTTGTACAACCTGGCCGCCACGGGCGAATCAGCAGACATCACACCATGAGCACACGAGCCTCCATCAGCGGCTTCACCTTCATCCGCAACGGCACGATGCTGGGGTTTCCGTTTGTGGAATCCATCCGCTCGCTGCTGCCGCTGGTGGACGAATTTGTGGTGGCCGTGGGCCGCAGTGACGACGACACGCTGGAACGCGTGCGTGGCATCGGCGACCCCAAGATCAAGATCATCGAAACCGTGTGGAACGACCACATGGCCGACCGCGGCTTTGTCTACGCCCAGCAAAAGATGATCGCGCAGTACGCCTGCACCGGCGACTGGGCGTTTTACCTGGAAGGCGACGAGGTCGTGCATGAAGCCGAGCTGGCCGCCATACGCGCCAGCGTGGACCGCCACCACGGCAACCCGGCTGTGGAGGCGCTGGTGTTTGACTACCTGCACTTTTACGGCACGCCGGGCTATGTGTCGGTCAGCCCCGGCTGGTACCGGCGCGAATGCCGGTTGATCCGCAACAGCATCCGCACCTATGCGCCCGACGGCCAGTACTGGCTGGTGATGCACCAGCACAAAAAACCGCGCAACCCGCACGGCGCGCTGGCCAACGCGCACATCCACCATTACGGCTGGGTGCGCAAGGCCGAGCAGATGCAGGCCAAGCTGGACCAGGTGGCCAAGTACTGGAAAGACTCCGCCGTCATGCAGATCAACTACGCCAACTTCGACCCGCAGGCCGTCAAACCCTTCACCGGCACCCACCCGGCCGTCATGTCCCACTGGCTGGCCACGCAGGCCGAGCAGAGCATCAGCTTCAACCCCGACTACCAGCTCACGTCCAAAGAGCGAAAGTACCGGTTGTCAATGAAGCTGGAAAAGCTGACCGGGCTGGACTTCAGCCGCAAGCACTTCAAGCTGGTGGCTTGAGGCTGCGCTGGTAGAGCTGCTCGTACGCCCGGGCTGCTGATTGCCAGCTGTGATCTTGCGCGAAACGGTGTGCAGCGGCGCCCAGGCTGGCGGCCAGCTCTGGGTCCCCCAGCACACGCGCCAACGCTGACTTGATCGTGTTGGCGTCCCGCGGATCGTCCAGCAGCAAGCTATCCCGTCCATCGGTCAGCAGGCTGGAGATGCCGCAGCAGGCTGGCCCGCTCACCACCACCGGCAGGCCATGCGCCATGGCCTCCAGGACCACCATGGCAAAGGTGTCCTCCAATGTGGGGTGCACCAGCACGTCGGCGGCGCGATAAGCCGGGTCCACGCTTTTCAGCGAGCCCAGGAAATGCACGCGGCCATCCACACCCAGCGCCTGCGCGCGAGCATTGAACGGGGCAATACCGGCAGCGTTACCCACCACGGCCAGCGCTACCTCTTCAGGCAGCCCGGCCAGCGCCTGCAACAGGCCGTCCAGCCCCTTGCGCGCGTAGTCGTTGGCCACGAACAGCAGCAAGCTACCCTGCTCTGGCAGACCCAGCAACCGGCGGGCTTCGGCCTTTTCCGGCCCGGGCCCCGGCAGGGTGACGCCAGGCGTCACCACAGACACCAGCGGCTCGGCATGCGGATACGCCTGCAGCACCTCGGCACGCAGATTCTGCGAAGTCACCACCACCTGCTGCCCAGGCCGCACCCGAAAACGCGCCGCTTCCAATGCCACATAGGTGATGAGCCGCGGGCTCAGTGCAATCTTGAGCCAGGCCAGCACACGCCGCAGACCTGAACGGCCCACCAGCAGGTTGTGCCGCACGGGCTTGACGTGAATCGTCTGCACCTGCCCGTGCCAGGTGTTTTCATGCGAATGCACCACATCAAAGCCACGGCGCGTGGCGCGCCACGTGGCAAAGGCATACCAAAGCTGGTTAACCCAGCGCGGCTTGGCCATCGGGCATGAAATGCGGTGGTAGGTAACGCCCGGCCACGCATGGTCCATCTGCTGGGCAAACACATGCACGTCGTGGCGCTGGGCCAGCTGCTCGACCAGCGCGATGGAATAGCTCTCAGCCCCGCCGCCGGTCCGGGCAAAAACGCGGTTGAGGACGGCAATTTTCATCGGTACATCAACGGCTGCGGCGGCGGTCTTCATACGCCGTGGCCACCTTGGCCCAAAACAGCGGCAAGGTCGTGGACTGGTGCACCGGCACGCGCGGCAGCGCAAACAGGCCGTCACCGGCGAGTGTGCGGCTGCGCTGGGTGGTGGTGGCGCAGGCATAGCCGGCCTCTTGCACCATGAGCGCGTGGCGTGCTTCGTAAAAGCCGTACGGGTAACAAAACTGCTGCACGGGCACGCCCAGCAGCGGCTCCAGATCGGTGCGGCAGGCCCTGATTTCCTCGAGCGCCGCGGCGTCGTCCAGCGCCGTCAGATCCACATGGTTGCGCGTGTGCGCGCCAATCTCTTGCCCGCCCGCCACCCAGGCGCGCAGTTGGGCTGCATCCATCAGCGGCTTGGGCGGCACGCCCTTGGGCGCATCCCACACATTGGAGCCACCCAGCTGCCCGCTCACGATGTAGCAGGTGGCGCTGAAGCCGTTTTTCTGCAGCACGGGCAAGGCGTGTTCCAGGTTGTTCACATAGCCGTCGTCCAGCGTGATGCCCACCACCTTGCCCTGCTTGTCACCCTGCAGGTAAGGCAGCAGCGCACTCATGCTCAGGCCCTGGTAGCCCAGCAGCTTGAGCAGGCCCATCTGCCGCGCAAACGCGCCGGGCGACACCACCAGGCTGCGGTAAGGCGTGCCGGCGGGGGGCGGCGTGTCCACCTGGTGGTAGGTCAGGATAGGGATGGGCCGGCGCATCACAACAAAACAATGTCGTACTGCTCCTGCCCCATGGCGCTTTCGCTTTGCAGCGAGATCGGCTTGCCGATGAAGTCCGACAGGCCGGCCAGGTGCTGGCTTTCCTCGTCCAGGAAGAGTTCCACCACGCGCGGCGATGCCACCACGCGGAATTCACGCGGGTTGAACTGCCGCGCCTCGCGCAGTATTTCGCGCAGGATGTCATAGCACACGCTGCGCGCCGTCTTGACGATGCCCTTGCCCTGGCAGGCCTCGCAGGGCTCGCACAGCATGTGGGCCAGTGATTCGCGGGTGCGCTTGCGCGTCATCTCTACCAGGCCCAACTGCGAAAACCCGCCGGCCATGGTCTTGACCCGGTCGCGTGCCAGCTGCTTGCGAAACTCGCCCAGCACGGCGTCGCGGTGGTCCTCGCGCACCATGTCGATGAAGTCCACGATCACGATGCCGCCCAGGTTGCGCAGGCGCAGCTGGCGTGCAATGGCGCCTGCGGCCTCCAGGTTGGTCTTGAAGATCGTGTCGTCAAAATTGCGCGCGCCCACATAACCGCCGGTGTTCACGTCCACCGTGGTCAGTGCCTCGGTCTGGTCCACGATCACGTAGCCGCCTGATTTCAGGTCCACGCGACGGCCCAGCGCGCGGGCGATTTCCTCGTCAATCGAAAACAGGTCAAAGATAGGCCGCTCGCCCTTGTACAGCGCCAGCCGCCCGGCAGCCGCCGGCATGAATTCACGCCCAAAGGCCTGCAGGCTCTCAAATTGTTCACGCGAATCCAGCCGGATCGTCTGCGTTTCTTCGCTCACCAGGTCGCGCAGCACGCGCTGCAGCAGGCTCAGGTCCTGGTGCAGCAGCGACGTGGGCGGCAGGCGCAGCGATGCGTCCTTGATGCGCGCCCAGGTCTTACGCAGGTAGGCAATGTCTTCGGCCAGCTCGGGGTCGCTGGCGTCTTCGCCATTGGTGCGCAGGATGAAGCCGCCGCCCTGCGGGCCGGCCAGCGCCTGCAGCCGCGCGCGCAGCGCATCGCGCTGGTCCTGCGGGATCTTCTGCGACACGCCGATGTGGTCGTCCTGCGGCAAAAACACCAGCAGCCGCCCGGCCACGCTGATCTGGGTGGACAGGCGCGCGCCCTTGGTACCAATCGGGTCCTTGATGACCTGCACCATGAGGGCCTGGCCCTCAAACACCTGCTTTTCAATGGGCACCTGCGGCTGCGTGGCCTTGACCTGGGCGGGCGGCTCGCCGTCGGGCTGGCGGTGCCAGACATCGGCCACATGCAAAAAGGCTGCGCGCTCCAGGCCAATGTCGATAAACGCCGACTGCATGCCCGGCAGCACACGCGCCACCTTGCCCAGGTACACATTGCCCACCAGGCCGCGCTCCAGCGTGCGCTCTACATGCAGCTCCTGCACGGCGCCGTTTTCCACCACGGCCACGCGGGTTTCCTGGGGCGACCAGTTGATGAGGATGTCCTGCTGCATGTTCTTTTAGGTTTTGAAGCCGCATTCGCGCAGCAATTGCGCTGTCTCGTACATGGGCAGGCCCATGATGCCAGAGTAGCTGCCGCTGATTTTTGCAATGAAGGCCGCAGCCGCGCCCTGCACCGCGTACGCACCGGCCTTGCCCATGGGCTCGCCACCGTCCACATAGCGGCGGATATTCGCGGGCGTCATGGCGGCAAAGGTCACGCGGGAATCACTCAACGCGTCAAGCCTTTTGCGCCCGGCCTGTATGGCCACGGCCGTGAGCACGCGGTGGGTCTGGCCCGACAGCGCCGCCAGCATGCGGGCGGCGTCTTTGGCGTCGGCCGGTTTGCCGTAAATGGTGCGGCCCATGGCCACGGTGGTGTCCGAGCACAGGATGGGTGCCACGCTCAGCCCCCGGCGCTTCAGGCGCGCCACGGCGGCGTCCAGCTTGAGGCCCGTGACGCGCTGTACGTAGCGCGCGGGGGCTTCACCGGGCAACACGGCTTCCATGCCCTCGGCGTCTTCATCGGCGCCGGGCAACAGCAGCTCGTATTTGACGCCCAGCTGTTCGAGCAGCTGGCGCCGGCGGGGGGATTGGGAGGCGAGGTAAATGAATTCCATGTCTGTCATGCCGGACTTGATCCGGCATCCATGTAAGCGCGCGAGGATGGACCCCGGGTCGAGCCCGGGGTGACAACCGCCTGGCTCCGGTGGACAGGCGCCTTACTCACGGTGGTACGGATGGTTGGCGTTGATGGACCAGGCGCGGTACAGCTGCTCTACCAGCAGCACGCGCACCATGGCGTGCGGCAGCGTCAGGTCTGACAAGCGGATGCGCTCGTGTGCAGCCTGGCGAAAGGCCGGGTCCAGCCCGTCGGGCCCGCCAATGACCAACGCCACATCGTCGGCCTCCAGTTGCCAGGTCTTGAGCTTGGCGGCCAGCGCCACGGTGGTAAGGGTGGTGCCGCGTTCGTCCAGCGCCACCACGCGGCAGCCACGGGGAATGGCTGCCTCGATGCGCTCGCGCTCGGCGGCGTACAGGGTTTCCAGCGTCTTGGAGCCGCGCGGCTCGGTCTTGACGGCTTTCAGCTCCACCCGCAGCTCGGGCGGAAAGCGCTTGGCGTAGTCGTCCCAGGCCGTCTGTGCCCAGTCGGGCACCCGCTGGCCGACGGCCACAACGTACAGCTTCATGCCTTGCGGGCAGGCGCCTTTTTGGGTGCGGAACGCGGCGCGGCCGGTTTGGCGCTGGTTTTGGCGCCAGAGCGCGGTGCAGCCGGCTTGCTGGCGGCCGTCTTTTTGCCCACCACCACGGTCTTGATGGCGGATTTGATGGCGGTTTTAGCGCCAGGGCGTTTGGCCGGTGCCTTCGGCCTCGGCTTGGGCTTGGCCGCCTGCTCGGCCGCCTTGATGGCGGTCTTGGCCGCGCTGCTGCGGCGCAGGGTGGTCTTGGGCTCGGCTTCTTTTTTGCCTGGGGCCTTGGCAGCCTTGGACGGCTCCTTCATCGGCAAGCCCATGGGGTTGGGCGCGCCGAACTTCAGGCGCACGGGCTTGTCGCCCCAGATTTCTTCCAGGTGGTAATACTGGCGGATGGCCGGCTGCATGATGTGCGCCACGGCGGCGCCGCAGTCCACGATGATCCATTCGCCATTGTCTTCACCCTCGATGCGCGGCTTGGTAAAGCCGGCTTCCCGCACAGCGTCGCGCACGCTGGCGGCCAGTGCCTTGGTCTGGCGGTTGGAGCTGCCCGTGGCAATGATGACCCGCTCAAACAACGGCGACAGATGCTCGGTGTTGTAGACCTGAATGTCCTGCGCTTTCACATCTTCCAGGCCATCGACAATGGCTCGCTGGAGTTTCTGGGTGTCTTTCTTGGCGGCAGTTTCAGTGGTCATCAGGACGGGTGGTAAAGGTGATGGTCTTCAATATAGCGCGCTACCGCGCCGGGGACCAGATGGTTGATTTTCTCACCAGCGGCCGCGCGCGCGCGGATTTCGGTAGAACTGAAGGGCATGGGCGGCAGCTCCACGGGCTCGCGCGGGCCAGCCGGCAAACGGGACGCATCAAATGTGCTGACAGACCCGGTGGGTCTTGCACGTGCCGCTATTGAAATTATAGCGGTACGGGCGATCTCTTCATTTTCGCGCCAGGTGTGCAGGGCTTCGGCCTGGTCGGCGCCGATCACCAGCAGCAGCTGCGCTAGGGGAAACTCCTGACGCAGCTCACGCAGGGTATCCACGGTGTAGGTGTAGCCGGCACGCTGCAATTCACGCCCGTCGACCGTGGCGCGCGGCACCTGGGCAAAGGCCAGCCGGGCCATGGCCAGGCGGTGGGTCCCGTCTGACAAGGCGCGCGCCTTGTGCCAGGCCTGGCCGGTCGGGAAGATACGCAGCTCGTCCAGGCCCAGCTGTTCCACCGCCGCCTGGGCCAATGCGATGTGCGCGTTGTGCGGCGGATCAAACGCGCCGCCAAATATGCCGATCCGGTAGGGTTGGCTCAAACCCAGTCCTTGCGCACCAGAAACTGGCTGTACAGCGCCGCCTCGGGCGAGCCGGGCTCGGGCTGCTGTTGGTAGGCCCAGCTGACCAGCGGCGGCATGGACAGCAAAATCGATTCAGTGCGCCCGCCCGACTGCAGGCCGAAATGCGTGCCCCGGTCCCACACCAGGTTGAATTCAACATACCGCCCGCGCCGGTACAGCTGGAAGGCCCGCTCGCGCTCGCCATACGGCGTGCCCTGGCGGCGCTGCACGATGGGCAGGTAGGCCGCAAGCAGGTTGTCGCCCACAGCCTGCATCATCGCCAGGCTGCCGTCCATGCCCAGCTCTGAAAAGTCGTCAAAAAACACGCCGCCCACGCCGCGCTGCTCGTTGCGGTGCTTCAAGAAGAAATACTCGTCACACCAGGTCTTGAAGCGCGGGTATTTGTCGGCGCCAAACGGCGCCAGCGCGTCGCGGCAAGTGGTGTGAAAGTGCACCGCGTCTTCTTCAAACCCGTAATACGGCGTCAGATCCATGCCGCCGCCAAACCAGCACACGGGCGCCTGGCCGGGCGCGGTGGCGGCGATCATGCGCACGTTCATGTGCACCGTGGGCACATACGGGTTGCGCGGGTGAAACACCAGCGACACACCCATGGCCTCAAACGGCGCGCCGGCCAGCTCGGGCCGGTGCTGGGTGGCCGACGGCGGCAGCTTCGGCCCGCGCACATGCGAAAACCCGCACCCTGCCCGCTCAAACAGCGGCCCGCCCTCCAAAATCTGGGTGATGCCGTCGCCCTGCAGCGGCTCACCCGGGGGCTTGGCCCAGGTGTCTGACAGAAAAGGCGTGCCGTCGGCCTGTGCAATGGCGCTGGTAATGCGCTGCTGCAGGCCCTGCAGCCAGGTGCGGACGGCTTGGGGGGAGGCAAGAGTTGCGGTGCTGGTCATTTCACAATGGTATCGGCTCGGTTGAACGATGGGTCCAGCAGCTTCACCGGGGCCACATTGGCCGGCACACGGCCCTGCACGCCCTGGTAGATGTCGGCCATGCGCGCCATGTCCAGCGCAGTGTCGCCACTGAGCTCAATGAAATCACACACCGTGACCTGGCGCTGCCCATAGTCCAGCCGCACCAGGCCCAGCGGCACGCCTGCTGCCAGGGCCGTGCGGTAAAAACCGCTGCGCAGGCCGGGCACGTATTTGCGCGTGCCCTCGGGCGCCAGGCCCAGCCAGAAGTAACGGCCATTGCGTCGGCGGTCTTCAAAAATATCCAGCGCCTGGGTCGTCACCCCCCGCGCTGCCGTGCGTGCCACGGGCACGCCACCCAGCCAGCGCAGCCAGCGGCCAAACAGCGGGATGCGAAACAGCGATTCCTTGCCCCAAAAGCGCACCGGCACACCCACCGTCCACTTGGCCAGCATCATGACGGGGAAGTCCCAGTTGCTGGTGTGCGGATACACCACCAGCACGCCCTGCAGCGCAGGCAGGCCGTCAAAGTGAACCTTCCAGCCGCACAAACCCAGCGCCCAGCGCGCCAGGCGACTGCCGCGAAACTGGATCGGGTACGGCGAAGGGAAATCGCTGATCGGCTTCAACGTCAGCTGCGGATGGCGCGGTGGCCAATGTCCTTGCGGTATTGCGCGCCGTCAAAACGGATGGCCTTGGCCACCTCGTACACACGCTGCTGTGCCGCCTTGACGTTGTCGGCCAGCGCGGTGACGCACAGCACTCGCCCGCCCGATGTGACCGTGGCTGCGTCTTGCGCCGCCGTGCCGGCGTGGAACACCACGGCGTCGTCGGTGTCCTTGGGCAGGCCGGTGATCACATCGCCCTTGCGCGGGCTCAACGGGTAGCCGTGCGCGGCCATCACCACACCCAGCGCCACGCGGCGGTCCCATTGCAGCTCGATCTGGTCCAGCCCCTCGGACGTGGCGGCCATCATCACGTCGTACAGGTCGGTCTTGAGCCGCATCATGATGGGCTGGGTTTCGGGGTCGCCCATGCGGCAGTTGAATTCCAGCGTCTTGGGTTTGCCCGCAGCGTCAATCATCAGCCCGGCATACAGGAAGCCGGTGTACGGGATGCCGTCTTTTTCCATGCCCTTGATGGTGGGCAAAATGATTTCGCGCATGGCGCGGGCGTGCACGTCGGGCGTGACCACTGGCGCGGGCGAATACGCGCCCATGCCGCCGGTGTTGGGGCCTTCGTCGCCGTCCAGCAGGCGCTTGTGGTCCTGGCTGGTGGCCAGGGGCGTGACGTTCTTGCCGTCGCACAACACGATGAAGCTGGCCTCTTCGCCCTGCAAGAATTCTTCAATCACCACCCGCGCGCCACCAGCGTTGTGGGTCATACCCAGGGTGTTGTCCACCAGCATGAAGTCAATGGCCTCGTGCGCCTCGGCCAGCGTCATGGCCACCACCACGCCCTTGCCGGCTGCCAGGCCGTCGGCCTTGACGACGATGGGCGCGCCCATCTTGTCTACATAGGCGTGGGCAGCTGCGGGGTCGGTGAACGTGTCGTATTCGGCCGTGGGAATGCCGTGGCGCTTCATGAACGCCTTGGAGAACGCCTTGGAGCTTTCCAGCTGCGCGGCGGCCTTGGTGGGGCCAAACACCCGCAGGCCGTGCGCGCGGAATTCATCCACCACACCGGCTGCCAGCGGCGCCTCGGGGCCCACCACGGTCAGCACTATTTTTTCGGCCTGCGCCCATTCGCGCAGGGCGCGCACGTCGGTGATGTTGATGTTGACCAGCCGACCGTCCAGCGCGGTGCCGCCGTTGCCGGGGGCCACGTACACCACCTGCAGCTTGGGCGACTGCGCCATCTTCCAGGCCAGCGCGTGTTCACGGCCGCCGCCGCCAATGATGAGGACTTTCATTTATTCAGAGATCTCGGCGTTGTGGAAAACCTCTTGCACGTCGTCCAGGTCTTCAATGATGTCCAGCAGCTTTTGCATCTTCGCGGCGTCTTCACCGGTCAGGGGAATGGTGTTTTCGGGCCGCATGGTCACCTCGGCCACCTCGGGCTTCAGGCCCGCGGCTTCCAGGGCGTTCTTCACGGCTTCAAAGTCGGGGTAGGCGGTCAGCACTTCAATGGAGCCGTCTTCGCCGGTGATCACGTCTTCGGCGCCGGCTTCCAGCGCCACTTCCATGAGCTTGTCTTCATTGGTGCCGGGCGCAAAAATCATCTGCCCGCAGTGCTTGAACTGGAACGCCACCGAGCCTGCCGTGCCCATGCTGCCGCCGTATTTGCTGAACGCATGGCGCACATCGGCCACGGTGCGCACCTTGTTGTCGGTCATGGTGTCTACGATGATGGCCGCGCCGCCGATGCCGTAGCCTTCGTAGCGGATTTCTTCGTAGTTCACGCCTTCCAGGTTGCCGGTGGCCTTGTCGATGTTGCGCTTGACGGTGTCGATCGGCAGGTTGGCTGCCTTGGCCTTTTCAACCGCCAGCCGCAGCCGGGGGTTGATGGCCAGGTCGCCGCCGCCCAGGCGGGCTGCGACCATGATTTCGCGGATGACGCGCGTCCACACCTTGCCGCGCTTTTCGTCCTGGCGGCCCTTGCGGTGTTGGATATTGGCCCATTTACTGTGTCCAGCCACGGGGAACCCTTCTGTCCTGATTTAACCTAGAGCCTGCGATTCTACTTTTCGACCGGTGCAGGCTCGTCGAAAAACTGAAGCAATTGCCGAGAAAGGGACAGGACAACTGTTCGGCCATCCTTGCGCAAAACAGTCAGCACGACTTTGGTCTCAGGTTTTCCGCGTATGCGAAAGCTCGCGTTTTCGAGCGACATGGCCTTGGTCTGCACGCCGTCAACTGCCGTTATCAGGTCTCCGTGCTCAAGCCCCGCCGCCGCCGCAGGAAGGCCGGGAATCACGTGGTCAATCTCGGGATATTCGCGTGAACCCTTCTCCCTCAAGCGAATGCCCACGCCTGCGGTTTGACCCTCGAACGCTTTGTCGTAGTAGTTGCCCAAAGAAGACCGGCGCAACGCTGACAAATCGTCTTGCTTCAAAGTACCCCACTCGCTCGCTGGCAATCGCAATCCCGCTCGATGAAGCCGTGCTATGAAGCCGTCAACAACGTCGGGCGAACGGTTATGACATGACCATAGCGCGTAGCGCATCGTGCTCCACCCGAATTCAGCGACGCTATGGTTCAAGCGAACGCCGGCTCCCAAAGCAGCGGTCAGGAAAGCAAGATCACAGCTGCTGACAATGTCAGCTGCAATGGCCTCCCGGCCTTCGGCATCGATCCTGGGTCCGTCCGTTTTGCGAAGCATCTTCTTCACCCAATCGGGTTGCTTCAGATCACGCAACAACACCTGAACAAGCAGCGTTGCATTTTCTGCATTGATGGGGCCTTTGTCTGAAGGCAAGACATCCAGCACCCATTCAGGTTTTTTCATGTCCTTGATCAGTACTGAATAGATGTCGCCATTCGAGGAAATCTGACCATACCGACCCTTGTAGCTACCAAAAACTTGGGATCGTATCGCGTGGGCATCTGGGGGCAAGTTCATGAGTAAACGCAAGACGTCTTGCGCATTGCGGTATCTGCCCGCGTCAAAAGACACGACTCGCTCTGCAAGTGGCAACTCGCCCAACTCCGCTAGATCAAGCGCAAGTTGCGCACTCTGGCCCGGCTGTGCTGAAGAAAGATGACGATCAATCCAATGGTCGAGGGGCTTGCCCGCAAGTGTCACCCTGCACGGAGGGGCAGTCGCCACCCGATCGACAGTGTCACAACGCCGTCCTATCGCGCGCATCAACGCGGACGGCCCCCCCTCTGACCCGACAGCGGCCAGGTTCCACCCGGAACGAAGCATGTCCTCCACCACGTGAGAAAGTCCAGCGCGGGCCACCACGGAGAAGACCTCTCGAGTAGTAGCATCAGTCTGCATTGGCACAGCCGCACCCAAGTCCCGTAACGTCCAATACATCGCGTCCCGGCCTCGCGGGCTATCCGCGCCCACGATCAATGCCCATTCGACAGCCGTCTTGCCGTGCGCCCCCGTTGCATTCAGGTCAACACCCTCAGCGGCCATGCGCTTGACCAAGTCAACATCATTGACAAGCACGGCCTGATTCAACCTGGTTTCCTTCAGGTAAGGCAGGCCGTATTCGGGCAAATGACGCAAGGCGGTCGGAAAGGCAAGCCCCGCATCGGAAGCCTGCCAGGTCGCGCCTTGATCTTTTGAACGGAAGACACGACCCGTGACCCATGCCATCAACAATGTTGCCGGGTCGCGCGGGTGCAATGCGACTGCCGTTGGGAACCACGCATTGGGTAGGCCGACCCCACCAATCTGCATCCAGGTTCGGCCCCCGTCGACGCTGTGTTGTTGAATTCCGTAGTCGATAGCCACTGTCGGTGGCATGTTGTTGTTTGAGCAGGTCGCAAACAAATACGAAGCTGTGGCTGAAGATTGCCGGGGATAACAATAGTCAGGCCGACCGATGCGCCCATGAGGCAATTTGGGCTGGTCCGCATATCGACGCTCGTAAGCCGAGAGCATGGTCACCCGCTCCCAAGCACCCGTTGGCGCAAGCTGCAACCATCCCTGGTTTGTACGGGCCACGACGGCGTCGCCAGCAAGGGCGATCTGATCCAGCTTTTCTCCGTTGGAAAGCCCAGTTGGATGCCAGTCCACACCATCGGAGGATCGCCAGACCTCAGTCGAAGAGGCAACATAGAACGCTTCGCGCGTGGCGACTATGCGCCCGCGCATCGGCACGGGACTGGGCGTCGGACGGACCTCCCATGTCGTACCGTTATTTGAAGTTTTCCAGAGCTTCCCTTCGACAAGCGCCACCCAGACGCCTGCCAGGGAACGATGCATCACAAATCCGTCGAGACTCGTGCCTTTGGGCGGGTCTGATCCGGGGGGTGAAGCTCCGGAAATGGACCTCTCCGCCCAAGTGACGCCTTCGTCAACTGACTCCAGATAGCGCCCTGCGTGGTGCGCATACAAGCTTTGGAACGCAATGACACGCCGCGCATCATGCGGATCGGTCAGAACTTGGTCATAGCCCAGATGTGGGCCGAGGGCGACCCAGTTCGCTCCGCCGTCAGTGGACCTGAAGACACCATCTCCAGCGGCAAAAACGACTTCTGGATTTGAAGCCACATAGGCCAGGCTTCGCAGGCGCGGCCCATCATAGGAGGGCGAGCTTGCACCAGCCGCACCAACAAATGCGAGCCCAAAGACCCCCATCACCGTGAACCGCCACGCCAAGCGACGAGAGCCCGGACCAAAACCCATAAAACTTCTAAACCCCATATTCGGCTCCGCCCCCTTTGTCATCTATGCTACCGAATCAGGACCAAGAAACACCGAACCATCATGACCGACCCCCTGCTGATAGCCAAGAACGCCACCACCACCTGCGAAATGCTGCCCGGCCTGGCCAACCGGCACGGGCTGATCACCGGCGCCACCGGCACCGGCAAGACGGTGACGCTGCAAACCCTGGCAGAAAACTTCAGCAAGATCGGCGTGCCGGTGTTCATGGCCGACGTGAAAGGTGACCTGACCGGCATCAGCCAGGCCGGCACCATCGGCCCCAAGATGGCCGCCGTGCTGAAAGAGCGCGGCATCGACCTGCCCGAATCAGCCGCCTGCCCCGCCACCGTGTGGGACGTGTTTGGCGAGCAGGGCCACCCGGTGCGCGCCACCATTTCAGACATGGGCCCGCTGCTGCTGGCGCGCATGCTGAACCTGAACGAAACCCAGGCCGGCGTGCTGAACCTGGTGTTCAAGATCGCCGACGACGCCGGCATGCTGCTGCTGGACCTGAAAGACCTGCGCGCCATGCTGCAGCATGTGGGCGACAACGCCAGCCAGTTCACCACCCAGTACGGCAACATCAGCGCCGCCAGCGTGGGCGCCATCCAGCGCGGGCTGATGCAGGTGGAAACGCAGGGCGCCGACAAGTTCTTTGGCGAGCCCATGCTGGACATCAACGACTTCATGCAAACCGTTGACGGCAAAGGCGTGATCAACATTTTGGCCGCCGACAAGCTGCTCAATTCCCCCCGCCTGTACGCCACGTTTTTGCTGTGGATGCTGTCAGAGCTGTTTGAGACCCTGCCCGAAATCGGCGACCCCGACAAACCCAAGCTGGTGTTCTTTTTTGACGAAGCGCATTTGCTGTTCAACGAAGCACCCAAGGTGCTGGTGGAGCGCATTGAGCTGGTGGTGCGCCTGGTGCGGTCCAAGGGCGTGGGCGTGTATTTTGTGACGCAAAACCCGCTGGACATCCCCGACAGCGTGCTGGCCCAGCTGGGCAACCGCGTGCAGCATGCGCTGCGCGCCTTTACCCCGCGCGACCAGAAGGCCGTGAAGGCAACAGCCCAGACCATGCGCCAGAAGCCGGGCCTGGACATAGAAACCGCCATCACCGAGCTGGCCGTGGGCGAGGCGCTGGTGAGCCTGCTGGACGCCAAGGGCCGCCCCGGCATTACAGAGCGCGTGTACGTGCTGCCCCCGGGCAGCCAGATCGGCCCCATCACCCCGCAGCAGCGCCAGGCGCTGATCGCAGGCTCGCTGGTAGCGGGCGTGTATGAAAAAGCGCAAGACCGCGAATCGGCCTATGAAAAGCTGCTGGTGCGCACCCAGGCCACGCAAGCCGCCCAGGCCGAAGAGGCCAAGAAAGCCGAAGACGGCGGCGGCCTGATGGGCGGCCTGAGCGATGTGCTGTTTGGCTCCAAAGGCCCGCGCGGCGGCACGCGCGACGGCCTGGTGCAACAGGTGCTGAAGAACGAGGCGCGCAACCTGGCCCGCCAGGTGCTGCGCGGGGCGCTGGGCAGCATTTTGGGCGGCAGCAAGCGGCGTTAACGCACGGGGCGGCGCATGGATTCACTCACCCAGATCGTGCTGGGCGGCTGCGTGGCCGCGGCAGCCGTGCCCGCCAACCACCGCCGCCGCGCCGCCATAGCGGGCACCGTGCTGGGCACCCTGCCCGACCTGGACGGCATCCCGCTGGCGCTGATGGGCGCCGACGTGGTCACGTCCGTGACCTGGCACCGCGGCCCCTCGCATTCACTGCCGGTGCTGGCCATCTTTGGCTGGCTGGTGTGGCTGCTGCTAAAACGCTACTGGGCGCCGGTGCGCGAAGCGCCCCGCCCCTGGCTGCTGGCCATCCAGCTGGCGCTGCTGACCCACCCGCTGCTGGACGCGTTCACCGTCTATGGCACGCAGCTGCTGTGGCCGCTGCCGTACAACCCCACGATGTGGTCCAGCGTGTTCATCATCGACCCGGCCTACACGCTGCCGCTGCTGGCGGCCTGGGTGGTGGTGCTGCGGCGCGGCGCCGCACCCACCGTGCCGCGCTGGCTGGCCATGGGCCTGGTGCTGAGCACCGCCTACCTGGGCTGGACGCTGGCGGCCAAAGCCATGGTGGACCATGACGCGCGCCAGGCCATGGCCACCCGGGGGCTGCAAGACGCGCCCATGTTCAGCGTGCCCATGCCGTTCAACACCCTGTTGTGGCGCGTGGTGGTGCTGACGCCTGATGGCTACCTGGAAGGCTACCGGTCTTTGGCCGTGGACAAAAAGCCCATGACCTTCACCGCCTGGCCCAGCAACACCCCGGCGCTGCGCGAGCTGGCCGCCACGCCCGCCGTGGGGCGGCTGCTGTGGTTCACCAGCGGGTTCATGGGTGCGCGGGAGGTGAACGGCCAACTCGTGCTGTCTGACCTGCGCATGGGCGTGGAGCCGGACTACACGTTTCAGTACGCCGTGGCGCAGCGCACGCCGGGTGGCGGCTGGCAGGCAACCGAGCCGCAGAAGGTGGGTGGGTTCAGGAATGCGGGGGAGCAGTTGGGGCGGGCTTGGGGTAGGTTGTGGCGGGAGCCGTAAGGACGGCGGACTTTTAATCCGTGGTTCGGCTCGAGCCCAGGACGAGGAGCCAAGATAAAAGCCTCGAAGACTTTGAACCAAATGGAGCGGGGCGATGTTGAGTTCACCCTGTGGTGGCTGGAACGCCTGGCAATGTGTCGTTCAAGAGGTTCTGAACGATTGCCCGAATCTCCTGGGCTGCGACCTCTATCCCTTCCTTCGCTAAGGTTCGCCGCATGTCCCACCATGCCGCAACCCCGACTTCACTTGCGTAGTATTTGACTGCGGCTAAAGACGCATCATTCAAGGATGTGTATGGACAATCCACAATAACCGTCTTGATCTGACGCTTCATTAGCAATGGAAGTAGATTGAGGAATCTACTTTCATCGAAGGCCAAGGTTCCGATTGCGATCGACGGCCTGCTTGCGGCAATGACAGCCTCCGCCTCAATCACGCTGGAAGCGAATATCACCTGGGCGAGATCGCCATAAGCCTGATTCACGAAATCGCGTGAGTTTGGATCGCCAACAATCAATATGTTCTTCATTGGATTCTTTGAACGTGAGGGGTCGGGCGCTAACGGCAGGGGTTCCTGTGAGGCCTAGGAGTCGGAGCTGACCGGAACGCAGCCCACGCCGCGGAGCGGCCCCTCGGCAAGCTGCGCTCTCTCTTCCGGCGGCAGACGGCGGGCGCACTTTGATAAGTCGGTCAGCAAACTGGACATAGTGACTCTCCATGAGGACTCTGGATGAGTTTATCCGGCACTAGCAGTGGTTGTAACCGGAACCCAGAAATGGGCGATGGTGCCAACGACCAGAAGCGACAGCGCAAGCCAGTCCGCACGTACCACAGTGACCAGTGCTGTGTTCAAGGAATCGATGGGCTGGGCAAGGACCAGGAACGATAAAACGCTTGCGAATCCCGCGACCAAGGCGATGCGGTGCAACTCGGGCCGAACCGACGCATACGCCAGAAATGCCGCCAGCAACCCAAACAGCAACGCGCGATGGCGGAGCAATAACTCCAGGTTAGGGTCCTGCACCGTGATGCCGTAAAGCTGCGACAGCTTGGCAGCCCCGACGACGCCCATCACGGGCAAGGCATGGATGGCTGCCACCAGGATCAGGACCGAAGGGACGATGAAGCGCATGTGATGGCCTTGTTGGAGAAGCCTGCTTTGTAGGCCACCTTGGCGTGCAAATCCATGACCCCACAGGTAACGCCGCTTTCGCTCACCCCCTCCCCGGCCTCTCCCCCTCCTCCATCCACTGCGTATAAAACGCGATCTTCACGTCCACCAGCTTGCGCGCCTGCTTCCACTGTGCAATCTGCGCGTCCACCCGTTCGCGGTGGGCCAGCAGCACGGCACGGGTCGCCTCCAGGTTGGATGCGCCGCGCTGGGCCAGCGCGGTGTAGCGGCGCAGTTCGGCAATGGGCATGCCCGACAGGCGCAGGCGGTCCATCAGCTCCAGCCATTCCACATGCCGGTTGCTGTAAAGGCGGTGCGTGCCCAGGCGCGGCACGGGCGGCAGCAGGCCCTGCTGCTCGTACCAGCGGATGGTGTGCACGCTGCGGCCGGTGCGCCGGGCCAGCTCGCCGATGCGCAGCTTCAGGGGTGTGCGGGGGGTGGTGCTTGCCATGTCAGCGGGTATACCAGACAGCCTGCACGTGCTGGGTGTCCATGTATTCACGCACGGCGGCAATCTGGCCGTCGCGCAGCGTGAACAGCGCGTGGTAGTGCTGGTTGTAGATGCGGCCGTTTTTCAGCTCGCCGCGCGATTCGGCCATCACGGCCACCTGGTCGCCTTCGGCCACGGTGTTGTGCACCGTCATGCGCAGCGGGCCGGTCATGGCCTGCGCCATGCGGTTGAAGATGTCGGCCATCTCGGCCTTGGTGCGCAGTCCGGCTGTGGCGTTGCTGCCGGGCACGCCCGCCAGCCAGTAGCTGCAGTCGTCGGCCATCAGGGCCAGCACGCCGGCGGTGTCGCCTGCATCAAAGCGGGTGTAAAAGTCGATAGTGATCTGGCGGTTGGTTTCGGTGGTGGTCATGGTGGTCCTTTGAATGTTGCCCGGCTGTTGTGCCGCAGCGCTATTGGGAAACTTGGAGTTCACTCTAGGTCAAGCGTTTTTTTGGGTAAGGGTTTGGGCACGGGCCTTGCAAGGTCACCCCGGCCTCTGTACATTGCTTTTTTTGAGGGTTCTGCATGTCTGTTGAAGTACCGGCCCCCCGCCACATCCGCCTCACCTCCCACTCCGGTGGCTTTGGCGCCCTGCCCATCCACTGGGGCGCCGCCACCCCCACCGAACGCGGCCCCATCGTGGGCACCACCACCAGCCGCGCCCACCGCAACGTGATCGGCACGCACAGCGGCAGCTACAGCGTGTACCGCGCGCTGGCCGTAGCGGCCGGCGCCCTGTCGGCCAGCCACAAGGCCGACCTGACCAATACCTCCCCCACCGACGTGATCGGCCCCTACCCGCAGTGGTCCGACCCGGGCAAGATCGTCAGCATGGACCCTTGGGGCGCCACGGTGGCCGATGTGTTCAGCAACGAGCTGGCGGCGGGCTACGACATCAAGCCCACCATTGCCGTGACCAAGGCGCATGTGATCCTGCCCGAAGTGATAGAGGCTTTGCAATCCGGCAGGCTCAAGGCCGATGGCAAGGTGCTGACGGCCGGTGGCGCGGCCCTGGTGACCAAGGCGGCCGTGGAGCCCGTGTGGTACCTGCCCGGCGTGGCCCAGCGGTTTGGCTGCAGCGAGAGTGATTTGCGCCGCGTGCTGTTTGAAGAAACCGGCGGCATGTACCCCGAGCTGGTCACGCGGTCGGACCTGGAGGTGTTTTTGCCACCCATCGGCGGGCTCACGCTGTACATCTTTGGCAACCCGCGCGACCTGGCCAACCCCGATGTGGAGCTGACGGCGCGCGTGCACGACGAATGCAATGGCTCCGACGTGTTTGGGTCCGACATCTGCACCTGCCGCCCCTACCTGACGCACGCCATTGAGGAATGCATTCAGGGTGCGCAGCGTGGCGGCGTGGGGCTGTGTGCCTATTACCGCAAAGAGGGCCGCGCGCTGGGCGAGGTGACGAAATTTCTGGTCTACAACGCCCGCAAGCGCCAGGTGGGCGGCGACACGGCGGACCAGTATTTCGCCCGCACCGAATGCGTGGCCGGTGTGCAGGACATGCGCTTTCAGCAGCTGATGCCCGACGTGCTGCACTGGCTGGGCATCCGCAAGATCCACCGCCTGGTGTCCATGAGCAACATGAAATACGACGCCATCACCGGCTCGGGCATTGAGGTGGGCGAGCGCGTGAACATCCCCGACGCGCTGATCCCCGAAGACGCCCGGGTGGAGATGACGGCCAAAATGGCGGCCGGCTACTTCACCCCCGGTGCCGTGCCCGACGCTGCAGAACTGAAAAGCGCCAAGGGCCGGGGGCTGGACGCATGACGAATGAGGAAGCCGCCGCCAGCCTGCGCACCACCACCGCCGTACGCGAACGCGCCGCCGCCCTGCTGGCGCGCGCCCGCCCCGGGGGGTCTGCCTGGTTCACTGTGGACGACAGCGCCCTGGACAGCGCCGCGCTGGAAGTGGTGGCCGTCACGCGCGAGCGTTACAGCCACCTGCGCATTCCGTATCACAGCCGCTGGCGCCACTTTGAGGCGGGGGGTCTGGACCGCAAGGCATTGCTCGACAAGCAACTCGACAAACAACCCGGTGGGGCCCACCCCGCCGAACGCGCCCGCGCCTACATCGACCTGGCCGTGGTCAGCGTGCTGCTGGACGCAGGCGCCGGCCCCGACTGGAAGTATGTGGAGCCCGCCACCGGCCAGACCTTTGCCCGGTCTGAAGGGCTGGGCGTGGCCAGCTTTCATGCCTTCATGGCGGGCATGTTCAGCAGCGACCCTGCACGCCCGCTGCAGGCCGATTCCGCCGGGCTGCGGGGTGTGGTGGGTGACCGGCTGGCCGAGGCCTTTCAGGTCAGCCCGGCCAACCCGCTGGTGGGTGTGGATGGCCGGCTGGTGCTGCTGCGCCGCCTGGGCGAAGTGCTGCACGAGCAGCCTGAGGTGTTTGGCACCGACGTGCAGCGCCCCGGCGGCCTGTTTGACATGCTGGTCAAGCCCTATGGCACCGATACGCCGCCCACGGCGGATGTGGCGGCGCATGACATCCTGTCGCAGCTGCTGATGTCGCTGTCGCCCATCTGGCCCGCGCAGAATGCGCTGGGCACCGTGGCGCTGGGCGACTGCTGGCGCCACAGCGCCGTGCGCGGCCCGGGCCTGACGGACGGTTGGATGCCCTTTCACAAGCTGTCGCAATGGCTGACCTATTCTTTGATCGAGCCGTTTGAATGGGGCGGCGTGCAGGTGCGCGGGCTGGACGCCCTGACCGGCCTGCCCGAATACCGCAACGGCGGCCTGCTGCTGGACAGCGGCGTGATCCGCCTGAAGGACCCGGCCCAGGCCGAGCGCACCCACCAGGCCGGCGACGAGCTGGTGGTGGAATGGCGGGCGCTGACCGTGGCGCTGCTGGACGAGCTGGCCCCCAGGGTGCGTGGCATCCTGGGCCTGAGCGCCGCCCAGCTGCCGCTGGCCTGTGTGCTGGAAGGCGGCACCTGGGCTGCAGGGCGCGTACTGGCACAACGCTTGCGTGGCGGTACACCGCCTCTGAACATCGCCAGCGATGGCACCGTTTTTTGAACCAAAGTTAAAACAAGAGGCTGACACAACAATGAGCAACGTCCACGTCATCAACCACCCGCTGGTGCAGCACAAGCTGACGCTGATGCGCAAAAAAGAGGCCAGCACCAACAGCTTTCGCCGCCTGCTCAACGAGCTGGCCGCACTGATGGCCTATGAAGTCACACGCGACATGCCCATGTCCGAGATCGAGATCGAAACCCCGCTGGAGACCATGAAGGCCAAGGTGATCGACGGCAAGAAGCTGGTGTTTGTGTCCATCCTGCGGGCCGGCAACGGCATTCTGGAGGGCATGCTGAACGTGGTGCCCGGCGCGCGCGTGGGCCATGTGGGCCTGTACCGCGACCCCAAAACGCTGACGGCCGTGGAGTATTACTTCAAGATGCCCAAAGAAATGCACGAGCGCGACGTTGTCATCGTCGACCCGATGCTGGCCACGGGCAATTCGGCCATCGCCGCCGTAGACAGACTCAAGGAAATGAAGCCCAAGTCCATCAAGTTCGTCTGCCTGCTGACCTGCCCCGAGGGCGTGGCCGCCCTGCAAAAGGCCCACCCCGACGTTCCCATTTACACCGCCGCCATTGACCGCCAGCTGAACGACCACGGCTACATCCTGCCCGGGTTAGGCGACGCCGGCGACCGGATTTTCGGCACCCAGTAAACCCGCCCTTTCCCGCTTGCGTCATGCCGGACCTGATCCGGCATCCACGCTGGCACACCATTTGCACAGTTTCAACCACCCATTCAACCCAGAGGAGCTTTCATGACATCACGCCGTTCCCTCATCACCCTGGCTGCTGTAACCGGCCTGGCAGCCCTGTCGGCCCCCGGCCTGGCCCTGGCGCAAGCCAAGATCAAGGTCGCCGCCATCTACACCGTGCCGTTCGAGCAGCAATGGGTCAGCCGGATCCACAAGGCGCTGAAAGCCGCCGAGGCGCGTGGCGAGATCGAATACAAGGCCAGCGAGAACGTGTCCAACGCTGATTACGAGCGCGTCATGCGCGAATACGCCACGGGCGGCAACCAGTTCATCGTGGGCGAGGCCTTTGCGGTGGAAGCCGCGGCGCGCAAGGTGGCCAAGGACTTCCCCAAAACCTCGTTCCTGCTGGGCAGCTCGGGCAAGCCGGTGGCGCCCAATTTCAGCGTGTTTGACAACTACATCCAGGAGCCCGCGTACCTGAGCGGCATGATCGCCGGCGGCATGACCAAGACCAACAAGATCGGCATGGTCGGCGGCTTCCCCATTCCTGAAGTCAACCGCCTGATGAACGCCTTCATGGCCGGCGCCAAGGAAACCAACCCCAAGGTCGAGTTCACCGTGAGCTTCATCAACAGCTGGTTCGACCCGCCCAAGGCCAAGGAAGCCTCCTTTGCCATGATCGACAAGGGCGCAGACGTGATGTATGCCGAGCGTTTTGGTGTGTCTGATGCCGCCAAGGAAAAGGGCAAGCTGGCCATTGGCAACGTGATCAACACGCAAGACAAGTACCCCGACACCGTGGTGTCGTCGGCCCTGTGGAACATGGAGCCCACCATCGACCGCGCGCTGAAGCTGGTGAAAGAAGGCAAGTTCACCGCCGAAGACTACGGCCAGTATTCGATGATGAAGTACAAGGGCAGCGAGCTGGCGCCCTTGGGCACGTTTGAAAAGAAGGTGCCGGCGGACATCGTGGCCAAGATGAAGGCGAAGGAAAAGGCCATTCTGGACGGCAAGTTCACAGTGAAAGTGGACGACAACGCGCCGAAATCGACCGCGAAGTAAGGCTTGGCCGAAACCGTCCTTCGCCTGAACGGCATCACCAAGCGGTTTGGCCCGCTGGTGGCCAACGACAACATCTCGCTCACGCTGGACCGTGGCGAGGTGCTGGCCTTGCTCGGTGAAAACGGCGCGGGCAAGAGCACTCTGGTGTCCATCCTGTTCGGCCACTACCTGGCCGACGAGGGCAGCATCGAGGTCAACGGCGCTCCCCTGCCCCCCGGCAACCCGCGCGCCGCGCTGGCCGCCGGCGTGGGCATGGTGCACCAGCACTTCACCCTGGCCGACAACCTGAGCGTGCTGGACAACGTGGTGATGGGCACCGAGCCGCTGTGGCAGCCCTTTACCCGCGGCACCGCCGCCCGCGCCCGCCTGGCCGAGGTGGGGCAACGGTTTGGCCTGCAGGTGGATGCAGATGCCAAGGTGGGCAGCCTGTCGGTCGGCGAACGCCAGCGGGTGGAGATTTTGAAGGCGCTGTACCGCGGCGCCCGCATATTGATCCTGGACGAACCCACCGCCGTGCTGACCCCGCAGGAAAGCGAGGCACTGTTTGACACCCTGGGCCAGATGGTGGCGCAGGGCCTGTCCATCATCTTCATCAGCCACAAGCTGGCCGAGGTGCTGCGCGTGTCGCACCGCGTGGCGGTGCTGCGCGGCGGCAAGCTGGTGGCGCAGGCCCCCGCACAGGGCACGACCCAGGCGCAGCTGGCTCAGTGGATGGTGGGCCACGCCGTGGCCGCGCCGCAGCGCCGCCCGGCCCGTGCCGTGGGCGATGTGGTGTGTGAGCTGACCGGCGCCACCACACCCGCCGGTCAGCGCGACCGGCTGGCGGGTGTGAGCCTGGCGCTGCGCGCGGGCGAGATCGTGGCGGTGGCGGGCGTATCCGGCAACGGTCAGGTGGCGCTGGCCGATGTGCTGTGCGGCGTACGCGCGTTGCAGTCAGGCAGCGTTACGCTGGGCGGCCAGCCCCTGCCCGCATCGCCCGCCCTGCTGGTCACGCGCGGCGTGGCGCGTGTGCCGGAGGACCGCCACGCCGTGGGCGTGGTGGGTGATTTGCCCGTGTGGGAAAACGCCGTGTCTGAGCGGCTGCGCACCCCCGCCTTCAGCCGCTGGCTGTGGGTGCGCCGCGCTGCGGCCCGCGCGCATGCGCGAAAGGTCATGGATGCGTTTGACGTGCGCGGCGGTGGGCCGCTGACGGCGGCACGGTCGCTGTCAGGCGGCAACATGCAAAAGCTGATCCTGGGCCGGGCACTGCTCGCACCCGATGGCGGTACGCCACGGCTGATCGTGGCCCACCAGCCCACCTGGGGCCTGGACATTGGCGCGGTGGACTATGTGCAGCAACAGCTGGTGGCCGCTCGCGATGCCGGCGCGGCCGTGCTGCTGATCTCTGACGACCTGGACGAAGTGCTGGCCCTGGGTGACCGCTTGGCGGTGATGCATGGCGGGCATTTGACGGATGCATTGCCTGCTGCCGCGTGGACGCGCGAGGCCATCGGCCTGGCCATGGCGGGCGCCACCCCATGAGGCTGGAAAAACGCACGCAAACATCCCCCGCGGCGCTGGTGTTGGCGCCACTGGGCGCCGTTGCCTTCACGTTGCTCATCAGCGCGCTGCTGGTGCTGTGGGCCGGTGCGCCCGTTGGTCAGACGTATGCGTTGCTGTTCAAGGGCGCGTTCGGCTCGGTGTTTGCGCTGAGCGAAACCTTCACCCGTGCCATCCCGCTGATCCTCACCGGCCTGGCGGCCACCGTGGCGTTCAAGGCGCGCCTGTTCAACATCGGCGCCGAGGGCCAGCTGTATGCAGGCGCCCTGGCCGCCGTGGCCGTGGGCGGCCTGCATGGCGGCACAGGGCTGGAATGGCCGGCGTGGGTGCTGTTCCCGCTGATGATGGCAGCCGCTGCACTGGCCGGCGCCCTGCTGCTGCTGGGCCCGGCGCTGATGAAGGCCAAGCTGGGCGTGGACGAGGTGGTGACCACGCTGCTGTTCAACTTCATCGTGCTGCTGGGCGTGGGCGCGCTGCTGGACGGCGCCATGAAAGACCCCACCGCCATGGGCTGGCCGCAAAGCGTGGCGCTGCAGGGTGAGCTGGAGCTGTCAAAACTGGTGGAGCGCACGCGTGTGCACACGGGCCTGCTGTGGGCAGTGGGGCTGGCCGTGCTGCTATGGGCGCTGTTCAAGTACACGGTGCTGGGCTTTGACATCCGCGCCACCGGGGCCAATGCGCGGGCGGCCGCCTTTGCCGGCGTGCCGGTCACGCGCACCGTGGTGCTGGTGGCGCTGCTGTCAGGCGCGCTGGCGGGGCTGGCCGGCGCGATTGAGGTGGCCGGGCGCACCGGTTATGTGACGCTGGACATGTCGCCCGGCTATGGCTACAGCGGCATCGTCATTGCCATGCTGGCCGCTCTGCACCCGCTGGGCGTGCTGGCTGCCAGCGTGTTTGTGGCGGGCGTGCTGGTGGGTGCCGACAGCATGAGCCGCGCCGTGGGCGTGCCCACCTACATTGCCGACGTGATCGTGGCGGCGTCGCTGATTTCGGTGCTGGTGGCCACCATGCTCACGCAGTACAAAGTGCGGTGGAAATAGCCATGGAAGTGTTCGACATCCTGGCCAACCCCGCCTTCTGGCAGGCGGTGCTGCGCATTGCCACGCCGCTGATCCTGGGCACGCTGGGCGTGCTGCTGTGCGAACGCGCGGGCGTGCTGAACCTGGGCATCGAGGGCATCATGGTCGCGGGCGCGTTCAGCGGCTGGCTGGCTGTATACGCCGGCGCGCCGCTGTGGGTGGGCGTGGGCGTGGCGGCGCTCACGGGCGCGGCGTTGGGCCTGCTGCATGCGGGTCTGACGGTGGGGCTGGCGCTGTCGCAGCATGTGTCGGGCCTGGGCATCACGCTGCTGGCCACGGCGCTAAGCTACTACGGCTACCGCGTGAGCTTTCCC
>CALRYY010000041.1:0-32879 GCA_943372515.1 Ramlibacter sp. 2FC | reverse complement strand
CTCGCAAAGGCGTTATCGAACTCGTCAGCGGCACCTCTCGCGGCATCCGGCTCAAGAGCGAAACGCTGCGCTCCATCAACGAATCCCGCATCAAGCAATTCTCCCTGCCGCTGCAAAGCCTGGCCCAGCTGGCGTTGCCGCTGATTGGCCGGGTGGCAGCAGGCTCCCCGATTCTCGCGCAGGAACACGTCGACCAGACCTACTACGTGGAAAGCAGCCTGTTCCAGCGCAAGCCTGATTACCTGCTCAAGGTGCGTGGCATGTCCATGCGCGACGCCGGCATCATGGACGGCGACCTGCTGGCCGTGCAAGCCACCAAAGACGCCAAGAACGGCCAGATCGTCGTGGCCCGCCTGGGCGAAGAAGTCACCGTCAAGCGCTTTCGCCGCAACAAACACCTGATCGAACTGCACGCCGAAAACCCCGATTACCAGACCATCATCGTGGAGCCGGGCGAACCGTTCGAAATCGAAGGTCTGGCCGTTGGTCTGATCCGCAACACCATGCTCATGTAAGCCGCTGTCACACAAGGGCTGCCGCAGGTGGCGGGCGTATGGCGATGATCGCCATCACCCTGCAGCAGCCCTGGTTCTGAATCCTGCCTGTGTCCAACCTCTGTTGTTAGGAGTTTTCACATGGGAATCGCATTGTCTGCCGTTCACGGCCTTTTCACCCCGCTGCACGACCTGCTTGCCTGGTTTTTGTCTCCCGTGCAGGCCCATCGGCCAGTTGCGCCGGCCCTGGCCGCTACATCTTGTGTGGCACCCCGCGCAGCCGCACCCAAAGCCGCCGGATGCGCGCGGCGCGTCCAGCGCCCCCTGCGCGTCGTGCGCGTCATGGACAAAGACGGCCCGCGCAATCCGTCGGGTGGGCGCCTGGTGATCTCTGGCCGCATGGCCGATGTCTGCGCTGAACTCGACCGTCTGGCCGCGCTGGAAACCCCCCGCCACTGAATTGGCGAACGCAGCGTACCCACTCAGGTTTTGTTGCCGACCAGGTAATCCGACTTGCCCAGCTCCACACCGTTGTGACGCAAGATGGCGTAGGCCGTGGTCACATGGAAAAAGAAGTTGGGCAGCATCCAGTGCTTGAGGTAGGCCTCGCCCTTCATCGTGCGGGTCTTGTCCTTGCCCACGGGAAAAGTGATGTCCTTTTCTGCACTGTCGTCCAGCCGGGCGGCGGGCACGGTCGCCAGATAAGCCAGGGTCTTGCCAATGCGCTCTTTCAGCTCTGCCAGTGTGGTCTCGGTATCGTCGAATTTCGGCGCTTCCACGCCTGACAGACGGGCCACGCCATTTTTGGCAGCGTCACAGGCAATCAGGATCTGGCGGGTCAGGGGCAACATGTCGGGCGCCAGGCGCGACTGCAGCAGCACGGCAGGCTCGAATTTCTTCGCCTCGGCATGGGCCTGGGCCTTGTCCAGGATGTGGCTCAGATTACCCAGCATGTTCTCGAACAGGGGCAGGCTCACGGACGACATTGAAACGGGCATGAAAACTCCTTGGAATGACGCAACGCAAAGGTGGTCATCGTAGCGGGGCTGCGCAATCCTTGCCGGGCGCCGGATTGGCGCACACCCAAGGCACAATTGCGTGCATGAACATCGTGATCCTTGACGACTATCAGGACGCCGTGCGCAAGCTCCAGTGCGCGGACCGGCTGGACGCCTTTGCCGCCAAGGTTTACACCAATACAGTCAAAGGCATAGGCCAGCTGTCGGTACGGCTGCGCGATGCTGACGTGATCGTTCTGATCCGCGAACGCACCCAGATCAACCGCCAGCTTATTGAAAAGCTCCCCCGACTGAAACTGATCGCCCAGACCGGGCGCATGGGTTCCCATATCGACGTTGACGCCTGTACCGAGCGTGGCATTGCCGTGGCTGAGGGTGTAGGCAGCCCGGTGGCGCCTGCGGAGCTGACCTGGGCGCTCATCATGGCGGCCACCCGCCGGCTGCCACAGTACATCAGCACGCTCAAGCACGGGGGCTGGCAGCAATCCGGCCTCAAGAGCGCGTCCATGCCCTCCAATTTCGGGCTGGGCACCGTGTTGCGCGGCAAGACGCTGGGTATCTGGGGTTATGGCCGCATTGGCCAGTTGGTGGCCGGTTACGGCAAGGCTTTTGGCATGAACGTTCTGGTGTGGGGCCGCGAAGCCTCGCGCGAAAAGGCGGCGGCCGACGGCTGCCAGGCGGCGGACAGCCGCGAAGAATTCTTTGCCCACAGCGACGTCCTGTCCCTGCACCTGCGGCTCAACGAGGAAACCGCCGGTATTGTCACGCTGGAAGACCTGTCGCGCATGAAGCCAACATCATTGTTCGTCAACACGTCGCGTGCCGAGTTGCTGCAGCCCGATGCCCTGCTGGTGGCGCTGAACCGGGGCCGCCCCGGGCTGGCCGCGATCGACGTGTTTGAAAGCGAACCCATCCTGCAAGGCCACGCGCTGCTGCGCCTGGAAAACTGCATCTGCACCCCGCACATCGGCTATGTCGAGCAGGAAAGCTACGAGATGTACTTCAGCGTGGCGTTTGACAATGTCGTCAATTTCATCAAGGGCACACCGACCAACATCGTGAACCCCGGCGCTTTGCAGGTGCGTCGCTGAAAGCCGCCCCCGCCATGCCCGGCGTCCTGTGGGCGCTTCTGTTCGGCAATTTCGTGATCGGCACCGGCGTGATGGTGGTGCCTGGCACGCTCAACGACATCAGCACGTCGCTCAATGTGTCGGTGCCGGTCGCGGGCCAGCTCATCTCGGCGGGCGCCTTGCTGATGTGCCTGGGCGCGCCGCTGTTTGCGGCCATTGTTGCGGGCTGGGATCGCCGGCGCCTGCTGGCCTTGTCCATGCTGTGGTTTGGCGCGCTGCATCTGGCCTGCGTACTGATGCCCACTTTTGCCACGCTGCTGCCCATGCGGGTGCTGGCGGTCATCTCGCCAGCCATCTTCACGCCGCAGGCAGCCGCCTGTGTGGGCTTGCTGGTCGCACCCGAGCAACGCGGGCGCGCCATCACATTTGTGTTCCTGGGCTGGTCAGTGGCATCCGTGCTGGGCATGCCGCTGGGTGCGTTGATCGGTGGGACCTGGGGCTGGCGAACGGCCTTTGCCGTGGTCGGCGCGCTAAGCCTGGTCAGCGCATTGTGGGTATGGCGCGCCATGCCTGACGGCGTGAAGCCGCCCGCGCTGACGCTGGGCGCCTGGAAGGAAACCTTGCGCTCGCGAGCGCTCATGCTGTGCATTGCCGTCACGGTGCTGTATTCAGCCGGGCAATTTGTGCTGTTTTCATATTTCGCGCCCTATTACAAGGCGCAGCTGGACATTACGCCCACCGGGCTGGGCCTGTTCTTCATGTGGTTTGGCGCCTTCGGCTTTCTGGGCAATGTGCTGATGTCGCGCAACATCGACCGCATCGGTGCCTCGCGGTCCGTCATGCTGGGCATTGCCAGCATGGCGCTGAGCCTTTTGCTGTGGCCGTTGGGCACCAGCCTGATGCTCGCCGCACTGATTGCCGTGCCCTGGGCCCTGGGCTGCTTTTCGTCCAATTCGGCTCAGCAGGCGCGGCTGGTGGGTATTGCGCCCGCGCTGGCCGCCGGTTCGATCGCGTTGAACACATCGGCCATGTATGCGGGCCAGGCCTTTGGCGCGGCCAGCGGCGGCTGGCTCATCGCTCACGGCCAGATGAGCGTGCTCAGCTGGGCGGGGCTTTCGGGTTTGTTGCTGGCGATGGTTGTGAGCTGGTGGGCAACGCGCCTGGCGGGCACCCATCGCCCGATCTGACAATTCAGGGCCGGGGCTTCTTGGGCGCGATGTCGCGCTCGGTGGCTGCGTCAAACAGGTCAAAGTCCACCATGTTGCTGTCCATGGGTTTGTCGTCACCCGCACCGCTGTCGATCGAATCCATGGGCAAATCCAGGGAAAGCTCGGGCTTTGCGCTGCGATGCGGCTCGTCTGCAATTTCCATGAAGGCCGAGCTCAACGGCGCTGGCTCGGACAGGTCGATGTCCAGGCCCAGGCGTGGAGACGGGCGGGGCATGGCGATGTCGGGCAGGGGTGAATCTTCATCGTCTGCCGTCCCCAGCGAACTGCCCGCTGAATCACGACCCGATTCTGACCGGCGCGCCATCTCAAGCGAGGCGGACAACGGCTGGATGGAGGTATTGGAGAACCCCGTGGGCGGGTGCGGTTCCATGCCGGGCGGCTGCGACAGTCCCGACATGTCGAAGTCCATGACGTTGCCGCCGCGCTCGACCACGTCCTTGGCCATGGCGTACAGCAGCAGCAGTTCGCGATAGGCCTCAAGACCAAAGGCTTCGCCGTCGCCGCTGCCGGGCTTGCGGAAGATCGATTCCTCGATGATCTCCAGCACTTTGGGCGAAGGCCACAGCGATTCGATGCGCGCGAGTGCATTGTGGTACGCCTCCAGCCCGCTGCTCTTGTCGCTGTAGGCGTCAAACACCGGCACCTGGGCGTTGAACACCTTGTTGAAATCGCCGCGCAACTGGTCGTATTCGTCGCGCCGGCTCAACGAATGGTAGATCTTGAGCAGGTCCAGGTACGCCAGCGCACTGGTTTCCACGTTGTCGCTGATGTGGTTCTTCAGCACTTCAATGGCCTGCTCATGCTGGCCGAGCGAGATGAAGAAATCCGCCTGTTGCTGGATGTCAAAGAGCTCTTCGGCGTTGACCGCACGAGAGCTGCCCGGAATGCTGGCAACAAAATCGCTGTGGTCCATGACGGGCACCAGCCGGGGTGCGGCGTCTGGCGGCGCAACCACTGGCCGGGCCGTCTTGAGCGTGGCAAACATGGACTCATCAACGTCCAAATCCACGTCCACCGACCCCGCTGAGTCCTGGTATCTGGAAGCCGGGCCGGGTTTGCGCGGCACCGCCGGGGGCGGCAGCGAATCCGGACCCATTTGGCCAGGGTCACCGCCCGCCGTTTCACCCCGCCGCCACCAATCCTGGCCGCTGAAAACAGCATTGCGTGAGCGTTGCCACAGGTAGCCCGCCCCTGCCAGGGCCAAGGCCAGCAAGGCCAGCAGGCTGTACACCAGGCCGTTGGCATAGCGTTCGCCCTCGGCCTTGTGCAACTGCACGCGCAGGTCGCTCAGGCTGGTCTGGTTCTTCGCAGCCTGCTCGCGCAGGCCCTTGACGTCGGCTTCCAGTGCCTGCATGCGCTGGGTGTCGCGCAGGATGTCCTGGGGCTGCGCGTTGATGGCGCGCCACAGGGCAGCAGCCTGCGCACGCGCCTGGGCGTTTTCGGCGGGTGCCGTCACCATCTCGGTCGATGAACGCAGCGTGGGGTCGCGTTCGACCAGCAGGTCCAGCGGGTCCAGCTTGAGCCGGGACCGGGCTGACGGGGCCGGTGGCGCGGGCCGGCGCACCAAAGTGGCCGGTCGCTCGGCAGCGGCGGCCTTGGGGCCTGAATCGTTTGCCGGTTCGGTCGCGGCCCGGGCAGGGCGACGGCGTGCCGGTGCCGGTGCCGGTGCCGGTGCCGGTGCAGAGGCAGTGCCGGCCGCCGGCGCTGCCGCCTGAGCAGACCCGCCGCTTGCGTTGGCTGCAGCGGGCGGTGAAACTGCTGCAGGTGAGCGGGCTGGCCCGGTTGGGGCTGGTGTCACAGGTGCAGCCGCCGCAGCGGGGGCCGCCTGCACGACCGGTGGAACGATCTGTACAGGCGCAGGCACGACCGTATCCGTCGGGTAGTCGGCCAGCAACACATAGCGGCGTGTCACTTTTTGCGAGCATCCCGCACGCAGGTAAATGGTCACCACGGGTTCGTCCACCACGGCCGATGAACGGATACGAACGGTGGCGTCCATGGCGCCAGCAGCGGGTTGAAACTGGACAGACACCCTGCTTGCATCGACCCGGGTTTCGCCGTGAAAGACGTCTGCATCAAAACAGGCCGATGAGACATCGTCGGTGGGTTCCAGGCGGACCTGGACCGACAGGTCCAGCGACCGCCCGATCAAGGCAGCGCCGCGCGTGCGGCCCAAAGTCATCGCCGTGCTGCCCAGGGCAGCCAGCAACAACACTCCCCCGGCAACGGTTTGGCGCAACTTCAAGTTTGGTTTCATGGACTGGTACCGATTTTGGCACAGGCCTGAGAGCCCCGGGGGTGGACGCGCACAGTGGTGAAAGGCCTACGTGATAATCGCCGCCATGAATCTCACCTTCACAACCGTTGGTCTCGTGGGCGCTGGTGCCATGGGCCGTGGCATCGCCCAGATCGCCGTACAGGCCGGCAGCACCGTCTTGATGTTTGACACCCAGCCCGAGGCGGTGGCCCGGGGTCTGGCCGCCGTGTGTTCGCAATGGGACAAGCTTCTTGAAAAAGGCCGCCTGGACGCGGGCCAGGTTGCGGCCTTCAAGGCCAGGCTGCAGCCGGCGGCCACGCTGGCGGACCTGGCAGGCTGCAATCTGGTTATCGAGGCCGTGGTCGAGCGCCTGGATGTCAAGAAGTCCCTGTTTGCCGAACTCGAAAACCTGGTCGCACCCGATGCTGTGCTGGCGACCAATACGTCGTCGCTTTCCGTCACCAGCATTGCGGCGGGCCTGATGCACCCGGGGCGGCTGGCGGGCTACCACTTCTTCAACCCGGTGCCGCTCATGAAGGTGGTGGAAGTGATTGCGGGCCTGAAGACCGATCCGGCCGTGTGCGAACGCCTGGCGGCCCATGCCCGCCAGATGGGGCACACGCCTGTGCAGGCGCAGGACACGCCGGGCTTCATCGTGAACCATGCGGGGCGCGGCTACAACACCGAGGCCCTGCGCATTGTGGGCGAAGGCGTGGCCGATTTCGCCACCATTGACCGCATCCTGAAGGACCAGGCGGGTTTCCGGCTGGGCCCGTTCGAGCTGATGGACCTGACCGGCCTGGACGTGTCGCAGCCGGTCATGGAGTCCGTGTACCGGCAGTATTACGACGAGCCGCGCTATCGCCCCAGCGTGATCGGCGCCCAGCGCCTGGCCGGCGGCGTGCTGGGCCGCAAGACGTCCGAGGGCTTTTACCGTTATGCAGACGGCACTGCGCAGGTGCCGCCAGAGCCCGCGGTGCCCGTGGTTGCCGAGATGCCACCCGTGTGGGTGTCCACGCGCGCCACCCGCCGCTCCGAGCTGCTGCAGTTGCTCAAGGACCTGGGCGCGAAAATCGAAACCGGCCAGTCGCCATCGGCGCAGGCCCTGTCGCTGGTGGCTCCCCTGGGCTTTGACGTGACCACCGTGTCGGTGGTGGAGCGGCTGGACCCGGCGCGCACGATCGGCATCGACATGCTGGTTGACGACAAGGCCACGAAGCGCCGTGTGCTGGCCACCAACCCCGCCACCCGCACCGACATGCGCGACGCTGCCCACGCGCTGTTCGCGCGCGACGGCAAGCCTGTCAGCGTGATCCGCGACAGCGGCGGATTTGTGACCCAGCGCGTGGTGGCGGCCATCGTCAACATCGCCAGCGACATCTGCCAGCAGCGCATCTGCACACCCGCAGATCTGGAAACTGCGGTCACTCTGGGCCTGGGATACCCGCTGGGCCCGCTGGCCATGGGCGACCGCTATGGCCCGGCCAATGTGCTGGAGGTGCTGTTCAACATGGGCACGGTGTATGGCGACCCGCGTTACCGCCCCAGCCCCTGGCTGCGCCGGCGCGGCGCCATCGGGTTGTCTTTGCTGCATGTTGAAAGCTGACCATTTTGTGGTTCAGATCTTCAGCTCTGACCCCAACTGACTGGAAAAAATGACCGCCGCACTCAAAAGCACCACCCATGGCCAGACCATGGTGCTGACCATCAGCAACCCCGAGCATCGCAATGCACTTGGGCCGGAAATCTACGCGGCCGGCGTAGAAGCCCTGAGCGTGGCCGAAAGCAGCGCCGAGGTGCGTACGGTGGTCATCACCGGCGAAGGCTCGACGTTCTGTGCCGGCGGCAACCTGAACCGGCTGCTGGGCAACCGCCAGCTCCCGCCTGAAGTACAGGCCCAGACGGTCGAAGGTCTTCACAACTGGATCGAGGCGATCCGCACCTTCCCCAAACCGGTGATCGCCGCCGTTGAAGGCGCGGCCGCCGGCGCGGGATTTTCGCTCGTCCTGGCCTGCGACCTGGTCGTGGCCGCCAGCGACGCCGTGTTCGTCATGGCCTACAGCACGGTCGCACTGTCTCCTGATGCGGGCGGCAGCTGGAGCCTGGCGCAAGCCATGCCCAGGCAACTGGCCACCGAACTGCTGATGTGCGGTGAGCGCATCGGCGCGCAGCGCCTGCACCAGCTGGGCATCGTCAACCGCGTTACCACCCCGGGCCAGGCCGGCACCGATGCGCTGGCCCTGGCAGAGCGCCTGAACGTGCGCGCACCCAATGCGCTGGCCAGCATCAAGGAACTGCTCAACGACGCAGGTCACGCTGCGCTGAGCACACACCTTGCGTCGGAGCGCGACCACTTCGTGCGCAACGTCCACCACGTCAATGGTGGCATTGGCATTTCGGCATTCCTGAACAAGCAGCCTGCGAAGTACGAGTAAAGCCCTTGCCGGCATGTGCTTCAGGTGACAACCCTGAGCAGGATGGTTGGTCCCGCACGCGACAATGGGCGCGTCATCAGTCACGCAAAAGACAGACCATGGACGACCCCATTCTTACTATCGAAGAACGAGAAGCGATCAACACCGGTCGCTGGTTTTCTTCACTTTCACCATCGCTGCGGCACGACATACTCCGATGCGCCTACGTCAAACGCTTCAAGGACGGCGAGCTGATCGCCGCCCGTGGCGATGCGCCCGAGGAATGGATCGCCTGTGCCATGGGCGCGGTACGGGTGAGCTCCACGTCGATCTCGGGCAAGCAGGTCACGCTGACCTATGTGGAGCCGGGCATCTGGTTTGGCGATGTGGCGATCTTCGACGGCGACCGTCGTACCCACGATGCCTATGCCCATGGGGACACCACCATCCTGTGCGTGGCGCGCGGCGACCTGCGCAAGATCCTGAGCCAGCACGTGGAGCTGTACGAAGCCATGCTGCGCCTGCACGCGCGGCGCATCCGCCAGCTGTTCGGGCTGGTGGAAGACCTCAACACCCTGCCCCTGCGCGCGCGGCTGGCCAAACAGCTGGTACACCTGGTGCGCAGCTACGGCGTGCCCTCGCTGTCCGACGGGCGCGAAGTGCGCATCGGCCTGCAGCTGGCGCAGGAAGAGCTGGCGCAGCTTTTAGGCGCCTCGCGCCAGCGCGTGAACCAGGAGCTCAAGTCCATGGAGCGCGAGAACGTGATCCGCATCGAGCCGGGCGGCCTGGTGGTGCGCAACCGCGAAGCGCTGATGCGCATCATTGAAACCGACACCTGACACGCACCCTCGCCATGACTGATTTCGAACACTTCACCGGCACCCGCGCCGTCACCGACAAGCATGCGTTCGACGTCGCCGCGCTGTCGGCCTGGCTGGACGCCAACCTCGAAGGCTTCAAGGGGCCGCTGTCAGTCGAGCTGTTCAAGGGCGGCCAGTCCAACCCGACCTACAAGCTGGTCACGCCCGCGCGCAGCTACGTCATGCGCGCCAAGCCCGGCCCGGTGGCCAGGCTGCTGCCGTCGGCGCACGCCGTGGAGCGTGAATTTGCCGTCATGCGCGGCCTGCAGGGCACCGATGTACCCGTGCCGCAGATGTACTGCCTGTGCGAGGACGAAGCCGTCATTGGCCGGGCGTTCTACATCATGGAGTTCATGCAGGGCCGCGTGTTGTGGGACCAGTCGCTGCCCGGCATGTCCAACGCGGAGCGCGGCGCCGTCTACAACGAGATGAACCGCGTCATCTCGGCCCTGCACTCGGTCAGATTCGCCGACCGCGGCCTGGGCAGCTACGGCAAGCCGGGCAACTATTTCGAACGCCAGATCGGCCGCTGGAGCAAGCAGTATGTCGCGTCCATCACGCAGCCCATTGCCGAGATGGACGAGCTCATGGCGTGGCTGCCCGCGCACATCCCGGCCGATGCACGCGACGAAACCCGCGTGTCCATCGTGCATGGCGACTACCGGCTGGACAACCTGATGTTCCATGCGACCGAGCCGCGCGTCATTGCCGTGCTCGACTGGGAACTGTCCACCCTGGGCCATCCGCTGGCTGATTTCAGCTACCACTGCATGGCCTGGCACATCCCGCCCGGGTCATTCCGCGGCATTGGCGGCCTGGACGTGGCCAGCCTGGGCATTCCCACTGAAGACGACTACATCCGCCTGTACTGCGAACGCACCGGCCTCACCACACCAGCAGCCTTGAAGGCCGACTGGAACTTTTACATGGCCTACAACCTGTTCCGCCTGGCCGCCATCCTGCAGGGCATTGCCAAGCGCGTGGAGGCCGGCACTGCCTCCAGCGCACAGGCGGCCAGTTCGGGCGCGGGCGCGCGCGGCCTGGCCGAAATGGCCTGGAACTTCGCACGCCAGGCCTGACCCCCCAGATTCCAACGGAGAAACACATGGACTTTGACTACTCCCCCAAGACCAAGGACCTTCAGGCGCGCCTGCTGAAGTTCATGGACGACCACATCTACCCGAACGAGAAGGCCTACAAGGAAGAGCTCGCCGCCAACACCGAAGCCGGAAAACGCTGGAGCGCGTTGCAGACCATCGAGAACCTCAAGCCCAAGGCCCAGGCCGCCGGCCTGTGGAACCTTTTTCTGCCGGTGGACAGCGCGCAGGCATCGGGCTACACCGGCGCAGGCCTGACCAACCAGGAATACGCACCACTGGCCGAGATCATGGGCCGCGTGATCTGGGCGTCCGAGGTATTCAACTGCTCGGCGCCCGACACCGGCAACATGGAAACCATTGCGCGTTACGGCGACGACGTCAACAAGGCCCGCTGGCTCAAGCCGCTGCTGGAAGGCAAGATCCGTTCGGCATTCGCCATGACCGAGCCCGACGTCGCCTCCAGCGACGCCACCAACATCGCCACGCGCATCGAGCGCCAGGGCGACGAATATGTGATCAACGGCCACAAGTGGTGGATCTCCGGCGCGGCCGATCCGCGCTGCGCCGTCTACATCACCATGGGCAAGACCGACCCTGAGGCCCCCCGCCATTCGCAGCAGAGCATGGTGCTGGTGCCGGCGGACGCCAAGGGCATCCGCATCGTGCGCCCGCTGAACGTCATGGGCTACGACGACGCGCCGCACGGCCACGTGGAGATGTACTTTGAAAACGTGCGCGTGCCTGTCACCAATATTTTGCTGGGTGAAGGCCGTGGTTTCGAGATCGCCCAGGGCCGCCTCGGGCCGGGGCGCATCCACCACTGCATGCGCCTGATCGGCCAGGCCGAACGCGCGCTGGAATTCATGTGCAAGCGTGCGTCGTCGCGCACCGCCTTTGGCAAGACGGTGGCACAACAGACCGTGACGCAGGAGCGTATTGCCGAATCGCGCTGCCGTATCGACATGGCGCGCCTGCTCACGCTCAAGGCCGCGTGGATGATGGACGTGGCCGGCAACAAGGTCGCCCGGACGGAGATTGCGATGATCAAGGTGGTCGCACCCAGTATGGCCTGCCAGGTGATCGACTGGGCCATGCAGGTGCATGGCGGCGGCGGCATGAGCGACGACTTTCCCCTGGCCTACGGCTATGCGCATGCACGTACGTTGCGCTTTGCCGACGGCCCGGATGAAGTGCACCGCAACGCCATTGCCAAGTGGGAGTTGGGCAAGTACGGCACCTACGGCCGCGACGCCGACGTGCCCGTCACGCGCGGAAGCTGATCAAACAGCCGGGAGCTACAGAGCGATGTCCGTGGAGAGTCCGCCCAAAGCGGACTCGCAGGCGCTGGTGAAAATCGTGGCTGCGTGTTGCAGCGTGGGCATCTGCGCCGGGTTGTATTCCATGCGCAGGTAGGCCTTGCCACGCAACAGCATGAGCATGAATGGCACTTCGGGCATGGGTGCGGGCTCAGGCCAGCCCAGGAGCAGGTCGGCAAGGCCCGCGTCCATGAATGCCAGCGCGTTGTCGCGCTGGTCGGCCATGACGGCGTAGCGGTCCCAGAACGGGCGTGGCAGGCTGTCCCAGCCCACTTCCTCGTACATGGACAGCCAGCGCATTTCCTCGGGCAGGTTGGGGTCGGCCGTGGTTTGCAGGCTGTCGGTGTAGATCGAGTACGCCTTCTTCTCCAGGGCTTCTTTCAGGGGGCGGTTCATGACCAGCACGGCGGCGTCTTCATTGATGCCCAGCTCGGCCCGCGCGCGCAGCTCTTCACCGCGGATGAAGTTGCGTGACGGCCGGCCCAGCTCCATGCGCCATGGCTTGCCGCTGACCTTGCCGGTCAGCGAAAAGCCCTTGCCCGCATCCATACCCGCGAAACCAAAGCCCTGTGTACCGGCCCATTCAGACACCTGCGTGCTGGCCAGTTGCGAGCTGGGTGCAAAGCCGTCTTTGGCGTCCTTGGTAAATGCCTTTTTGAGCCGGTCGAACATGTTGTGATTGTTTCCCCTAAAGTCGCATTATTGAAGCAAACCGCAAAAAGGGCATGTCCAATGATTGACGTTTATTCATGGCCCACGCCAAACGGCCACAAAGTTCACATCATGCTCGAAGAATGCGGCCTGCCGTGGCGGGCGATCCCCGTGAACATTGGCGCCGGGGACCAGTTCAAGCCAGACTTCCTGGCCATCAGCCCCAACAACAAAATTCCCGCCATCACCGACCCCAACGGGCCCGACGGTAAACCGATTTCATTATTTGAGTCCGGTGCCATCCTGCTGTACCTGGCCTCCAAGACCGGCAAATTGCTGCCTCAAAGCGACCGCGCCCGGTTCGAGGTGCTGCAGTGGCTGATGTTCCAGATGGGGGGCGTGGGCCCGATGATTGGACAGACCCACCACTTTCGCCTGTACGCTCCCGAAAAAATCCCTTATGCCATCGACCGCTACAGCAACGAGACAAAGCGCCTGTACGGCGTGATCGACAGGCGGCTGGCCGAAAGCCGCTTCCTGGGTGGACGGGACTATTCGATTGCCGACATCGCCACCTACCCGTGGTTGCGCAACTGGCAAAACCAGGGCGTGGTGCTGAGCGACTATCCGCACCTGAAAAAGTGGTTTGACACCCTCAGCGAGCGGCCCGCCGTGCAGCGCGGCGTGCAGGTTCTGGCCGACCTGCGCAAACCGCTCACCGACGACAAGTCGCGCGACATCCTGTTTGGCAAGACCCAGTACGAAAAACGCTGACGCAAAAATACCTTTTCCCCTAAGGTCGGCAACGGGTCTGCCGACATCATCTGTCATGGGTCCATTGACCGTGGGAGCTACGCCATGACACCAGCTGCATTTTCTTCATCCGCCCTGCCCGGCACCGCCGATCCCGTGCACCCTTGCGACTACGGGGGCTTTCGCCTGGGCGCGCTTCACCTGGCCGTGCCCATGAGCGCGTTGCGTGAAATCGTGCCTTGCGACACCCTGGTGCCGCTGCGGGGCAAAGCCGCCTGCATTGCAGGGGGCATACAGCACGGCAATGCGGTGATCCCGGTGGTGGACCTGCGCGGCGCGCTGGCGCAACCACTGGGCAGCGCGCCTGGGTCGCGCGTGCTGCTGGTCAGCCATGACGGTGCCTTGCTGGGGCTCCTGGCACATGAAGTCACAGGCGTGATGGTGGGCCGGGCTGTGATGGCGGACCCGGCAACAGCCGCCAGCCGGTACACCAGCCCATTGATTCACGGCCAGCTGCCACTGGCCGACGGCAGCAACCTGCGCATCCTGTCCATCGCCGCCGTGGCGGCCCTGCCCAAGGCCCGCACCCAACCTGTATCGCGCCTCCGGGCCCTGCCGGCCTGGTTGCGTACATTGGCGTATGCCTGGCGGCGCCGGGCGCCTGCACCGGTGTGGGGCGTTCAGTCCGCGCAGATGTCCAACATGTGGGATACGGTGGTGCCCGGCATGCGCGGCTGAAACAGGCTCAGCTCAGCGCAGCCCGACCTTGTACTTGTGCATTACGGCGGCGCGATGCCGTTGCATGTCTTCCTGCGCAGCGGTGGTGGGAGCAGCGGCGGGGCCTTGCTGGCTTTGCGCCGGCCCGCTGCTTTCGCGCGGACCCAGAATCATCCGCTCCAGGTAGGCGCCCTGCTCGCGCAGCTGCTCGTTGGTGCTGCGCCGTGCCATGTCGATCACCGATCGCGCGTACGCCTGGTCGTGCAGCAGGTTCATGACGTCGATACTGCAGCCAAATTCGTGGCGCACGCGCACGACCATGCGCATGCCCAGGCTGATGACGTCCGAGTTCGATAGCGTGGCGGCCATGGCGACTCCTTTGCAAGTGGCTCAGGACGCCAGGCTTTCGCCGTGTTGCGACAGGTCCAGCCCCACATGCTCGTCGCGTGCATTCACGCGCAGGCCGGCAATGAAGTCCAGCGCCTTCAGGATGCCCCAGGTCATGAGCCCGGTGTAGACCATGACGGCTGTGGCGCCCAGGGCGTTGGTGGCAATATCGGCCGTGACCGGTGCGATGGCCTTCAGCGCAAAGACGGGCGTGAGCACCGTGCCCACCACGCCGCCCACGCCGTGCAGCGCAAACACATCCAGTGAATCGTCAATACGGGTGAAATGTTTGAACGTGGTGACCACGGCAAAGCACACCCCGCCGGCGATGGCACCGATGGCCAGCGCACCGCCCACACCCACGTAGCCCGAGGCCGGCGTCACGGCGATCAGCCCGGCGATGGCGCCGGTGGCCATGCCCAGCACGCTCATCTGCTGGCGGCGGAACATCTCGACCACACCCCAGCACAACGCACCGGCCCCGGCGGCCAGCTGCGTGGCCAGCAGCGCGCCGGCGGCGCGCGCACTGGCCTCGTAGGATGACCCGGCGTTAAAGCCAAACCAGCCGGCCCACAGCAGGCCCGCGCCCAGCACCGTCAGCGACAGGTTGTGCGGCACCATGGGCTGCTTGCCGAAACCCTGGCGCGGGCCGACCGCTATGGCCGCCGCCAAGCCGGCAGCGCCGGCCTGAATGTGCACAACCGTGCCACCCGCAAAATCCATATGGCCCATCGTTGCCAGCCAGCCATTGGGGTGCCACACCCAATGCGCCACCGGCGCATAGACCAACACCAGCCAGATCGCGCCAAACACCATGCTGGCGCCAATGCGCAGCCGCTCTGCCGTGGCGCCCAGAATGATGGCGAACGTGATGATGGCAAACGCCATCTGGTACAGAAAGAAGACCGATTCAGGGATGGTTGGCGCAATGGGGTGGATCGCGACCGTGGCGCCACCGATCAGGCCGTCGGCCATGACCCGGCGCAAATCGCCGATCCAGGCGTTGCCGGGCGTAAAGGCCAGCGAGTACCCCACCACAGCCCACATGACGGTGATCACACCGATGCCCGCGATGGTCTGCGCCATGATGGACAGCGTGTTGCGGGTGCGCAGCATGCCGCTGTAAAACAGCATGATGCCCGGCATGGTCATCAGCAGCACCAGCACGGTAGACACCAGCATCCAGGCGGTGTTGGCGCCGTCCACGGCTGCAGCTGCGGGTGCCGCCGGGGCCGCCCACGCCGGGGCCACGAGGGCCAGGGCGACAAGCACGCAGCCGACCCCTCGAAAATATATCTTTGGTACAAACATGGCGCGTCTCCTTGTTAAATGTGAAACCAAGTGTATTAATCAGCACCAGGACTTCAAGGCATCAAGACTTAGGTATAGGGCGGCTTCCTGCAATACGCCGCGATAGCGTTGTCGAGGCTGTTCAGCCGCCGCGGCTCAAGAGGCCGGCATCCGCGCCGAAGACTCGTTGAACACAACAGGCTTGACGAGGAACTCCATGACAAACCACTCCCCCGGCGAAACTGCGGCGGTAATTGACGCAGAACTGCGTGCGCGGCAATCGGCCCACACCAGCATCAGCGAAGCCGTCCTGAAGACCTACATGGAACTGGAGCTGGACCTGGACGGTGTGATCCAACATGCCAATGACAACTTTCTGCGCGCGATGGGGTACGAGCTGGCCGAAGTCACCGCGCAACACCACCGGATGATCTGCGCACCAGCCCAGACCGCAAGCCCAGGCTACCGCGATTTCTGGGCAGCCTTGCGGGCGCTGCAGCCGCAAACCGGTGAGTTCCTGCGCATGACCCACGGCGGGCAACCCCTGTGGCTGCAAGCCACCTACACGCCGGTTCGGGACGAAGACGGCCAGTGCCGGCGGGTGGTCATGTTTGGCCAGGACATCACTGCGCAAAAGCTGGCGCAGCAGGATGCCCAGGGCAAGCTGCTGGCCATTGACCGGGCCCAGGCTGTGATCGAATTCGGCATGGACGGGCAGGTACTGCACGCCAACGACAACTTCCTGGGCCTGCTGGGCTATACCCTGGCGGAAGTCCGCAACCACCACCACAGGATGTTTGTCACTGCCGACGAGGCCGGATCCCCCGGCTACCAGTCCTTCTGGGAAGGCCTTCGCCGCGGTGAATTTGCCACTGGCGAATTCAAGCGCATCGGCAAGGGTGGCCGGGAAGTCTGGATCCAGGCGACCTACAACCCGATCCTGGACCCGTTGGGACGCCCGTGCAAGGTCGTGAAGTTTGCGCTGGACGTCACGGGCACCCGGCTTCGCTCGGCCGAAGCCGAGGCCAAGGTAGCTGCCATAGACCTGAGCCAGGCCGTCATTGAATTTGATCTGGACGGCAACGTACGGCACGCCAACCGCAATTTCCTGGCGGCCATGGGCTATACCCTGCGCGAGGTACAGGGCCATCACCACAGCATGTTCTGCACACCTGAATACACCCAGAGTCTGGAGTACCGGGATTTCTGGTTGCGGCTGGGCGAAGGCAAATTCACCAGCGGGCGCTTCCACCGGGTCGGCAAGTTCGGGCGCGACGTCTGGATCCAGGCCACCTACAACCCGATTTTCGATCTCAATGGAAACGTAACCAAGGTGGTGAAGTACGCCTACGACGTCACCCATGAGGTGATGATGGAGCAGCGCGTGCTGGCGCAATCCAGCCGCATGCAGCACAGCGTGGAGGCACTGGTTGAAAGCATCACCGCCATAGCAGCCAACTCGGGCGAAGCGTCCGCACTGGCGGCGCAGTCAGCGGCGGCGGCGCAGACCGGCCAGCAGGCACTGGGCCGCTCCATTGAAGCGAACAGTGCCATCCAGGTAACGTCCCAAAGGGTCGCAGAGATCGTACGCACGATAGGCGACATCGCCAACCAGACCAACCTGCTGGCTTTCAACGCCGCGATTGAGGCGGCGCGCGCCGGCGAGCACGGTGTGGGTTTCTCTGTGGTGGCCGGTGAGGTCCGCAAACTGGCCGAACGCAGTGCCCAGGCAGCCCAACAGATCGCACTGATGAACGACGAGTCGGTTGTCAACGTACGCCGCGGCGCAAGCGTCAGCGCAGAAGCCGCAGCAAGCTTTGAGGGAATCATGCACAGCGTGCAGCGCACCAGTGTCAGCGTGACCGCCATTGCCGATGCCGCCACCCGGCAACGCCAGATGGCCGAAGAAGTCAACGCGATGATCCGAACCCTTTCGGGAACCTCATGACCGGCCCGAAGGCACCGGATGGGGGCCACCCCGGAGCTGAAGCAGAGGCTGCGGGTGCAGGTTACGGCGGCTTTCGCATCGGTGGCATGCACCTGGCATTGCCATTGACTTCGTTGCGCGAAGTTGTGCCCTGCAAAGACCTGGTGCCGCTGCCCAGCGACGTAGCCTGCGTGAGCGGCGGCCAGCAGATCCGCGCTACGGTTGTGCCGGTGGTCGACCTGCGCGTGGTGTTGGACCGACCGGTGACCGCCATCGAAAACCCGTGTGTGATCGTGATGATCCATGACGGCCACGTCCTGGGCCTGCTGGCAGAGCGCATCGAGGAGGTCTTCTGCATGGCGCCCGCGCGGCCCGGCCGCGTTGCAGCAGGGGCAGGTTCGCTGTATGACATCTGCGTTGCATGGGGGGATTCGCACCCCATCAGCGTGCTGTCGCCCCCTGCGCTGCTGGCACTGGCACGGGTCCCGGCCATCCTGGACCCCGAACCCTGGCGGTCCAACCGGGCCCGCAACGCAGAACCGACCCACTTGCGTCCCCACCTGTTGATGCAAACAGGGCACTGGCATCTGGCCATTGACGCGCTGGAGGTCCACGCCACCCTGGCCGCATCCACAGTGACAGCGGGCGCACTGACCCACGGGGCCTGCCTGGGCACGATTCAGGTGGGCCAGGACACCCTGGCTGCATTCGACCTCATGGCCCTGTGCGGTTTGGGTTCACTGGCATCCGGCAGCCGCTCGCCCGGGTTCGTCGTCGACTGCGCGGGCGCCCGCGTGGCATTTCTGGTGGACACCATTGTCGATTTCGCCAACGTTGATCCCCGCAGCTTGGTCGCACTCGCACCGTATGCCCTGCCACGACCAGACCTGATGCGCGGCCTGCTACCCGAAGGGTGTGTCGCTGGCACGCAGCACTGGTTCACACTGGACGGCGCTGCCCTGCGCGCCTGCGAGGAGGTTGCCGGCATGGCTGCTGCAACCACGGGCCAGGCCGACGCAACGCCATCGGGCAGCGGCAAACTGCAAACATCCCCCGGCCGGGCACTGCTGACGTTTGAGCTGGACAGGAAAGCGGCCGTACCGCTTGAGCAGATCAAGGAAATACTTGGCTGTACCGCGCAGATGGAGCCCTTGGGCGAAGGTCCCGTCATGGGCCTTGCGGTCAGCGCGGGCCGCTCGATCGCGGTGCTGGACCTGTCGCGGCTGGTTGGCTGGGCCGAAAAGCCGGCCCGCGAGGGCGCCAGCATCCTGGTGGTTGAATCAGGCGCAGACCTCGTGGGGTTCATGGTCCAGCGTCTTTGTGACATTGAAACAACCCGCTGGGAACCCAGCATGCCCACCCATGAAGACCCGCACAGCCGCCAGCCACTGGCGTCACTGGGGGGCGCCGGTCAGCAGCATCTGGTTGAGGTCATTGACCTGCAGGATCTGGCCCGTCGCGTCCAGGCGCATGAACGGTGGCCTGCCCGGAGGGGATCGAACCCCCGACCCACAGCTTAGAAGGCTGTTGCTCTATCCAACTGAGCTACGGGCAGTGGGAGGAAATTGGTCGGAGCGATAGGATTCGAACCTACGACCCTCTGGTCCCAAACCAGATGCGCTACCAGACTGCGCTACGCTCCGAAGCTCGCCATTCTATCTGCACGCATGCACCCGTCCGCCGAAGCTGTTCGCCAAGCCGTCCTGATGGCCCTTGTGGCGCTGTGGGCTGCAGTGGTACTGCCGCCTTCCCCAGCACACGCCCAGGCAGTCCATCCCGCATGGGACGGAGAATGGATTGCCACCGAAACCACACAGGGCAGCCCCGGCGCCAGCTTGCGCATTGCCCGCAAGGCCGCGCAGTCGCAACTGGTGCAGCTGGTGCAGGCGGGCCAGGCCTGCGCGCTGGTCTACGACGGCATGGCCGAACCAGCCGCACTGGTGAGGCGCATCCAGGCGCTGCAGGCCTGGCAGCTGGACGCGCGGCACTGGCCTTCCGGCACCCTGCCCCAGCAACTGGTCGGCCTGCGCCACGAATTCGACACCGCCATGCAGCTCGTGGGTACCCTGCCGGGGCCGCGTTACCGCATCACCCGCATCCGCGGTGAAGGCTGCGACGACGCCGACGACATCTTTTTTGTATTGCACCCCGGCCAGCGCCTGATGCGCCTGCGTTTTCCGTCTGCCAGCCTGGGGGTGGACGTCACGGTTTTCCAGAAAAGGAGCCCGCCATGAGCATCCGCATCGTTCGCTTGGGCACTCCGCGCGTCAGTGGCGAGGGCCTGCGCATCGGCACCGTGCGCCGCCCGCCGCGCGGCGTGCCCAAGGCTGAATTTGCGTCGCAGGACTGGTACGACGTGTGGTACCCCAACCTGGCGCCCAGCGCGCAAACCATGCAGCTGGGTCAGGCGGTGGCCTCGGACAAGGACTGGGCTGCCTTTCGCAAAAAATACCGCGCAGAAATGGCCGGGCCCGAAGCCAGCCGCAACCTGGACCTGCTGGCTGCGCTGTCTCACGGCAGCAATTTCGCGATGGGCTGCTACTGTGAAAACGAGTCGCGTTGCCACCGTTCGCTGTTGCGCGAGCTGCTGGGCGAGCGCGGCGCCAGCATCATTTGATACACACGGGGGCTCAAGCCCGCCCGCATAGGGCCGAAGGGATGGGATAACCCCCTGCCTGAGGCACTTCCCATGACTTTTCACCTGACGATTGAGCGCAAGCTGATGGCCCTGGGCCTGTTGGGTCTGGCCTTTGTACTGGCGCTGGGCGCGACCGGCTACGGGGCGGCCAGCCGGCTGGCTGCGGGCGCCAGCCGCCTGAGCGTGGACGGCTCAGCGCTTAAAAACCAGCTGCAGGCCGACATGGCGCATGATGCCTTGCGTGCCGACGTGCTGGCGGCCCTGCTGGCCGGTGCCAAAGCCCCCGCCGACGAGCAAAAAGCCATCAAGGCCGACCTGGACGAGCACGCAGCGGGCTTTCGCGACAGTCTGAAAAAGCTGCAGGCGCTTCCTCTGGACGACCCCACGCGCGACGCAATCACCAAGGTCCAGCCGTCGCTGGCGGACTATGTCGACCGTGCGTCATCGGTGGTGGCGCTGGCATTTACCAACCCTGCAGCTGCTTCAGCCAGCATGGAAGGTTTCATGAAGTCATTCAAACAGGTTGAGCTGGACATGGAGGCGCTCAGCGACCTGATCGAAGAACGCTCCAAAGCCACACAAACCAGCAGCGACAACACCGCCGCCACGGCACGCCAGGTGATTCTGGCGGCCATGGCTGTCTCTGCCGTGATCCTGTTGGCGCTCAGCATGCTGATTGGGCGCAGCATCATCCGGCCAATCCAGCGTGCGGTGCAGATTGCCGAGACCGTCGCGTCAGGCGACCTGAGCTCGCACATCGAGGTTCGCGGGCACGATGAAACCGCGCAGCTGATGCAGGCCCTGGCGCGCATGAATGCCAGCCTGGTCAAGGTGGTGGGAACCGTGCGCCAGAGCAGCGACAGCATTGCCACCGGCACCACGCAGATTGCCACCGGCAACCTGGATTTGAGCCAGCGCACCGAGGAACAGGCCAGCAGCCTGCAGGAAACTGCGGCGTCCATGGAGCAGCTGACGGCCACGGTGCAGGCCAATGCCGACACCACACGCCAGGCCAGCCAGATGGCGCAGGCCGCCAGCACCTGTGCCGCGCAGGGCGGTCAGGCCGTGGGCGAGCTGGTGACCACCATGGCAGGCATTACCGAGGCCAGCCGCAAGATCAACGACATCATCGGCGTGATTGATGGCATCGCCTTTCAGACCAACATCCTGGCGCTCAATGCAGCGGTGGAAGCCGCACGCGCCGGCGAGCAGGGCCGCGGCTTTGCAGTGGTAGCCAGCGAGGTGCGCTCGCTGGCCCAGCGCAGCGCCACGGCAGCCAGGGAAATCAGCACGCTGATCCAGTCCAGCGTCGGCCGCATTGCTGACGGCGCACGTCAGGCAGCCTGTGCCGGGCAAACCATGGACGAAGTGGTCGCCAAGGTGCGCACTGTCACGCAACTGATCACCACCATCAGCGGCGCTACCAGCGAACAATCCGGTGGCATCGCCCAGGTGGGTCAGGCCATGTCTGCCCTGGACCTGGTCACCCAGCGCAACGCCGCGCTGGTGGAAGAATCCGCAGCCGCCGCACACAGCCTGCAGGAGCAGGCGACAAGGTTGGTAGGCGCAGTGTCGGTGTTTCGACTGGCGGGCGCGCAGCCCGCCTGAGCCGCGCTACTACAGCTTCACGTATTCGTACTCAACCGGGTTGGCGTTGATGCCGCGGTCCGGCGGCGCGATCCAGGCGGCCATCTTGCCCGGCTCGGTCACGCGGTGCATCAGGCTTTTCACAAAGCTGATGTCTTGCGGCGTGGGCAGCCAGCTGTCCTTCTTCGCGTCGAACTCGGCCTGGCTGATCGGGTTGCCCAGCGGATCGGTCGGGATACCGGCCCACACGCCCACCGCACGACGGAAACGCGTGGCCGGCAGTTTCAGCTCGAACTGCACACCGGCGCGCTTGATGCCCATGTTCCAGCGGGTCACGCCCACGTTGCAGTCCTTCACGTATTCCAGGCGGGTGATTTCGTTCATGCCGTTGCGCACCGAAATCGTGTCATTCTTCAGCCCGCCCTGGCCGTCAGGCACCTGGATGGTCATCTCGGTTTCGGCTTCCACATGGTCGGCAAACTTGGATTCGTCCGGTCGGCCCTTGATGCCGTTGCTGAAGTAATTGGCGGCATTGCTGGACGCTTCGGAGCCAAACAGGTCCAGCGAGCTGGTGAACCAGAAGTTCATGAATTTCTGGATGGTGGGCAGGTCAATCACACCCGCCTTGCGCAGCGTGGCCACGTCGTCGGTGTCCAGCTCCTTCATGACTTCCAGCGTGCGCTTGATCACGCGGCCCACGCCGGTCTCACCCACAAACATGTGGTGGGCTTCTTCGGTCAGCATGAAGCGCGTGGTGCGCGCCAGCGGGTCAAAGGCGCTTTCGGCAAAGCTCTTGAGCTGGAACTTGCCGTCACGGTCGGTGAAGTACGTGAACATGAAAAAGCTCAGCCAGTTGTCCATGGGCTCGTTGAAGGTGCCCAGGATGCGCGGCTTGTCAGCATCACCGCTGTGGCGCATGAGCAGCTCTTCTGCCTCCTCGCGCCCGTCACGGCCAAAGTGGGCGTGCAGCAGGTAGACCATGGCCCAAAGGTGGCGGCCCTCTTCCACGTTCACCTGGAACAGGTTTCGCAGGTCGTACAGGCTGGGCGCGGTGTGGCCCAGCAGGCGCTGCTGCTCGACAGACGCGGGCTCGGTGTCGCCCTGCGTGACGATCAGGCGGCGGAAGGTGCTGCGGTATTCGCCGGGCACGTCCTGCCACACGTCTTGCCCCATGTGGTCGCCAAAGCCGATCTTGCGGTTTTCTTCCTTGTCGGCCAGGAAGATACCCCAGCGGTAATCAGGCATGGGCGTGTAGCCGTAGCTGGCCCAGCCGGATGCGTCCACGCCCACGGCGGTACGCAGGTAGACCTCTTTGGCCTTGAAGTCGCTCGGGCCCATTTCGTCCCACCAATTCAAAAACGCGGGCTGCCAGTGCTCCAGCGCGCGCTGCAGCTGGCGGTTGTCGCCCAGGTTGACGTTGTTGGGAATCAGGGCTTGCAGGTCGATCGTGCTCATGGCTTAAATCCTTTTCCAGTCGAACTTGGCTTTCTTGCCGGTACCAAACAATTTCAATGCGCCGTCCTCACCCACCGCATTGGGGCGGATGAAGATCCAGTTCTGCCAGGCAGACAGGCGCGCGAACACGCGTGTTTCCATCGTCTCCTTGCCAGGAAAACGCAGGTTGGCTTCCAGGCCGGTCATGGCGTCGGGCGACAGGCTGGCACGCTCTTCCAGCATGATGCGGATCTCGTCGTCCCAGTCGATATCGTCCGGCGTCAGCGTCACCAGGCCCAGCGCCAGCGCCTGGTCGGCGCGCAGCGCGCTGTCCTGCAGGCCCTGCAGCTGCACGATGGTCTGCGTATCTTCACAAAAGCGCGTTTGCAGCCGCGTCAGGCCATTGACCATGGGATAGCGGCCAAAGTTGGCGGCATTCAGTTGCAGCGTGGGCGCGGCGTCAGGGCTGTCGGGCAGGTCCAGCATGTAAATGCGGTCGCAGGCTGCAGCCAGCTCATAGAAAGTGCCGGCAAAGCACGAGCCCTCGTCCACCAGCGCGATCAGCGAACGGCTGGTCACGTCAATTCGGGCCAGCGTGCGGCGCAACGCGCCCGTGGTTTCGCGCACCAGCCAGTGGTCTTTCAGTTGCTCCAGCACGGCATCAGCCTGCATCACACGGTTGGCGTCGCCACGGGTCTTGATGACCCAGGTGCCGGTTTCCAGCTCGTTGGTGCGCAGGTTCAGGATGGCGTCGTCCAGCTCGCGCTGCATCTTCAGCGGCCACCAGTTGGCACCGGCCGCCTCAATCGCGGCGGGCGTCGACTCCACAGGCGACGTGGGCGCTGTGATGGTAATAGTCGCAATGCGTGCGTTGCGGTCCACCAGCGCATCGACCGTGCTGTAGTGGTAGCCGGCGTCATCAACGGTCACCTGCAGCGGCGTCAAGCTGATACCGCCCGTGCCGTTGCGTGTCGATTGCGCGCGCAGTGCTGCAATCTCAGCGTCCACCAGCTGCGTGAACTGCTGCGGCTTGGCGTGGGCGTCGATCAGCTTCCAGTCCTTGGCGCGGTCGGCGCGCACGCCCTCGCTGGTGGTGCAGAAGATGTCGGCCAGGTCACGGCGCACCTTGCGCTTGTCGGTCACACGCGTGAGGCCGCCGGTGCCGGGCAGCACGCCCAACAGCGGAACCTCGGGCAGGCTCACGGTCGAGCTGCGGTCGTCCACCATCACGATGCGGTCGCAGGCCAGGGCCAGCTCGTAGCCGCCGCCGGCACAGGCGCCGGTCACGGCGGCGATGGCCTTCAGGCCGTCATGGCGCGATGAATCCTCCAGCCCGTTGCGGGTTTCGTTGGTGAACTTGCAGAAGTTCACCTTCCAGCCATGGGTGGACACACCCAGCATGTAGATATTGGCGCCCGAGCACCAGATCTTTTCCTTGCCTGATTCAAACACCACCACCTTCACGGCCGGGTGCTCGAAGCGGACGCGGTTGATGGCGTCGTGCAGCTCGATGTCCACGCCCAGGTCGTAGCTGTTGAGCTTGAGCTTGTAGCCGGGCTTGATGCCGCCATCTTCGTTGATGTCCAGCTTGAGCCGGGCCACATCGCCCTCCACGCTCAACGTCCAGTGCTGGTATTTGGTGGGGTGCGTTTCAAAGCGCACCAACTCACGTTCGCCCTGCTTGAACAGCAGCGGCTCGGTCATGGCATTCATCGGTTGTCTCCTTGGGTGGATGCAGACGCCGGAACAGCACGTTCCAGGTCCTTGAGGGATTGCTTCACAGTGCGCGCGGCTGTGTCCACCACCGCGTCGGCGCGGGCGTACAGGGCTTCGCGGCTGGCCAGGATGCGGCGGATGTCGTCCAGCGCCTCGCGCGTGGCACCGCCCTTGGCGTTGTCGCCGGCATCAAACGGGCGCATGTCGCCCTGGGCTACCACGCGGCTCATGTGTTCTTCGGGGCTGGCCTTGAGCCACACGCACCAGAAATGGCTTTGCAGCAGATCGAAGGTGTCGCGCTCGCTCACGATGCTGCCGCCGGTGGTCATGACCACGCCGTCGGGGTGGTCCTCGGCAATGCGCAGCAGCGCACGGCGCTCGTAGCGGCGGTAGCCAGCCTGCCCGTGCAGCAGCAAAATTTCATTCATGCTGGTGCCGGCCTCGCGCTCGATCTCGCGGTCCAGCTCCACAAAAGGCACGCCGCGCTGTGCGGCCAGCTCTGCGCCCAGCGTGGTCTTGCCGGCGCCGCGCAGGCCGATGAGGGCCACGCGCTTGTCGCGGCCCAGCGCATCGGTCATGCCAAAGCTGCTGCCCAGTAGCGAATAGGCCTGGTCCAGCTGGCCGTCGTCCAGCCGCGCCAGCAGACCGTGCACGCGGGCCATGGCGGGGCGCGGCGCGTCTTGCAGCAGATCAAGAATGGAGATGTTGAGAGCGCGGGCGGCGGCTTCTAGGGAATTGATGGACACATTGCCCTTGCCGCTTTCCACGTCTGCCAGAAAGCGTTCGCTCAAACCTGAATCGGCGGCCAGCGCCTTGCGCGTCATGCCGCGGCGCGCGCGCCAGGCACGCACCCGGGCGCCCAGCTCGGCCAGGGTCGCTTTGGCTTCGGGTTCCGGCATGGCAAGGATGTTGGGCTCAGTCATTCGAAAAAAGTTTGACGCAGATCAAGATTGCAGTATACTTCCTGTCAATCAAGTGTCAAGCAGTTTATTGCATCTTTTGTCCGGAGACCAAGGCATGAAGCTCAAAATCCTCGTCGGTACCATGACCAGCACGGCTGACTATGTAGCGCAGGCCATCCAGATGGATTGCACAGATCTGGTGGACGATATAGACGTCCAGCTGATGGATGGGCTGGACATCTCGGCTTTCGATGAAGATGCACTTTATCTCATCTGCACCTCCACCTACGGCTCGGGCGATGTGCCAGACAACGCCCGCAACCTGTACGAGTCGCTGGACAGTACACCCAAATACTTGGGCCATGTTCGCTACGGTGTGATCGCCCTGGGCGACAGCACCTACCAGCAGACCTACTGTTTTGGCGGCAAGAAGTTTGACGAACGCCTGAGCGGCCTGGGCGCCCAGCGTATTGGCGATGTGTGGTGCCACAACGCCAGCGCCGGCACCCTGCCGGAAGAACTTGGCACGCTGTGGTGCAGGGAGTGGTTGGCCCAGGCCCTGACACCTGCCACTTGAGCTGTCATCCCGGGCTTGACCCGGGATCCATGCTGGCAAATCACGATGGATGCCGGATCAAGTCCGGCATGACACCCGAAGAGGAGACAGAACAATGAGCCTGAGCAGCGCCGACCACAGCACCAGCCCGCCCCGCGTCGACATCCCGCGCCAGTACAACGCGGCGCACGACCTGCTGGCACGCAATACACAGCGTGCCGCCAAACCCGCTTTCATCGATGCCTCCACCGGCGCACAGCTCACCTATGGCCAGCTGACAGCGCAAGCCCACCGGTTTGCCAATGCACTGCGCGCACGCGGCCTGGCGCCCGAATCACGCGTGCTGGTCGCCATGCTGGACACGCCCGAATGGCCCGTGGTGTTCCTGGGCTGCATGCTGGCCGGCGTGGTGCCCGTCGCGGCGAACACACTGCTGACCGCCAAAGATTTTGAATTCATGCTGCGTGATTCACGCGCGCAGATGCTGTTCGTATCGCAGCCGCTGTGGCCTGCGTTCGAAACGTTCGCAGCCACCCTGCCCGACCTCAAATCGGTGGTACGCGCCGGCACGGATGGCCCCGACAGCGTGGCCGCCCTGGTCGCCGTAGGCGATGCGACCCACCATGTAGCGCCAACCTGCGCCGACGACGCCGCCTTCTGGCTGTACTCCAGCGGCTCCACCGGCGCGCCCAAGGGCACGGTGCACCTGCACAGCCACCTGATCCAGACGGCCGAGCTGTACGCACGCCCGATTCTGGGCATCCGCGAACACGACGTGGTGTATTCGGCCGCCAAACTGTTTTTCGCCTACGGTCTGGGCAACGGGCTGACCTTCCCGATGAGCGTGGGCGCCACGGCGGTGCTGCTGCCGTCACGCCCCACGCCGGTGGACGTGTTTGGCGTGCTGAAAAAATTCCAGCCCACGATCTTCTACGGCGTGCCCACGCTGTATGCCGCGCTGTTGGCCGACGCAGCACGCCCGCAGCGCACCGAGCTGTCACTGCGCGTGTGTACCAGCGCGGGCGAGGCCCTGCCTGCCGAAATCGGCCGCAAATGGACGGCAGAGTTTGGCTGCGAAATCCTGGACGGCATCGGCTCCACCGAGATGCTGCACATCTTTTTAAGTAACCGCCCCGGCGCGGTGCGCTACGGCACCACCGGCCAGGCCGTTCCAGGCTATGACCTGCGCATCGTGGGCGACGACGGCCACGAATGCGGCGCCGGTGAGATCGGCGAGCTGCAGATCAGTGGCCCGAGCGCTGCACTCATGTACTGGAACAACCGCGCCAAGACCAAGGCCACCTTCTGCGGCGAATGGACCCGAAGCGGCGACAAATACACGAGGGACGCCGACGGCTACTACACCTACGGCGGGCGCAGTGACGACATGCTCAAGGTCGGCGGCATCTATGTGAGCCCGTTCGAGGTGGAGGCGTCATTGATGACGCACCCGGCCGTGCTGGAGGCCGCCGTGATTGGGGCTGCAGACACCGACGAGCTGGTCAAGCCGCGCGCCTATGTGGTGCTCAAGCCCGGTCAGGCCGCCACGGTGGACGACCTGAAAGTGCATGTGAAAGCCCAGCTGGCGCCCTACAAGTACCCACGCTGGATCGAGTTTGTGCCCGAGTTGCCCAAGACCGCCACGGGCAAGATCCAGCGGTTCAAGCTGCGCGCGGCACAATGATTGCGTCACTTTTCCGTTGACCCATTCGGGTAACCCATGTTGCGCAACAAAGGCGACTCGGTTAAATTGCTTTAAGCCTAAACAAAAGGAGATTTCCCATGACCACCCGCCGTCTCGTCCTGACCCGCAGCGCCGCCATTGTGGGCGCAGCCTCCACCGGCCTGCTGCTGCCCCAGATTGCCCGCGCCCAGGGCAACAAGGTGCGCGTGGGTTTCATGCTGCCCTATACCGGCACCTTCGCGCAGCTGGGTGTGGCCATTGAAAACGGCGTGCGCATGGCCATTGACGAAAAGGGCGGCAAGCTGGGCGGCCGCGAAATCGAATGGTTCAAGGTCGACGACGAATCCGAGCCGTCCAAGGGCGTTGAAAACGCCACCAAACTGGTGCAGCGCGACAAGGTGGACGTGCTGATCGGCACGGTGCATTCGGGCGTGCAGATGGGCATCCAGCGCGTGGCGCGCGAATCCGGCGTGCTCAACCTGATCCCCAACGCCGGTGTGCATGCCGCCACCCGTGCCCTGTGCGCGCCCAACGTGTTCCGCACCTCGTTCAGCAACAGCCAGCCCACCCGCGCGCTGGGCCAGGCCATGGTGGCCAAGGGCCACAAAAAGGCCGTCTGGATCACCTGGAAATACGCCGCAGGCGACGAAGCATTTGAAGGCTTCAAGGAAAGCTACACCGCCGCCGGCGGCACCATCGTCAAGGAGCTGGGCCTGCCCTTCCCCAACGTCGAGTTCCAGGCCCTGCTGACCGAAATCGCCTCGCTCAAGCCAGATGCAGTCGCCTGCTTCTTTGCCGGTGGCGGCGCCGCCAAGTTCATCCGCGACTACGCTGCAGCCGGCCTCAAGGGCAAGATCCCTCTGTATGGCTCGGGCTTCCTGACCGAAGGCGTGCTGGACGCTGCCGGCCCCGCAGCCGACGGCATCATCACCACCATGCACTACAGCGACTCGCTGGACACGCCGCGCAACAAGGCATTTCGCACCGCCTACGCCTCGCAGTTCAAGATGCAGCCCGATGTGTACGCCGTGCAGGGCTATGACACCGGCTTGCTGCTGGTGCAGGGCGCGGCCGCCGTCAAGGGCGACCTCAACAGCAAGCCCGCGCTGTACAAGGCGATGGAGTCTGCCGTCATCGAAAGCCCGCGCGGCAAGTGGACCATGAGCAAGTCGCACAACCCGGTGCAGGACATCTACCTGCGCCAGGTCGAAAACAAGGAAAACAAGGTGATCGGCGTGGCGGCGAAGGCGCTGGCTGATTCAGGTGCCGGCTGCAAGATGGGCTGAGCCCGGCTGGCTGTCATCCCGGGCCTGACCCGGGATCCATGCTGGCGCGCCACGGTGGATGCCCCGGATCAAGCCCGGGGCAAGCTTCCCAAGTCCGGCATGACAATTGCATTTTCAATTGCCTTCAGTCTGGCGCTTTCCCATGACGCTTTCCACCTACCTGCTCTACGTCGCAGCCGTTGCGCTGCTCATCCTCTCGCCCGGGCCCACCATGCTGATGTGCATGACCAATGCGCTCAACCACGGCCCGCGCCGTGCCATGACGTCCGTGGCTGGCGCCGTGACGGCGGTGCTGGGGGTGATGCTGCTTTCGGCCATGGGGCTGGGCGCGCTGTTGGCCGCGTCTGAAACCGCGTTCACGGTCGTCAAGGTGGCAGGCGCGGCGTACCTCATCTGGCTGGGCATCAAGACCTTTCGCAGCACCGCTGCCCTGCATCTGGGCACGGACGCGGCGCCGGGCCGTTCGCTTTACCTGCAGGGCCTGCTGGTGGGCGCCAGCAACCCCAAGGCGGTGCTGTTCTTTGCGGCGTTCTTCCCGCAGTTCTTGAACCCGGCAGCGCCCATGGCGCCGCAATTCGCTGTGCTGGCGCTGACCTTTGTGGCGTTTGAATTCACCGTGCTGACGCTGTGCGCCCTGGGCGTATCGCGCCTGGTGCCGCTGCTCAAGTCCAGTGGGCCGGTCAAGTGGATCAACCGGATTTGCGGCGGCCTGTTCACCGTGATGGGCGGTCTCTTGCTGCTCACGCGCCGCTCTGCCTGAGTCCCCATGGATCTTGCCAACTTCCTCATCCAGCTGCTCAACAGCGTGCAGTACGGGCTGCTGCTGTTTATGCTGGCGGCCGGCCTGACGCTGATCTTCGGCATCATGGGCGTGGTCAACCTGGCGCACGGCAGCTTCTACATGCTGGGTGCGTACCTGGCCTGGTCGCTGTCGTTGTACTTTGGCAGCCTCACGCTCGCCATCCTGGGCGGCGCCGTGCTGGCGGTGGTGTTTGGCCTGGCACTGGAATGGCTGCTGTTTCGCCACTTCTACCACCGCGACCACCTGGACCAGGTGCTGCTGACCTTTGGCCTGATTTACATCTTTGAAGAGCTGCGCTCCATCCTGTGGGGCGACGACGTGCACGGCGTCAAGATTCCGGATCTGCTGTCCGCGTCCATCCCGCTGACCGACAACCTGTCGTACCCGGTGTACCGGCTGTTCATGTCGGGCGTATGCATTGCGCTGGCCATCGCCCTGTACCTGCTCATCAGCAAAACCCGCCTGGGCATGAAGATCCGCGCCGGCGCCTTCAACCGCGACATGACCGAGGCACTGGGCGTCAACATCAAGCTGATCCACGCCATTGTGTTCGCGCTGGGCGTGGGCCTGGCCACCGTAGCCGGCATGATCGCCGCGCCGATTTCCAGCGTATACCCCAACATGGGCTCGCAGGTGCTCATCATGTGCTTTGTGGTGGTGGTCATCGGCGGCATCGGCTCGGTGCGCGGCGCGCTCATCTCGGCCCTGCTGGTGGGGCTGGTCGATACGTTTGGCAAGGTGCTGCTGCCATCGGTGGCGGGCATGCTGGTTTACATGCTGATGGCGGCTGTGCTGCTGTGGAAGCCTGAAGGGCTTTTTAAACAATGAGCACAGCCAAAGCCAATATCGAAACCCTGCCGCGTGGTGTGCAGGTGGCGCTGGCCCTGGGCCTGGTGGCGCTGGCCGCCTTCCCCTTCGTGGGCAGCGACTTTTACGCGCAGATGGTCGCACGCATGATGATCATGGCGATTTTTGCCATGAGCCTGGACCTGCTGCAGGGCGTGACGGGGCTGGTATCGCTGGGCCATGCGGCGTTTTTCGGCATTGCGGGCTATGCGCTGGCGTTCATGACGCCCGCTGGCGAGCCAGTCAGCCTGTGGTGGACGCTGCCGCTGGCGGTGCTGGGCTCGGCGCTGGCCGCACTCATCATTGGTTTCTTCGTGGTTCGCACCCACGGCATCTACTTCATCATGGTCACCATGGCGTTCGCGCAGATGGTGTTCTACCTGTTCTTTGACAACAAGGCGCTGGGCGGCTCCGACGGTATCTACGTCAACTTCAAACCGCATGGCGGCTTTTTTGACCTGGACAACAAGCTCGTCTTCTATTACTTCACCCTTGCCTGCCTGCTGGGTGTGTATTTCTTCCTGCGCCGCCTGCTGTTCAGCCCGTTTGGCAGGGCGCTGGCGGGCATCCGCGTCAACGAACACCGCATGCGCGCCATGGGCTTTGGCACCTTTGGCTACAAGCTGGCGGCCTTCACGCTGGCAGGCGGGCTGGCAGGCCTGGCCGGCTACCTGTGGGGTGCGCAGTCGGGCTATGTGAACCCCGAGCTCATGGGTTTTCACATGAGCGCGCACGCGATCATGATGGTCATCCTGGGCGGCATGGGCAACTTTGCCGGGGCCATCGTCGGCGCCTTCGCATTTGAATACGTGCTGCATGTGTTCAAGGACCTTCCCACCATCGGCGCGTTCCGCCTGGGCAAGCACTGGCAGCTGTGGATGGGCCTGTTCATCGTGTTGCTGGTGGTGTTTGCGCCGCGCGGCATCCTGGGGCTGGCGGGCAAGCTGCTGCAGCGCAAGGGGACGGCTGATGAGCAATGAAGTCCTGCTGAGCGCCCGCAACCTGACCAAGCGATTCGGCGGGCTGGCCGCCGTGAACGATGTGTCGGTAGACCTGTGGCGCGACCGCATCCATGCGGTGATCGGCCCCAACGGCGCGGGTAAATCCACTCTCACCAACCTGCTGTCGGGCGACTTGCCGCCCACCGCCGGCAGCGTGACACTGGGCGGCGCGGACGTCACTGGCCACAAACCCGAAAAGATCTCGCGCGGCGGCCTGGGTCGCAGCTACCAGAAGACCAATATCTTTTTGCCCTTCACCGTGTGGGACAACGTACGCCTGGCCGCACAGTCGCGCGCGCCACAGGCCTGGCGCTGGCTCAGTCGCGCCGGCAGTTTTGCGCAGACCAACGAGCGAGCTGAACGCGCGATGGAGCTGGCAGGCCTGGCGCCCCGGCGAGACGCCGTGGCGGGCACCATCAGCCACGGCGAGCAGCGCCAGCTGGAGATCGCCATGACCCTGGCCACCGAGCCGCAAGTGTTGCTGCTGGACGAACCCCTTGCCGGCATGGGTGTGGCGGAGGCCGAGCGCATGGTGCAACTGCTGCTCAAGCTCAAGCAGGCCCACGCGATGATGCTGGTGGAGCACGACATGGATGCTGTGTTCGCTCTCGCCGATCATCTGACGGTGATGGTGAATGGGCAGGTCATTGCGAGTGGGCCTCCTTCTGCTGTTCGGTCGGATGCTGCTGTTCAGGCTGCGTATCTTGGTGAGGAGCACTAGGGTGGCGTCTTTTTCACGCGCTGCTTCGCGCCAGGCGGTGTCCGGCGGGGGCTCACACTTCGGCGGTCTGCGCTTTGCGCAGACTCCACTGCGGTGCTCGCCACAGGGTCGCGCCGCAGAACTCGCTACGCGCGCTTTGCGCGCTCCGCTCGAACAGCCGCGGCGAGTCAGTTTACGAAGCGCGCTGCGCGCGCCGACCCTGTGCCTGCGCTCCTCGTCGCC
>CALRYY010000040.1:0-35388 GCA_943372515.1 Ramlibacter sp. 2FC | reverse complement strand
TGACGTGACGCTGGACTGCGAGGACGGCGCGCCTGCGGGCGGCGAGGCGGACCACGCCGCGCTGGTGGTGGCACTGGCCACGCTGGCCAGCCCCCGTGCACGGGTTGCGGTGCGCGTGCACCCGGTGGGGCACCCGGCTTTCGAGCAGGACATTGCCACCATTGCCGGCAAAGCCGGCCACAGGCTCACGCACATCATGTGTCCCAAGGTCGAGTCGGTGAGCGACATAGCGCTGGCCGCTGCCGCGCTGGACGCCGCGGGCGCCGCAGAGCTGCCGCTGCACGCGCTGATCGAATCTCCCGCTGCCGTGCACTGTGCGTTTGACATTGCAGCCCACCCGCGGGTGCAGTCGTTGAGCTTTGGCCTCATGGACTTTGTGTCGGCCCATGGCGGCGCCATCGGCTCGGACGCCATGTCATCGTCCGGGCAGTTCAGCCACCCGCTGGTGGTGCGCGCCAAGCTGGAAATCGCGTCGGCCTGCCACGCCTACGGCAAGACGCCGTCGCATTGTGTGGTGACCGAATTCACCGATGCGCAGGCCATGCAGGCCGCAGCGCACCGCGCCGCGCGCGAATTGGGCTACACCCGCATGTGGAGCATCCACCCCGCGCAGATCAGGCCCATCCTGGCGGCCTTCGCGCCGGGAGCTGACGAAATCGAGGTTGCTACAAAAATAATAGCGGCTGCCGTCCAGGCTGAATGGGCCCCCATCAGCATGGCCGGACAACTGCATGACCGGGCGAGCTACCGCTACTTCTGGCAGGTGCTGGAGAGGGCGCACCAGACCGCAAGAGCGCTGCCCAACGAAGCGCGTGGCTGGTTTTCAGCCGCGTGACCCCAACCATTCCGGAGACACCCATGAAAGCCCTCTGTATTGCACTGTCCGCCGCCTTGCTGACCACTTTGGCCACAGCGCAGACACCCGCACCCAAAAAACCCGTGCCCAAGCTTGCTCCGTCGGCTCAGAAGGCGGTTGAGGAGGTCACGCCCATTGATGACGACCCCGACCTGAAAGTCAGCCCGGCCGAGCTGGAAGTCGCCAAACAGGTTCACACCGGTGAGATGCCCTGCGAGCTGGGAGCCACCGTGAACCTGCGCCCCGCGCGCCGCGAAGGCCTGTTCGTGCTGACCACCCGTGGCTACCGCTTCCTGATGCACCCGGTGGAAAGCCGCACTGGCGCCATCCGGCTGGAGGACCCCAAGCGCGGCGCCATGTGGCTGCAACTGGGCAACAAGTCGATGCTGATGAGCCAGAAGCTGGGCCAGCGCCTGGCGGACGAGTGCATGAACCCGGCCCAGCACGCGGTGAATGAGGCCCTGAAGAAGAACCCGGCACCGAGCTTGCTTGAGCCCCTGCCCGGCCCCCAGACGACGTCGCCGGCCAAGACCGGCCCGAACTGACCTTTTTTTGATTTGAACGGAGAACCCCATGTTGAAAGCCTATCGTGAACACGCCGCCGAACGCGCCGCGCTCGGCATCCCGCCGCTGCCGCTGACGGCCACCCAAACGGCCGAGCTGATCGAGCTGATCAAGGCCCCGCCGGCCGGCGAAGACGCTTTCCTCATGGACCTTCTGACGTATCGCGTGCCCCCGGGCGTGGACGACGCCGCCAAGGTCAAGGCCAGCTTCCTGGCTGCCGTGGCGCATGGCGACATCAGCGTGGGTCTGGTCAGCAAGGCCAAGGCCACCGAGCTGCTGGGCACCATGGTGGGTGGCTACAACGTCAAGCCGCTGATCGACCTGCTGGACGACAAGGACGTGGCCGCCGTGGCCGCTGCTGCGCTGAAAAAGACGCTGCTGATGTTCGACTTCTTCCACGACGTGGCCGAAAAGGCCAAGGCCGGCAACGCCTTTGCCAAGGACGTGATGCAAAGCTGGGCCGACGCCGAGTGGTTTACCACCCGCCCCGAAGTGGCAAAGAAAATCACCGTGACCGTGTTCAAGGTTACCGGCGAGACCAACACCGACGACCTGTCGCCTGCGCCCGACGCCTGGAGCCGCCCCGACATCCCGTTGCACTACCTGGCCATGCTCAAGAACGCACGCCCCGGCATCACGCCCGAAGAAGACGGCAAGCGCGGCCCGATGAAGTTCATCGATGAGCTCAAGAAAAAGGGCCACCTGGTGGCCTATGTGGGCGACGTGGTGGGCACGGGCTCCAGCCGCAAGTCGGCCACCAACAGCATCATCTGGGGCTTTGGTGAAGACATCCCCTTTGTGCCCAACAAGCGCTTTGGTGGTGTGACGCTGGGTGGCAAGATCGCCCCTATCTTCTTCAACACCCAGGAAGACTCCGGCGCGCTGCCCATCGAAGTGGACGTGGCCAACTTCAACATGGGCGACGTGATCGACGTGTACCCCTATGACGGCAAGATTGAAAAAGACGGCGCCGTCGCGGCGCAGTTCCAGCTCAAGAGCGATGTGCTGTTTGATGAAGTGCGCGCCGGCGGCCGCATCAACCTCATCATCGGCCGCAGCCTGACGGCCAAGGCACGCGAATTTCTGGGCCTGGCGGCCAGTACGGTATTCCGCCTGCCCACGGTGCCCACCGCCACCAAGGCCGGCTTCACGCTGGCGCAAAAGATGGTGGGCCGCGCCTGCGGCCTGCCGGTGGTGGCCGGTGTGCAGCAGGGCGTGCGCCCTGGCACCTACTGCGAACCGCGCATGACCACGGTGGGCAGCCAGGACACCACCGGCCCCATGACCCGTGACGAGCTGAAAGACCTGGCCTGCCTGGGCTTCTCCGCCGACATGGTCATGCAGTCGTTCTGCCACACGGCGGCCTACCCCAAGCCGGTGGACGTCAAAACCCACCGCGAACTGCCGGCCTTCATCAGCAACCGCGGCGGCGTGGCCCTGCGCCCGGGCGACGGCGTGATCCACAGCTGGCTGAACCGCCTGCTGCTGCCCGACACCGTGGGTACGGGCGGCGACAGCCACACGCGCTTTCCCATTGGTATCAGCTTCCCCGCAGGCTCCGGCCTGGTGGCCTTTGGTGCGGCTACCGGCGTGATGCCGCTGGACATGCCCGAATCCGTGCTGGTGCGCTTCAAGGGCACCATGCAGCCCGGCATCACGCTGCGCGACCTGGTGCACGCCATTCCGTACTACGCCATCAAGCAGGGCCTGCTGACGGTGGCCAAGCAGGGCAAGATCAACGCCTTCTCGGGCCGCATCCTGGAAATCGAGGGCCTGCCGGACCTGAAGGTGGAGCAGGCATTTGAGCTGTCCGACGCATCGGCCGAGCGATCTGCCGCCGGTTGTACCGTCAAGCTCAACCCCGAGCCGGTCAAGGAATACCTCACCAGCAACATCGTGCTGATGAAGAACATGATTGCCGACGGCTATGCCGACAAGCGCAGCCTGGAGCGCCGCATCAAGGCCGTGGAAGCCTGGCTTGCCAAACCCGAGCTGCTGGAAGCCGACAAGGACGCCGAGTACGCCGCCGTGATCGAAATCGACCTGGCCGACCTCAAGGAGCCCGTGCTGTGCTGCCCCAACGACCCGGACGACGCCCGTCTGCTGTCTGAGGTGGCCGGCGCCAAGATCGACGAGGTCTTCATTGGCTCGTGCATGACCAACATCGGTCACTTCCGCGCAGCGTCCAAGCTGCTGGAAGGCAAGCGCGACATCCCCGTCAAGCTGTGGGTTGCGCCCCCGACCAAGATGGACGCGGCCGAGCTGACCAAGGAAGGCCATTACGGCGTGTTCGGCACGGCCGGTGCCCGCACCGAAATGCCCGGCTGCAGCCTGTGCATGGGCAACCAGGCCCAGGTGCGCGAAGGCGCCACCGTCGTGTCCACCAGCACCCGTAACTTCCCGAACCGCCTGGGCAAGAACACCAATGTGTACCTGGCGTCGGCCGAGCTGGCCGCCATCGCGTCCAAGATCGGCCGCATTCCCACGGTGGCCGAGTACCACGCCGACATGGGCGTGATCAATGCTGACGGCAGCAAGATCTACAAGTACATGAACTTCGACCAGATCGCCGAGTACAAAGAGGTGGCGGACGGTGTGACGGTGTAGCCTTCTGCCACCCCCGGAAAAGCGGCCTTCGGGCCGCTTTTCAGTTTCTGCGCGCTGCATCACAATGCAGGCACTGGTTCTTCAGGGAGGAGATGCAATGGCTCAAAAGGAATTGGCGCGCGAATACCCGCCGCCCGGTGAAGCGGCTTACACCAACGACCTGGCCGCACGGCTCAAGGCCAAAATCATCAAGGACAACGCTGGCGGCATCATGCGGCGTGACGCGCATCCCAAGATGCACGGCGTGGTCAAGGCCGAATTCATTGTCGAGCCAGGCCTTCCCCCCGAACTTGCTGTCGGCGTGTTCAGCCGGCCGGGAACCTACCAGGCATGGATCCGCTACTCCAACCAGGACGGCAGCATCAACCCGGATATCGACAACGACATCCGGGGCATGGCCATCAAGCTCATGGGGGTGCCGGGGCGCAAGCTGGCCGAAGGCGAGGAGGACGCACAGACGCAGGACTTCATCGTCATCAGCACCAACGTTTTCGTGACCCGCGATGTCGAGCAGTTTGACGGCCTGATCAAGGCGCTGACCGGCAGCCTGCTGGCCAAGCTGCTGTTTTTTGCGACCCACTGGCGCGTGGTGTGGAACCTGTACCAGTCCATGAAGAAGTTCGCCAACCCCTTGCAGATCCGCTATTTCAGCACCACGCCTTACCTGCTGGGCGCGAACGCGGTGAAGTATTCGGCCATTCCGGCGGTGCAGGTGCCTGACACCATTCCATCCCCTCCCGGCGACGATTTCCTGCGCGAGGCGATGATCCGCCAGCTGGCCGTGGGCGAGGCCCGGTTTGACTTCGCGGTTCAGCTGCAGACCAACGCCGACACCATGCCGATTGAAGACCCCGGCGTAGCGTGGTCAGAACAGGTGTCGCCGTTTCGCAAGGTGGCCAGCATCCGTGTCTTGCAGCAGGAATTTGACAGCGAAGCCCAGCGCGCGTTCGGCGAAAACCTGTCTTACACACCCTGGCACAGCCTGCCCGAGCACCGGCCACTGGGCGGCATCAACCGGGCGCGCAAGGTGGTGTACCGTGCCATCTCGATGTTCCGCCACGAGTGCAACCTCGCGCCACGGCGTGAGCCCACGGGTTGGGATATCGGCGCCTGAGTGCCCGTGGGGGTATTTCAGGTGGGGTCCACCAGCCCCTTGGCGATCAGGCGCAGTGCCGTGAGGCTGGGCACGAAGAAATAATCCCCGCCGCGCGTTTCCACCAGCCGCGGGATTTTTGACAGGAAATACGGTGCCTCGCTGCCCAACGGGTCCACCTGGATGACCGCCTTGCTCGGGAAGCGTTCATCCGCACTGTGGTTGCCCAGCAGGATTTCCTTGTCGTTGCCGGCCTTGAAGTCATTGCCGTAGTTGATCCATTGCTGCTGCACGAATTCAAACTGGCGGTTGATGTCGGCGTTGAGCATCATGATGATGATGCCGTGGTTGCCGTCATTGCGGCTGCGGTCCTTGACGTCCCCATACGGCAGACCGCGGCGCAGCACGCGGCGCCGGTTGGTCAGGGCGCCTGGTGTGTCAAAAGCGCCCTTGCTGACCTTCAATGAGCCCGGCGGGTCGCCCGGCTCGTTGATCATCTCCAGCGACGCGCGCGGGTTGATGCGGCGGATGTGGGCGCTGAACGGGCATTTGGCGCCGCTCATGTCCTCGTCATAGGTCCAGTTGCACAGCATCTCGTCCTGCTCGTGCGGGCTGGCTGCCGCCAGCCGTTTGTCGAAGTCTGCCTTGCTGGCAGCATCCGGCGCCTTGACCAGCGGTGCGCCGTTGTCGCGCCAGCGGCCGACAAACTTGGCCGCCAGCAGCTCCTTGCCGCCGGGGTATTTGCTGCCGTGTTCTTCGAGGTAGGCATCAAAGGTGGCCACGTTTTCGTGCAGCTTGCGATACACCATGTAGGTACCGTTGCGCGACAGCAGCACCGGGTTGGGCGCGGGGGGGTATTCGCGGGCCTCGTCCACATGGCCCAGCAGGAATTCGCCAACGGCCAGTGGCGCCCATTGCCCATCGGCCAGCTGCTTGCCGCGGCCATTGACGCGGCCTGTGTCCCAGGGCACGCCCTCGAACACCGGGTCGCCAATGCCGTCGGTGTAGCCAAAATGCTCCCTGGCCGTGGGCATGCCGTTGTCCATCACGACCTTCACGTCCTGGTAGTCCAGCAGCTCGCCGTTGTCGCCGCGGTTGCCGCCCAGCACGACCACGCCGCCGTGGTGCTGGGCAATCACGTCCAGCAACCAGCGCCAGGAGGCGTCCAGTTGCTCGTTGGCGGTTTCCAGCAGGCCACGGCCGTTTTGCGGCCAGCCGGGCGCCCCGGCATTGAGCGAGACAAAGATGTGCACGTCTTTCTCGCGTGTGACGCGGTTGTCCTGCCAGATCGGGTCCCAGTGTTCGGGGGCGCTGGGGCCGTCGTCGCCCAGGATGTCGCGGCGGTCTTTCATGCCGGCGGCGAATTCGGGCGAGAAGTCCATCAGCGAGGCGCGCGGCACGTCCAGGTCTTTCAGGCCCTGGTAGGTGAAGGCCAGGTTCACCGTCCACAACGGCTGCCTGACCTGTCCGGGCCCGTCGCCCCAGGTGGTGGCAGTGGTGACCTTGCGCGTCACCGCGCCGACAAAGGCCCGGGCCAGTGCGGCGTCGCGGATGTTCAGGAACACATAGCGGGCCACCGGGTACCCGAAGCGCCCGTAGGCGCGCAGCACGTTGCCTTGTATGTCCAGCAGGTCCAGTTGTTTTGTCACGGTCACTCCCTTGATGATGCTGTGCGTTGCGAACGGCTGTTACGGCTTGTACTTGCCGGGCTCCCAGGTCGGCCCGGCCAGGTCGTTGGGTGCCACACGCTGACTGAACGCCAGGTAGTTGGCCCTGACGGTCGCCGCGTCCAGCCCCTGGTTATCGACTGCGAAGCGCGAGAACTCCTGCTTCAGATACAGCGCCTTGAGCTGTTCGGGCAGCGGGTCGTCGTTGGAGCCCACAAAGAACAGGCTGGCCGGCAGCTGGCACTTCTTGATGTATGAGGCAAAGCTGGCCGCGTCGTGCACCTGCTCAAAGCCGTAGCAGTGGCCCCACACCGACCGGATGTCGTTGCTGATGGCATTCCACATGCCGTGCAGGTAGCCGTCCACATCGCCCTTGGGCCCGCCGTGGAAGTTGCACGAGAAGACCAGGTAGCGTGACTGGAGGTGATCCTGGTGGGGCATGGCCCAGCGGCGGATGGCGTCGGGCACAACCGGCAGCCAGTCGTTCAGGGTGTCCAGCGCGCTGCCGCCTGGCAGCGACTCGGTGTAGACGTCGTCCAGCACGAAATAGCGGCACAGGTAGGTCTGGGGCACCTTCGTCATCGGGCTGTTTTCCTCCAGGTTCCAGTTTTGCAGGGTGTCGCGCACTTTGTCGGCGAAGGCGATTTCCTCACCTTCGACCACGCCGTTGCGGATCGGGGACAGAACGGTCAAGGCGTAGGCGCTGCCGCTGATGTTGCTGGCCATCATTGGCTCCCTTCACGGGCCTCGCGGGCCTTGATCTGCAGTTGTGCGCGGAACTGGCGTTCGTGGCGCTTGTGCCGGCGTTCCACCTGATAGGCCGCCATGCTGACGATGGGTGTGGGGTACATGTCGCCCAGGTCGTGCTGCAGGCCGCGCAGCAGCGTGGTGTAGCGGGCCATGAAGTCGGCATCGGTGCCGTCGCCGGCCTGCTGGTCGAAGGCGATCAGTGCCGACTTGAGGGCTTTGGCGCTTTTGACGTCGTTGGACGCCGCCAGCGGGTAGGCGTTGTAGTAGTGCTGGGTTTCCAGCTGGTTGTACTGGATGTACCGGTGAAACGGCGTCAGCGCTACGGATTTGGAGTAGCGGATGTTCCATTTCCAGAACATGTCCAGCCCGCCAGGGATGGCGAATGTGAATGAATCCACATACTGGTCCCAGCTGCCGTTGAAGTTGCTGAAAAACAGCATGTACGAGTAGCCGAGCTTTTCGCGTGGCTGCTCAGGCGACAGGTGGGGAAACTGGTTTTTGCCGATGATGACCCAGCGTGCGTAGTGGATCAGTGACAGTGTGATCAGGCCGCTGAGCGTGCTGGGCATTTTCAGCGCGATCCAGAAGATCAGCTTGTTGAACCACGCCAGGTACCAACGCACCGGCGTGATCACGTTCATGGCATAAGCTTTGCCAGCAATATTGAACATTGTTGCCCTCCCCTTGAGCGGCGGATTATGGGGCGGCTTTGCCCCGCTGGCAACAATATCTTGGAAGCCCGGCTACGCACCCACTTTGGCAAAACCCTCGTAGGCGTTCTGGATCCACATCTTCAGGCGCTGGCGCTCCATCAGGCCCAGGCTGGGGCCGTCGGTGGCGGGGTTGTGGCGCGCGGCCCAGAAGCTGCTGTTGCCCGCGTCGATCTTCAGCGCCACGCTGTCATGCAGGTGCCTGAGCGTCATGACGCTGGCGCCCAGTGCCACCGCGCGCTCCTGCAGGCCGGATTTTTCAAGCTGGCTGAAATCGTCGCCGCGCAACGCGTTGCGCACAATCACATAGCGCAGGCGGTTGCCAAAACGGTCCAGCAGGCGGCCCAGCAGGTCCACCGAATCGCGCCCGGCGTCCATCACATGCCAGTAGGTCAGCGTGAAGCCGGCCTCTTGCGCCATGTCGAGCACGCCTGAATCCTCCATCCAGCGCACCAGCGGCTCCTGGGTCTGGGCGGCCAGGTCCACCAGCACACGGGTGCCGGGCTGGGCCACGGCGGCTTCCACGATGTGGTCCATGGCTTCGTACCGGTCGATCAGCACAGGCGAGGCATAGCCCGCGTAAAACCGAAGCAGCGCGCCGTGCGAGCGGTCGGTGTCAAAGCCTGTGAAGGGCAACTCATGGTCGATGAAGTACTGGGCCAGCAGGCGCGACACCATGGACTTGCCGACGCCTCCTTTTTCGCCGCCGATCAGGTGGATGGTGGACAGGGGGGCGGCGTTGGCAAGGGAGTCAGACATGGAGGGCTCAAGGGTAAAGATGCCCTTGATTGTGGCGCAGATGGCAGGCCCTAGCCTGCAGCGGTGATCTGCTGCAGCACCTCGCGCGTGAATTCATCGGCCGGAAAGAACGTCTCCAGCGCCAGCTCCTGCAGCGTCACGTCCACCGGCGTGCCAAAGATGGTGGTGGTGCTGATGAAGCTCAGCAGGCCATGGGCCGTACGGAACTGGAACGGCATCACCACGCCCGGGTGTTCGCCCTCCAGGTTCTGGTGGCTGGCGCCCTCGGGCATGGGGTAGCCGCGCAGCTCTTCCAGCAGCGCGGCCAGCACCGGGTCGGCCGTGGCGGCCACCTGCTGGCGCAGGCGCTCAAACAGGTGGGTGCGCCACTGGGCAATATTGGCGATCTGGGGCGCCAGGCCCTGGGGGTGCAGGCTCAGGCGCAGCACGTTCACAGGCGCCTGCAGCAAGGAGGGGTCGGCGCCCGCCATCAGCACGGGGACCAACCGGTTGTAGCTGACCAGGTTCCAGTGGCGGTCCATGGCCAGCGCGGGGTAGGGCTCATGGCTTTTCAGGATCAGCTCCACGGCCTGGCGGGCAGCGGCCAGCGCGGGGTCGTCCAGCTTGCGTTCGCGGTACATGGGCGCGTAGCCGGCGGCTACCAGCAGGGCGTTGCGTTCGCGCAGCGGCACGTCCAGCCGCTCGGTCAGGCGCAGCACCATCTCGCGGCTGGGCACCGCGCGGCCGGTTTCCATGAAGCTCAGGTGGCGCGTGGAGATGTCGGCCTCGTCGGCCAGGTCCAGCTGGCTCAGGCGGCGGTGCTGGCGCCAGTGGCGCAGGTGTTCGCCGAACGACCGGGGCAGGGCGTGGGGGCTTGCGGTGGCAGTCATGCCCCAAATGGTAGGCCCAAAGCGGGCGTCAGCCCATTACCTGGCAGGTTATGGGCTGGCCGCCAGATCCGCCGGCGCAGGGCATGGCAGTCGCATCGTGAACACGGTGCCGCCTGCCAGGGTGGAGGTCACGCCGATCGTGCCGCCGTGGCCGTGCGCCACCTCGCGGGCAATGAACAACCCCAGCCCCAGGTTGGTGGCATGCATGCTGATCTTGACAGCTGACTGTTCGGACAGCTGTACCAGCGGGTCAAAAATCACCTGCAACGACGCAGGCGGGATCGGCGTGCCCGTGTTGTGCACCGACAGCGCGATGAACTCGCCCTCGGCCCGTGCGGTCAGGGTGATGGCCGAGCCGGGGTCGCCGTGCTGCACGGCGTTGTTCAGCAGGTTGGACAGGGCCTGGCGCAAGCGGGCGCTGTCGACCTTGCAGGCCAGGGTTTCAGGCGCGTTCAGCAGGAATTCGCGCTCCGGCTGGCCTGAGCGCATCTCCTGCAGCGCCTGTCGGCAAATGGAGGACATGTTGGCTTCATGCACCACCACGGGGATGCCCTTGCCCAGGTGGGTACGGGTGTATTCCAGCAGGTCGCTGACCATGGCGCCCATCTCGCGTGCGCTGCGGCGGATCTGGCCGGCCTGCGCGCGCGTGGCGTCTGTGGCAGAGTTTTTTTCCAGCAGCATGCTCAGCAGGTTGATGGCCGCCAGCGGGCTGCGCAGGTCGTGCGCGAGGATGGCCATGAAGGTGTCGCGCGACAGGGCCAGCTCGGCCGCATAGCGTGCGGTGGACTCGGCAATGGCCTGGTCCACGGCCTCGTTGAAGCGGATCATGTCGTCAATCACGTCCACGTCGACGGCCACCATGGCTTTTTGCGTCCACAGCCGGATCACACTGGCGCGCAGCGCGCGGTATTCGGCGCCCAGCTGGTTCAGGTCAAAGCCGCTGACCTGGCGCAGCGCGCCGTGGGTGGCGGCTGCCGTTTCACGTGCGGACAGGGGGCGCGACAGGCCATGGGATTTTTCGGTCTGCTCCGACGGGGTCTGGTCAGACTGCAGGTCCCGGGCAATGGCCAGCAGGATGGGCTTGGCATGGTCGCGCAAGGCCAGCGCACTCATGGTGGACGCGGCCGGCTCCATCGTGAGGGCAAAGGCGGCCCATTCCGCCACGATGGCCTCCATGTTTTCCGTGATGAACTGCGATAGCGTCATGAGCCCCTGTCTGCCTGGCGGTCGTGCGCCGCGTGGAATATGTGAACCCTTGTAACACACGGTCATGCGCGCGTATGTGCGAGAGCGAACCCAGGGAACCCCGCAGGGCCAGGTGCCTGCATTGCACAATGGGGCATCCGGTAAAACAGCAGGAGTACCCGCCATGACCCACGCGTTCGCCAGCACCCTCAAAACCTTCAAGACAGCCTCGGGTAAAACCGGAAAATTCCATTCGCTGCCGGCACTGGCCAGACAGTTCCCCAAGATATCCCGCCTGCCGGTGTCCCTGCGCATCGTGCTCGAATCGGTGCTGCGCAACTGCGACGGCGCCAAGGTCACGCCCGACCATGTGCGCCAGCTGGCCAACTGGTTCCCCAACGCTGACCGCAGCGATGAAATCCCCTTTGTGGTGTCGCGTGTGGTGCTGCAGGACTTTACCGGTGTGCCGCTGCTGGCCGACCTGGCGGCCATGCGCAGTGTGGCGGCGCGCCTGGGCAAAAAGGTCGCGGCCATCGAGCCGCTGGTGCCGGTGGACCTGGTGGTCGACCACTCGATCATGATCGACCACTACGGCACCAAAAATTCACTGGACCTGAACATGAAGCTGGAGTTCCAGCGCAACCGTGAACGCTACGAGTTCATGAAGTGGGGCATGCAGGCGTTCAGCACCTTTGGCGTGGTACCGCCGGGCTTTGGCATCGTGCACCAGGTCAATCTGGAATACCTGGCGCGCGGCGTTCACAAGGACAAGGCCGGCGTCCATTACCCCGACACCCTGGTGGGCACCGACAGCCACACCACCATGATCAACGGCATTGGCGTGGTGGGCTGGGGTGTGGGCGGCATCGAGGCCGAGGCCGCCATGCTGGGCCAACCGGTTTACTTCCTGACGCCTGACGTAGTGGGCTTTGAGCTGACCGGCCGCCTGCGCGAAGGCTGCACCGCCACCGACCTGGTGCTCAGCGTGACCGAGATCCTGCGACGGCACAAGGTGGTGGGCAAGTTCGTTGAATTTTTTGGCGAAGGCACGCGCACGCTGGCGCTGCCCGACCGCGCCACGATTGCCAACATGGCGCCCGAATACGGCGCGACCATGGGCTTCTTCCCGGTCGATGAAAAGACGATTGACTACTTCACCGGCACTGGCCGCACCAAGGCCGAGATTGAAGCGTTTGAAGCTTACTTCCGCGCGCAGGGCCTGTTCGGCGTGCCCAAGGCGGGCGACATCGATTACTCGCAGGTCATCGCGCTGGACCTGGGCGACGTGACGCCCAGCCTGGCCGGCCCCAAGCGGCCACAAGACCGCATTGAGTTGGGCCGTGTGGCGCAGCAATTCACGTCGCTGTTCAGCAAGCCGGCGGCCGACAACGGCTTCAACCAGGACGCTGAAGTGCTGCTCACCCGGCACCTGGTGCACCCGTCTGGCGACACGCCCGCACCCAAAGTGCCCGACAACCCGCCGTTACCCGAAGGCGCGTCACGCACCATGGGTGAAATGGAAAGCAACAAGCCCAAGCTGGCGGCCGCGCAGTCTGAAGCATCCGCGCCGGTCAAGACGTCCAAAGGCATCACCATCGGCAACGGCGATGTGCTGATTGCGGCGATCACCAGCTGCACCAACACCTCCAACCCCAGCGTGCTGCTGGCCGCCGGGCTGCTGGCCAAAAAGGCGGTAGAAGCGGGCCTGAAGGTGCAGCCGCACATCAAGACGTCGCTGGCGCCCGGCTCGCGCATCGTGACCGAATACCTCACGCAAACAGGCCTCATGCCCTACCTGGAAAAGCTGGGCTTTGCGCTGGCCGGCTACGGCTGCACCACCTGCATCGGCAACGCCGGCGACCTCACGCCCGAGATCAACGAGGCCATCACCCAGAGCGACCTGGTGTGCGCGGCCGTGCTGTCGGGCAACCGCAACTTCGAGGCACGCATCCACCCCAACCTCAAGGCCAACTTCCTGGCAAGCCCCCCGCTGGTGGTGGCCTATGCGATTGCCGGCACGGTATTGACGGACCTGATGACCGAGCCGGTGGGCAAGGGCAAAGGCGGCAAGGATGTGTACCTGGGCGACATCTGGCCGACCAGTGACGAAATCCACAAGCTCATGAAGTTCGCCATGAATGGCAAGGCCTTTCGCGAGAACTACGCCAAGGTCAAGACCGAACCCGGCAAGCTGTGGGAGAAGATCAAGGGCGTGCGCGGCGATGCCTACACCTGGCCGCGCAGCACCTACATTGCCGAGCCGCCGTTTTTTGCCGACTTCACCATGGAGCCTGCAGCAGCGCAGGGCGGTGCCGTGACCGTGCAGGGCGCGCGCATCATGGCGCTGTTTGGCGACTCCATCACCACCGACCACATCTCGCCGGCCGGCTCCATCAAGGAAAGCTCGCCAGCGGGCCAGTGGCTGCTGGCCAACGGCGTCATGAAGCCCGACTTCAACAGCTACGGCGCGCGCCGCGGCAACCACGACGTGATGATGCGCGGCACCTTTGCCAACGTGCGCATCAAGAACCTGATGATCCCGGCGGGCGCAGACGGCTCGCGCGAGGAGGGCGGCGTGACGCTGTACCGCAACGCAGCGGGCCAGGCCGACAAGATGTTCATCTACGACGCCGCCATGAAGTACATGGCCGAGGGCCGCCCCACCGTGATCTTTGCGGGGGAGGAATACGGCACCGGGTCGAGTCGCGACTGGGCGGCCAAGGGCACGCAGTTGCTGGGCATCAAGGCCGTGGTGGCCAAGAGCTTTGAGCGCATCCACCGCAGCAACCTGGTGGGCATGGGCGTGCTGCCGCTGCAGTTCAAGGGCAGCGACACCTGGCAGACCCTGCGCCTGACCGGTGACGAACTGGTGGATGTGATTCCCGCGCCGGATCTGAAGCCGCAAAGTGTGGCCAGGCTGGTCGTTACCCGTGCCGATGGCACACGCGATGAGATCGAGGTCATCCTGCGCATCGACACGCCGATCGAGGTGGACTACTACCGGCATGGCGGCATCCTGCCGTTTGTGCTGCGTCAGCTGCTGACGGCGTGATGACACACGCCCTGATCGCAGGCGGCGGCATTGGCGGCCTTGCGGCTGCATTGGCCTGCGCGCGTGCGGGGTGTGACGTGCGCCTTTACGAGCAGGCAGCGGTGTTCAGCGAAGTAGGCGCCGGGGTGCAATTGGGCCCCAATGCAGTACGGCGGTTGCAGGGCTGGGGGCTGGGCCGCGCGCTGGACGCGGTGGTGGCGCGGCCTGTGCAGCTGTCGGTGCGCAATGCCGTCAGCGGCCTTGAACTGGCCACCCTGGCGTTGAATCCCGGCATGGCGCAGCGCTACGGCGCGCCGTACTGCACCGTCCACCGGGCCGACCTGCATGGTGTGCTGCTGGGGGCGCTGGCGCACGACCCCCGGGTGAGCCTCAAAACCGGCTGCCCGGTGCGTGCAGTGCGCCAGGACGCCGGCTGCGTCACGCTGTCGCTGGCGGCGGACCTGGAGGTAGCGGGCGACCTGCTGGTGGGCGCGGATGGCGTGTGGAGCACGGTGCGCCAGCAGGTGCTGGGCGACGGCCTGGCCACGCCCAGTGGCCATGTGGCCTACCGCGCGCTGGTGGCGCAGCAGGCGTTGCCAGCGGCGCTGCGCAGCCAGCATGTGACGGCCTGGCTGGGCCCGCGCTTGCACGTGGTGGCCTACCCGGTGCGCCGGGGCGAACTGCTGAACGTGGTGGCCATCGTGCAGGGCCGGCCCCGAGGCGAGCCGCAGGACTGGGACCAGGCTGGCGTGACGGCCGAACTGCAGGCGGCCATGGGCGTCACCTGTGCCGCCGTACGCGATCTGGTGCAGGCCATACCGCACTGGCGGCTGTGGGTGCTGAACGCACGCGGGCCGGTCGCTGGCGCCGAAGCCATGGTGCGCGGCCGTGTGGCACTGTTGGGCGACGCCGCGCACCCCATGCTGCCCTACCTGGCGCAGGGCGCCGGCATGGCGATAGAAGACGCGGCGGAGCTCGGCAGCCTGCTGGCCATGACCGGCACAGCTGCGCTGGATGTGCCGCTGGCATTGCGCCGCTATGCGCTGAACCGCTGGCAGCGGGTGGCGCGCGTGCAGGCCCGGGCGCAGCGCAACGGGCGGATATTCCACGCCACAGCGGCGCTGCAGGCCGGGCGCGACTTGTCGCTGAGGCTTTTGGGGCCGCGCGTCCTGGATGTGCCCTGGCTGTACCGCGGGTGATTTGAAGACGCTGATTCGGCAGGTGATGACTTGATATGGGCGTCAAGTTGATTCTGGCCTCGGCATAATCGACGCTGTTCGGACATGGTGTTTCTGGAGATTTGACTGATGTCGCTTTCATCGATTGAGCTGTTCGCTGGCGCTGGTGGCTTGGCAATGGGTGTGTCGCTTGCGGGGTTCCGTTCGCACTCGGTCGTGGAGTGGGATCAATGGGCATGCGATACCGTGCGCCAGAATCAAGAGCTCGGCAATCCGATCGTGAAGGATTGGCCTGTTGTGGAAGGTGACGTTCGCACCTGGATTCAGGGCTTCGATTGCCAGGCGCTTGAGGGCAAGCTGGACCTGGTAGCGGGCGGTCCCCCGTGCCAGCCGTTCTCTATGGGTGGCAAACACAAAGCGTTTCGTGACGAGCGCGATATGTTTCCTGTGACCGTGGACGTGATCAGGAGGTTGAAGCCACGGGCCTTCATTGTTGAGAACGTCAAGGGCCTGACGCGGTCGTCATTTCATAACTATTACCAGTACATCCTCACCCAGCTTCAATTTCCCGAAGTGAGCCGCAAGCCTGACGAGAGCTGGGGCGATCATGCCCAGCGTCTTCAGCAGGTCAAGACGGCCAAGCGCAATGGCCCCAGTGGGCTGCGCTACAACCTTGTTGCGACACTTGTAAATGCCGCAAACTACGGGGTGCCGCAAAAGCGTGAACGTGTCTTTATCGTTGGCTTCCGCTCTGATGTCGGGGCGGGCTGGTCGTTCCCCCGTGAAACACATTCGCTGGATGCCATGTTGCATGACCAATGGATTACGGGTGAGTATTGGGAGCGGCACAATGTTTCTGTCCGCAGACGCCCCGCAATGCCAGAAGCTCAGGCGACGTTGATTGCCAGACTGCGGGGTTTGGGCTTGCAGCCCACACGTCAGCCCTGGATGACAGTTCGCGACGCCTTGACAGGGCTGACGGACCCGGAAAGGTCTGCGGGAGATGCGTTGAACCACCGATTTCAGCCCGGCGCCAAGGCGTACCCCGGTCATACAGGAAGCCCTTTGGACCTTCCGGCCAAGACGCTCAAGGCGGGGGATCATGGCGTGCCAGGCGGCGAGAACATGATGGTCAGGGCCGATGGCAGCTTCCGTTATTTTTCAGTTCGGGAGTCGGCCCGTTTGCAGACATTTCCAGACAGCTACGCATTCCACGGGTCGTGGACAGAAGCAATGCGTCAACTGGGTAACGCAGTTCCCGTGACCTTGGGCCATGCGGTCGCCGCGAGTGTGGCTGAACACCTGCTTGCCGAAGATGTACGCAGTACTCTGTCGGCGCAACAGGCCATTGAACGGGTGATGAGCTTGGCATGAGCGACCCAACTCCGTACAACCCGCTGGACAAGAAAAACCTCGGTGCGAGTGTTGCCGAGGCCATGCTTGGCCGCAAGCCTCATCCGTTAGGCGGATTGCGGAGTTTCCACGGAGCGGGCATCTACGCGATCTACTACAGGGGCAGCTTCTCGGCCTATGGAAAGATAGCCGAGCAAAATCAAGACGCTGACCCGGTGGCCCCGATCTATGTGGGTAAAGCAATCCCTGCTGGCGGGCGCAAAGGTTCCGCTGCGCCAGAGGGTACAAAGTCCAGGGCGCTCTTTGGGCGTCTCAAGGAACACGCGGAAAGCATCTCCTTGTGCGCGAATCTGGATATTGAGGATTTTCTTTGCCGTTATCTCGTCGTTGACGACATCTGGATTCCCCTTGGCGAGTCATTGTTAATTGCCAAGTTCGCGCCTGTCTGGAACACCTTGATCGACGGGTTTGGCAACCACGATCCAGGCAAGGGACGGTACGGCGGCATGCGGCCCAAGTGGGACGTACTGCATCCTGGGCGCTCTTGGGCTGACAAATGCCAACCCCGATCAGAAACTCCTGCGCAGATTGAACGCGAAATCAAGGCGCACCTTGCCGTCTTGAATGCACCCATGTCGCCGCATTTTTACGTTGAGCAAAGGCGAGCCCGCTATGACGTTACTCTCGATCAGGACACTGAGGGCTAAGGAAGAACTCAGAATCGGGTGAGCCTACAAGTTGGTGCGCAGCTTCCAGATCTCCGGGAACAGCACCACGTCCAGCATCTTGCGCAGGTAGCTCACGCCGCCGGTTCCGCCGGTGCCGCGCTTGAAGCCGATCACACGTTCCACCGTGGTCACGTGCCTGAAGCGCCACAGGCGAAAGGCGTCTTCCAGGTCGGTCAGCTCTTCGCCCAGCTGGTACAGGTCCCAGTACTGTTTGGGGTCGCGGTACACGACCAGCCAGGCTTGTTCCACTGCATCGCTTTCGGCGTAGGGCAGGGTCCATTGCCGCTGCGTATGGCTGACGGGCACGCCCAGGCCACGCCGCGCCAGCAGGCGCAGCGCCTCGTCATACAGCGACGGCGCCTCGTACGCGGCCTGCACCATGGCCAACAGGTCGGGGCGGTGGGCATGGGGCTTGAGCATGGCGGCGTTCTTGTTGCCCAGGGCAAATTCAATACAGCGGTACTGCGCGCTCTGAAAGCCGCTGGAGTTCGCCAGGTAGGGGCGTATGGCGCTGTATTCGGGTGGCGTCATGGTGGCCAGTACGTCCCAGGCGTGCACCAGCTGCTCCATGATCTTGCTCACGCGCGCCAGCATCTTGAAGGCCGTGCCCAGCTCGTCACCGGCCACGCAGGCCATGGCCGCGCGCAGCTCGTGCAGCATCAGCTTCATCCACAGCTCGCTGGTCTGGTGCTGGATGATGAACAGCATCTCGTTGTGGTCGGGCGACAGGGGCTTTTGCGCGCTCAGGATGGCGTCCAGCTGCAGGTAGTCGCCATAGCTCATGTCTCGGCTGAAGTCGAGCTTGGCCTTTTCCTCATGCACGATGTGTTCAGGTTTGCCAGTCATCACGTCACCGCATGTTTCTGGTTGAACTCGGGGCGCTGCCATTCGCCCGTGTCCAGTACCTGTTTCAACTGCTCCACGGCATTCCACACCTGCTCAAACCCGATGTACAGCGGCGTGAAGCCAAAGCGCAGGATGTCTGGGGCGCGGTAGTCGCCAATGACGCCGCGCGCGATCAGGGCCTGCACCATCGCATATGCGCCCTCGTCTCTGGAGACGCACACCTGCGAGCCGCGCAGTGCATGGGTGTGCGGTGTGACCATGCGCAGGCCATGGCCCGCGCAGCGCTCTTCCACCAGCGCCATGAACAGGTCGGTCAGCGCCAGCGACTTGGTGCGCAATGCCGCCATGCCACCCAGCGGCTGCGCAGCCAGCAGGGTGTCCAGCCCGCAGTCCAGCGCAGTCATGCTCAGGATCGGCTGCGTGCCGCACAGGTAGCGGGTGATGCCCGGCGCGGGCCGGTAGTCGGGCGTGAATTCGAACGGTGCGGCGTGGCCCCACCAGCCGGCCAGCGGCTGCCAGAAGCGTTCGGCATGGCGGGGGTTGACCCAGACGAAGGCCGGGGCGCCGGGGCCGCCGTTGAGGTATTTGTAGCCGCAGCCGATCGAGAAATCGGCATCGGCACCGTTCAGGTCTACCGGCACGGCGCCGGCGCTGTGGGCCAGGTCCCACACAGTCAGCGCGCCCGCAGCATGCGCGGCGGCGGTCACGGCAGCCATGTCGTGCATGGCGCCGGTGCGGTAGTTCACGTGCGTGAGCATCAGCACGGCCACATCCGGCGTCAGCGCGGCATGGATCTCTTCGGGCTCGACCAGCTGCAGGCGCAGTCCGCGCTCCTTGCACAATGCTTCAGCGATGTACAGGTCAGTCGGGAAGTTGCTGCGCTCGCTCACGATCAGCTTGCGATGCGGCGCGTCCTGCGCGGCGATGTTCAGCGCCGCGCTGAGCACCTTGTACAGGTTGATGGAGGTGCTGTCGGTGGCCACCACTTCGCCTGGTTTTGCACCGACAAGCTGCGCGATCTTGTCGCCCAACATCTGCGGCAGCTGGAACCAGCCCGCAGTGTTCCAGCTGCGGATCAGGCCATTGCCCCATTCCTGCGTCACGGCGGCGGCCACCCTTGCAGGCGCCGCCGTGGGCATGACACCCAGCGAATTGCCGTCCAGGTAGATCACGTCAGGCGCAATGGTGAACAGATCGCGCAGCGCGCGCAGCGGGTCTTGCGCGTCGAGCGCGCGGCAGTCTTGCAGGGTGGTCATAGGCTTTTAAGGAGGGCTCTGGGGTGGCGAGAGTTCGCGCAGGATTGCGCGCACGGGCGACGCATCTGCCGTCATCAGTTTCAGGGGCAGGGCGATGAGCTCGTAGTCGCCCTCCGGCACGTCGTCCAGCACCAGGTTTTCCAGCACGCGCATGTTGCGCAGCCGGATCACCTGGTGGCTGTCCAGCGTCTTGCTGTCGGCGGGGTCGATGCTGGCGGTGTCAATGCCGATCAGCGTCACGCCCAGTGCGGCGAGGCGTTCCACGGTGTCGGGGGCAAAGGCGCTCAGGGCTGCGTCCCAGCGGTCCACCGGCATACGCGCATAAGTGCGTACCAGCACACGTGCGGGCAACGCTGTCAGAGCGTGTTCCAGGTGCTGCCACTGCACCAGCGGGCCGCAGCCCATGGCATGGATCACACGGCAGGGGCCCAGGTACGGCGCCAGCTCAAGTGCGCCGATCGCGTGGCCCTGCGGTTCGTAGTGCAGCGGTGCATCCGCGTGCGCGCCCACATGGGGCGACAGCGTCATGCTGCTGACGTTCACGGGGCAGCCCGGGCCGATGCTGGCGGCCCACTGCTGCTGGTAGGGTGTGTCGCCCGGAAACACCGGCGAGCCGGGTTGCACGGGCGGGGAGATGTCCCATATCTGCTGTGGCGGGCGTGTCATGGGCGATGAGTTTGCACCGCCCTGAAAAACCGTGGTGTCGGTTATTTCCAACAGCTCCTGAAAATACTTCAGGCTTAAAGCATGTGGCTTTCCAGCGGGGGCAAACCATGGCGCGAGCGGGCCCGGGCGCAGGCGTCGCTGCCCTCTTCAAACTCGCGGCAGGGCGAGGGCCGCCACTCGTAAATGCCGCAGGCGGCCTGCAGGCCGACCTGGCCGGTCAGGGCCGCGCAGCGGGGGCGGGCGTGGTCGGTGCCGCGCATGCGCAAGATGCCCTCGGTGACCGGGACCGACAGCCCGGCGGGCACACAGCCGCCGTGCTCTTCTGATTCGTGAACAGAAAAATCCACGCGAAAGCCCGCGCAGCAGGCGCCGCAGCTCAGGCAGGCAGATGGGGTGGTGACCATGGGCGGACTATATTGGTGGTCCGCCTATTGTCCTGGTATGTGTCCAGCCATGCCGCCATTCGAAACCCTGGTTTTCTGCACAAGCTACGTCGCCGGCCCCGGTGAATGGGCGGCGCGCTACCAGCGCTGGCTGGGCCATCACGGCGCGCTGCATTGGGGGGCTGTGCTGTTTTGCCTGATGGACGACGCCTCACCCTGGCAACCGCCTGCGCACGACGTGCAAACGGTGGCCGCTTCGGCAGCGTTGCCTGCGGCGCCCGGGATGGCGCTGAGGGTGCGCTTTGAAGACCACCTGGGCTTGCAGCCCGGGCGACGCTTTCCAGGTTGGTGGCGCAGCTTTGTGCATTCTGTGGCCGTGGCCCGGCACTATGGCTGCTCCCGCATCATCCATATCGAGTCCGACGCCTATGTGCTGACCCGGCGCATGCAGGGCTTTCTGATGGGCCGCACGGCGGGCTGGACGGCCATGTGGTGCCCGCGCTGGAGCTTTGCGGAATCCGCCATCCAGGTGATCTGCGAAGACCAGTTTGATGCAGTGCAGCGCATGGGCGAGGGCGGCTGGAACCGCTTTGACGGTGCCTTTGCCGAGCGGGTGCTGCCGTTCACCGACGTGGTGCGCGAGCCGCACGGCAACCGCTACAGCGAATTTCGCACCCGCATCCCCGGCTACGCCGATTTCGCCGCGCAGGTCACGCCGGCGCAGCAGGTGTGGTTCAGGTAACGCGGCCCAGCAACAAAAACTCCATCAGCGCCTTTTGCGCGTGCATCCGGTTTTCAGCCTCGTCCCACACCACCGATTGCGGGCCGTCGATCACGTCGGCTTCGACCTCTTCGCCACGGTGCGCGGGCAGGCAGTGCATGAACAGGGCGTCGGGCTTGGCCACCTTCATCATCTCGGTGTCCACGCACCAGTCGGCAAATGCCTTTTTGCGCGCTTCGTTCTCGGCCTCGTAGCCCATGCTGGTCCACACGTCGGTGGTGACCAGGTCGGCGCCACGGCAGGCGTCCATGGGGTCCTTGAAGACCTTGTAGCTGTCGGCGCTGCGGATGCCCGCCACGTCCTGGTCCACCTCGTAGCCGCTGGGCGTGCTCACATGCACGGTAAAGCCCAGCAGCTCGGCGGCCTGCAGCCATGTGTTGGCCATGTTGTTGCCGTCGCCCACCCAGGCCACCACCTTGCCGCTGATCGAGCCGCGGTGCTCGATGTAGGTGAAGATGTCTGCCAGGATCTGGCAAGGGTGGAATTCGTTGGTCAGGCCGTTGATGACCGGCACGCGCGAATGTTCGGCAAAGCGCTCGATCTTGTCCTGGCCGAAGGTGCGGATCATCACCAGGTCCACCATGCGGCTGATGACCTTGGCGCTGTCTTCAATCGGCTCGGCGCGGCCCAGCTGGCTGCCGTCGGTCGTCAGGTGCACCACGCTGCCACCCAGCTGGTACATGCCTGCTTCAAAGCTCACGCGTGTGCGGGTGGACGCCTTTTCAAAGATCATCGCCAGCGTGCGGTCGGCCAGCGGGTGGTATTTTTCGTAAGCCTTGAACTTCTTCTTGATGAGGGCCGCGCGCTCAAACAGCCACGCGTATTCGTCCGCCGTGAAGTCGCTGAACTGCAGGTAGTGCCGGATAGGTGAAGCCATGCTCATTCCGTCAGGAATTGTTTGACCAGGGGTGCCAGGATGGACACGATCTCGTCGGCTTCGGCCACCGTCAGGATCAGCGGGGGCACCAGCCGGATCACGCTGTCGGCCGTGACGCTGATCAACAGGCCCGCTTCAGCCGCGCGGGTGGTCAGCACGCCGCAGGGCTGGTCCAGCTCCACGCCGATCATCAGGCCCTGGCCGCGGATGTCTTTCACCCCCTTCAAACCGCCCAACTCACGCGCCAGCGCGCCCTTCAGGTGGGCGCCCACCGTGGCGGCGTTGTCCAGCAAGCCGTCTTCTTCCATGATGCGGATGGTCTCGACCCCGGCGCGCATGGCCAGCGGGTTGCCGCCAAAGGTGGTGCCGTGGTTGCCGGGCTGGAAGATGTTGGCCGCCTTGGGGCCAGCCACGACCGCGCCGATCGGCACGCCCGAGCCCAGGCCCTTGGCCAGCGGCATCACGTCCGGCTTGATGCCTGCCCATTGGTGGGCAAACCATTTGCCGGTGCGGCCCATGCCGCACTGCACTTCGTCGATCATCAGCAGCCAGTCTTTCTGGTCACACAGCTCGCGCACCTGCTTCAGGTACTCGACGCGCATGGGGTTCACGCCGCCTTCGCCCTGGATGGTTTCAAAGAACACGGCCACGACGTTGGGGTTGCCTTCGGTTGCCTTTTTCAGGGCCTCGATGTCGTTCAGCGGCACGCGGATGAAGCCCTCCACCAGGGGGCCAAAGCCCTTTTGAACCTTTTCGTTGCCGGTGGCCGACAGGGTGGCAATGCTGCGGCCATGAAAGGCTTTCTCATAGACCACGATCTCGGGGCGCTCAATGCCCTTGTCGTGGCCGTATTTGCGCGCCAGCTTCAGAGCCGCCTCGTTGGCCTCCAGCCCGGTGCAACAGAAGAACACATTGGTCAGGCCCGACAGCTCCACCAGCTTGGCGGCCAGCTTTTCCTGGTTGGGCACGTGGTAGTAGTTGGAGCTGTGGATGATCCTGGCGATCTGGTCCTGCAGCGCGGGCACCAGTTTGGGGTGGTTGTGGCCCAGGGTATTGACCGCGATGCCGCCCAGGCCGTCCAGGTACTGCTTGCCGTTCACGTCCCACACGCGGGCGCCCTGGCCGTGCGACAGCGCAATGGGCACGCGGCCGTAGGTGTTCATGGTGTGCGGCGAAGAAGCTTCGATCAGGGCGGTCATGGATACTCCGGAAAAACAAAGCGGCCCAACGAGATGGGCCGTTGAGACGCGATTTTAGGCGCACGACTTGCTTTGGTTTTTGACAATTCCGCATCAAAGCGATGCCTGAACCGGTGCATGGCGGCGGCCCTTCGACAGCGGACTGACAGTTCCCAACTCTTATATAAGATAGAATACTTGTGCATTGCAACATCAGTGATCCTGGCGTTGTCGCCCCTCTACAGACCGCCTCTACCCGATGGTTTCCAGCTCCGCCAAAGAAGTCTTCATCCAGGGCCTGACCCGGGACGGCAAGACTTTTCGCCCCAGCGACTGGGCCGAGCGGCTGGCCGGCGTCATGAGTTCGTTTCGCCCCGGCGGTGCGCAGCCGGGCAGCCATCTGGGGTATTCGCCCTGGTGCGTTCCTACCGTGATCAATGGCGTGAAATGCGTGGTGGTCAACCGCGAGCTGCGCGACATGGAGCCCATGGCCTGGGACTTTTGCCTGAATTTCGCCCGGGACAACGATTTGCAGGTGGCTGAGGCTTGCTTGGTGCCTGATAGCAAGGCTTAGATTTTCTCTCTCGCCGCTTCGCGGCAGGCGGTGCCCGGCGGGGGCTCACACTTCGGCGGTCTACGCTTCGCTTCGACTGCGCTGTGGTGCTCGATTCGGGGTTGCGCCGCAGAACTCGCTACGCGCTGCGCGCTGCGCTCGAACAGCCGCGGCGAGCTAGAAACGAAGCGCGCTAAAGCGCGCCAACCCCGAATCTGCGCTCCTCGCCGCCTCAGAGATCGCCCCCGCCGGCCACCGCCTGCCGCGAAGCCGGGTGTGGGTATGCCACCGGTGGCGCGCCTTTTTGCCGCGTGGAAGTGGCATTTAAACGGACCCCGGAAATGAAAAAACCGCCCGAAGGCGGTTTTTCACTTTTGCTGGCAGCGCACCCGTTTCAAACGGCGGGTTGAAATTCAACCCGGGCTGTTTGCCTGAGGCGTCAGGCGGCGGCGGTTGCCAGGGCTTTCACCTTGGCAGACAGGCGGCTCTTGTCGCGAGACGCCTTGTTCTTGTGGAAAATGCCCTTGTCGGCCACGGTGTCCACAATGGATTGGGCTTTGGCAAACGCCTCGGTCGCTTTGGTCTTGTCGCCAGCGGCAACAGCCTTTTCGACGTTCTTGACGGCGGTGCGGTATTTGGAGCGCAGCGAGGTGTTCGCGGCGTTGAGTTTCGTGTCCTGGCGGACGCGTTTACGGCCCGACGCCAGGCGCGGGTTCTTCTTTTTGGGTTTGGCTGATGCCATTGTTTGGTTCCTTGGTGTCTGAGGATGATGCCAGCAAAGCCTTCCATTATAGACCAGCTACACTGCGCCGGTGAGCCTGTTCAAAGCCGCTTCTACCGTCTCGTTGCTGACCCTGGCCTCGCGTGTCACGGGGCTGGCCCGCGAACTGCTCATGGCGTCGGCCTTTGGCGCCAGCGCCCTGACCGACGCTTTCAACATCGCCTTTCGCATCCCCAACCTGCTGCGCCGCCTGTTTGGCGAGGGCGCTTTCAGCCAGGCTTTTGTGCCCGTGCTGGCTGCGTCACGCGAGAAAAACGGCGACGAAGCCACCCATCGCCTGATCAGCGCGGTGGCCACGGTGCTGGTCTGGGCGCTGCTTGTGACCTGCGTGGTGGGGGTCGCCGCCGCACCTGTCCTGGTCTGGGCGCTGGCCAGCGGCCTGAAGCAGGACCCCCAGGGTTTTGAGGCGGCCGTGCTCATGACGCGCTGGATGTTCCCCTACATCGCCTGCATGTCGCTGGTGGCGCTGTCGGCCGGCGTGCTGAACACCTGGCGGCGCTTTGCCGTGCCGGCAGCCACGCCCGTGTTGTTGAATGTGGCCATGATCGCCGCAGCCTGGTGGGGCGCGCCCTGGTTCGCGTCACACGGCATCCCGCCCATCTATGCCATGGCGGGCGGCGTCATGGTGGGTGGCTTGCTGCAGCTGGGCGTGCAGATCCCGGCGCTGCACCGCCTGGGCTTGCTGCCGCGCATTGGCCTGGGCTGGACCACACTGCGCAACGCCTGGGGCGACAAGGGCGTGCGCAACATCACCCGGCTCATGCTGCCGGCGCTGCTGGGCGTGGGCGTGGCGCAGATATCGCTGATGATCAACACCCAGATTGCGTCGTGGCTGGCCACGGGCAGCGTCAGCTGGCTGGGTTACGCCGACCGGTTGATGGAATTCCCCACTGCACTGCTGGGCGTGGCGCTGGGGGTGGTGCTGATGCCTCAGCTGGCGTCTGCCCGCGCCGCCGACGATTCGCAGCGCTATTCAGACCTGCTGGACTGGGGCCTGCGGCTGGTGGTGCTGCTGGCCGTGCCGACCTCTGTTGCGCTGCTGACCTTCTCGACGCCGCTGGTGGCCACGCTCTACCACTACGGTGCGTTCAAGGACAGCGATGTGTTTCAGGTGTCGCTGGCGCTGGCGGGTTATGGCGCCGGGCTGCTGGGGCTGATCGCCATCAAGGTGCTGGCGCCGGGCTTTTACGCCGCGCAAGACATCCGCACGCCGGTGCGCATTGCCATTGCCGTGCTGGTGATCACCCAGCTGCTGAACATCGCGCTGGTGCCGCTGCTTAAGCATGCCGGGCTCGCGCTGTCCATCGGTCTGGGCGCCATGATCAACGCGGCCTGGCTGCTGGTGGGGCTGCTGCGCCGGGGCAGCTACCGGCCTGCGCCCGGCTGGTGGGTGTTCGGCCTGCAGGTGGTGGCGGCCAGCGCGCTGCTGGCTGTGTTTTTGATGTGGGGTGCGCAGGCGTTTCCCTGGATCGAGCTGCGTGCGCAGGGCTTCAAGCGGGCCGGTCTGCTGGCACTGATGATTGCGGGCGGCATTGCACTTTACTTCACGGCGCTGCTGGCTGCGGGCCTGAAGCTGCGGCAGTTGATGCGCCGCTGAACCCCAGCGAAATGCCCTGCGGGTTGACGCCCGGCGCGCAGTCCACTACAAATACCCATGAGCTTCAGCGTCAGCACGCCCACCCCGCTTGAGTACTTTGCCTCGCTCGTGCAAAGTGATGACCACTTCCCCCTGCTTGAGGCGGCTGTCAGCCTGGCGCAGGATGAATACCCCGACCTGGACGTGCAGCAGGTGCTGGGCGATGTGGACCAGCTGCTGGCCCGTCTTAAACGCCGCCTGCCCGCCGACGCCGCACCGCTGCACCGCCTGCGCACGCTCAACCAGTTTTTCTTTCGCGACCTGAGCTTTGGCGGCAACGTCAACGACTATTACGACCCCGACAACAGCTACCTGAACGCCGTGCTGCGCACGCGCCGGGGCATCCCCATCTCGCTGGCCGTGCTGTGGATCGAGCTGGCACAGGGGTTGGGCCTGCATGCGCGCGGCGTGGGCTTTCCGGGGCATTTCATGGCCAAGGTCAACCTGCCCAAGGGCCAGGTGGTGATCGACCCGTTCACCGGCCAGTCATTGAGCCGCGAGGACCTGTCCGAGCGGCTGGAGCCGTTCAAGCGGCGAAGCGGCCTGGTGGACGAATTTGAGGTACCGCTGGGCCTGTACCTGCAGGCCGCGCCGGCGCGCGACATCATTGCGCGCATGCTGCGCAACCTCAAGGAAATCCACCGCACGCAGGAGGACTGGCAACGCCTGATAGCGGTGCAGAACCGGCTGGTGGTGTTGCTGCCTGATGCCTGGTCTGAATACCGCGACCGGGGCCTGGCGCATGCCGAGCAGGGTCATACGGCGCTGGCGGTGGTGGACCTGGAGACCTACCTGGTGCATGCCCAGGAGGCGCTGGACATCGACGCCATGGCTGACCGCGTGGCCGCGCTGCGTCGCGAGATGAACTAGGCGCTGCGCAGCTAGCCGCCGCGCTTCAGGAACTGCGGTATCTGCTGCGCGTCAGCCGGGTTGGCGGCGCGGGGCAGCGACGGGCGGTTGACCGGCTGTGCGGGCACCGCCGCCGGCCGGGTAGACGCCGCAAACGCCGACAGGCGCCCGCCATGCACCAATGATTCCTGGGCCGGCATCAGGCTGGCCGGCCGCGAATTGCCCAGGCGAGAAGGCGCACCTGCCACATGGACCGCGTGTCGAGTGGCCGGCGCTGCCCGGGCTGCTGGCGCAGCGCGGGTGACCGGCACAGCACGTGTTACCGGCGTGGGGTCGTTGGCCGCCTGCACCGGGTTCAACAGCGGCGTCATCCATTCCAGGATGGGCTGCCACTGCACCAGATCGGCTGCGGCCTGGCTGGGCGTGAGGTCAAAAATCGTCAAACCGCGCTCCAGGCAGCGCACATACACCTGGGTTTCACGCAGCACGCCCAGAAACGGCAGCTTGAGCCCGGTGGACCAGTCGCGCAGGACCTGCCCGGCAGAAGTGCGACCGTCAATGCGCATGCCCACGGTGGCCAGCCTGCAGCGGCCGCTGGCCACGCGGGGCAGGGCCATGAGTTCGGCGTGGCAGGCGGCTGCCGATTCACGGTCAAACACCGAATGGCACACCGGCATGATGATCGCGTCGGCAAACATCACCACGCGGGCGAGCTCAAAGCCGTGCAGGCCGCCCGGGGTGTCCAGCACCACGTGGGTGATGCCGGTGGGCACGCGCATGACGTTTTTCTGGTCCAGCGCCCAGGGGGCGACCGACGGCAGGGCCGGGTCGCGCCGCTTGAGCCAGGTGCGGCTGGACTGCTGGCGGTCCACGTCGCCCAGCATGACCGAATGCCCCTGGCGCGCGCACCACACCGCAATGTGGGCGGCCAGTGTGCTTTTGCCACTGCCACCCTTGCGGTTGACCACTGCGATAACCGGCATCGGGACGCTCCAGAATTGCGACAGGAGATACAGTTTGGTACAAGTTAGCCCGAAAGTCCATAGCGGGCCTGTGCGAGCCGCTAGGATATTTGTAGCAAAGCAACGACTGGCGTGGCACCCACGGTAAGCTCGAGCGGATATGAACCACGCCGACTTCATCCAGGACCTTGCCGTGATCATGCTGATCGCGGGGCTGGTGACGCTGGTGTTCCACCGCCTGAAGCAACCTGTGGTGCTGGGCTACATCCTGGCGGGGGTGATCATCGGCCCGCACACCCCGCCGTTTGCCCTGATCCAGGACGAAGCCACCATCCGCACGCTGTCCGAGCTGGGCGTGGTGTTCCTGCTGTTTGCGCTGGGGCTGGAATTCAGCCTGCGCAAGCTGGCCAGCGTGGGCCTGACGGCGGTGGTGGCCGCGGTCGTCGAGATCGGAGTGATGCTGTTCGTCGGCTACTGGATCGGCCAGTACTTTGGCTGGGGCCGCATGGACTCGATCTTTCTGGGCGCCATCCTGTCCATTTCGTCCACCACCATCATCGTCAAGGCGCTGGACGAGCTGAAGCTCAAAAACGAACGGTTCGCCCAGCTGATCTTCGGCATCCTGATCGTCGAAGACATCCTGGCCATTGCCATGATTGCCCTGCTGTCGGCCATAGCCACCACGGGCCAGGTGGACGCACCGGCCGTATTCACCACGCTGGGCAAGCTGTCACTGTTCATGGTGGTGGCGCTGGTGCTGGGCATCCTGATCGTGCCGCGCCTGCTGGCCTATGTGGCCACATTCCAGAGCTCGGAGATGCTGCTGATCACCGTGCTGGGCCTGTGTTTTGGCTTTTGCCTGCTGGTGATCAAGCTGGACTACAGCGTGGCCCTGGGCGCGTTCATCATCGGTGCGGTCATGGCCGAGTCGCGCGAGCTCAAGGTCATCGAGCGCCTGACCGAGCCGCTCAAAGACATGTTCAGCGCCATCTTTTTTGTGTCTATCGGACTGCTGCTGGATCTGAACGTGCTGTTCAAGTACGCCGGCCCCATCGCGCTGATCACCACGGCCGTGGTGCTGGGCAAGGTCATTGCCTGCAGCGCCGGGGCCTTTTTGTCGGGCAACGACGGGCGCACCTCGCTGAAGGTGGGCATGGGGCTGGCGCAGATTGGCGAGTTTTCTTTCATCATTGCGTCGCTGGGCCTCACCCTCAAGGTCACCAGCGACTTCCTGTACCCCATTGCCGTGGCGGTGTCGGCCGTCACCACGCTGTTCACGCCCTACCTCATCCGCCTGTCAGACCCGTTGTCGGTGGGCGCGGGGGCTGCCATGCCCAAGCGCCTGGCCGACTGGTTTGCGCGCTACCCTGCCAAGCTCAAGGCGCTGAAAAAGCGCAGCGACGAAGCCGTGCTGCGCAAGATCATCGTGCGCATCCTGCTGCAGGTGCTGGTCAACTGCGCACTGGTCGCTGCGGTGTTTGTGGCCGGCGCGTTCATCGTGACCGAGGCGGGCAGCCTCATCACCTTCCCCGCCAAATCGCCCCCCGATCTGCCCGACGCGCTGGCCTGGGGCGGGGCACTGCTGATCTCCTTGCCTTTCCTGATTGCCACGTATCGCAAGCTCAAGGCGTTGAGCATGCTGCTGGCTGAAATGCTGGTGATGCCTGCGGCCACCGGCACCGCGGGCACGGCACTGCGCCGTGTGGTGACCGAGGTGATCCCGGTGCTGGCGGTCGTGGGCATCCTGGTGCTGATTGGCCTGCTGAGCGAAAGCATCCTGCCGCCCTGGGAATGGGTTGCAGGCATCCTGGTGTGCGCTGCTGCTGTGACCGCGCTGCTGTGGAAGTGGTTTGTGCGCCTGCACACCCGGCTGCAGGTGGCGCTGATTGAAACCATGGAAACCCCCGCCGGGCCGGGCTGAGCTGAGCGCCGGGGCCATCAGGCCTGCAGCCGCCGCGAGGAAGGCGTACCGGAAGATGGCGTGCGGGACGAAGGCGTGCCCTGGGGGCCAAACCGGTGCCAGGTGCGCCGCAGCTGTGTGTCCGAACTGAACCCTGCCATGGCCGCAGCCTGTGTCACGTTCATGCCCGCGTCCAGCGCGGCCTGCGCGGCCGCCAGGCGGATGCGGCGCAGGTACTGCAGCGGTGCCACATCCGCATGCTCCAGGAACAGCCGTGTCAGGTGGCGCGGTGATGTGTGGGCCACTTCGGCCATGCGCGCCACCGTCCAGCCCTCCTGCGGGCGCAGGCTCACAGCATCCTGCACACGGTGCAGGGCCGGGTGCAGGTGGCCGCGGTACGCCAGAAAGGGCGACAGTTCCGGGTCGCCTGGCCCGCGCCGCATGGCCACCACCATGGTCTGCGCCACCTGGGCGGCCAGGGCCGCCCCGCAGACGGTGCCGATGCGGTGCAGCAGCAAATCGATACCGGTGGTCACGCCCGCGCTGCTGAACACCGGCGCATCTTCCACAAACACCCGGTTGGACACCACCTGGCAGGCGGGCTCCACCGTGGCCAGCTCGTCCAGGTGGTGGTGGTGGGTGGTGACGCTGCGCCCGGCCAGCAGACCGGCGTGGGCGGCCAGCACCGAGCCGGCGCACACCGTGATCAGCTCCAGCACGCCCGTGGTCAGCCTCAGACCACGCAGCCAGTGCAGGGCGTGGCGGGCATCTGCGCCGTCCACGGCAATGCGGTGGCCGGGTTGGCCCACCAGCACCACCCACGCAGGCGCTGGCAACACGGCGGGCAGCGGTGCCAGCCCTGCCAGGCGCACGCCGACCGAACTGACGGATTGCGGCTGCGGGCTCACAAACTGCAGCACAAACCGGGGCGCCAGCCCCTGTGCCATCAGCGCCTGGTTGGCAATGCGCAGCGCCTCGGCCGGGCCCGCCCAGTCCAGGATGAGGCTGTCGGGCAGCAGGACAAACAGCACATGGATGGGTGCCGCCACGGGCACTGCCGGCAAGGTCATGCGGGCACCGCATCGCAGTGCTGCAGGGCCTGGGCCACCGTGCACAGGGTGGCAAACCGGCCCTTGAGCACGGCGGCAGTGCGGGCCTTGATGTCGGCAGCGGGCAGCGGCGAGCCGTCTTCATGCTGCATGTCAAAGGTGAGCGTGGCGTCGGTCACATAGTCCACCGCAAAGCCCAGGTCAGACGCATGGCGCGCTGTGGTCTCGCAGCATTGCTCGGTGCGGATGCCGCTGACGATGATGCGACCAATGCCGTTTTGGGTGAGCCACACGTCCAGCCCCGTGCCCACCAGCGCGCTGTGGCGGTTTTTGTGGAAGGTGGCCGCTGCCTGCACGTCGGCCAGGCCGTCCAGCGGGCGCACATGGCCCGATTCCACCGCAAACGCGTTGCCGGGTGTTTTGGGGCCGTCTACATGAAAAATGCGCACCACCGGCACCCCGCGCGCCACGCAGCCTTCAATCAAGGCGTTCTGCGCGGCAAGGTACGCGGGCAGGTCGCGTTCGGTGAAATAGGGGCGCTGGCGAAAGGATTCCTGGATATCGATCAAAAGCAGACAGGGGTTCATGATGGTGTCTTCGGGTTTTGGGTGACTGAAGCCTCGATTTTGCAAGGGGAAAGCCTGCCAGGCCAGCCGGCAGCGGACGGCTTTCGATCATTTCAGGACATCATGAGGCAAAGACTAGAATTTGCCCTGGTTCCAGGGGTCTTACAGCCCGCTTTCTTCCACCGTTCCCCGCATGCCCCCATACGCCCCCGTCCACCCGCCATGTCAGGCATGAAACAGATCGCGCTGGACATCGGCCTGGCCACCGGCCCCACGCTGGCCAGCTTTTGCGCCGGCCCCAACGAGGCGGCGCTTCGCCATCTGCAGCTGTGGGCCGGCAGCCCCACCCGATCGCCCGTGCCCACCTACCTGTGGGGCGCCAGCGGCAGCGGCAAAACCCATTTGCTCAAGGCCGTGCGCGAGTCATTGCGCGAACAAGGCGCCAGCGCCGGCTGGCTGGACCCGTCGGTGGCCGAGCCGCCCGAATTCAACGATGCCTGGGCGGTGGTGCTGCTGGACGACGTGCACCTGTACACGGCCGTTCAGCAGCATGCGGCCTTCAACTGGTTTGTGAACGCGCAAACCCACCAGCGTGGCGTGCTGGCCGCTGGCGACCTGCCGCCGGCGGGCCTGAAGCTGCGCGAAGACCTGCGCACCCGTCTGGGCTGGGGCCATGTGTTCCAGCTGCAGGCGCTGACCGAGCCCGAGCGCCGCGCCGTGCTGCGCCAGGCGGCCGACGCGCGCGGCGTGTTTCTGGGTGACGAGGTCATGGACTTCATGCTCACGCGCTTTTCGCGCGATCTGGGCAGCCTGATGCAGTTGCTGGAGCAACTGGACGGCTATGCCCTGCAGACCAAGCGGGCGATCACCATCCCGCTGATCAAATCGATGCTGGAGGACGAGTGAGTAGCCATCAACCCAGGCTCGCGCTTTTCGACCTGGACCACACCCTTTTGCCGATTGATTCGGACTATTCCTGGGGCGTCTATACGAATGACATCGGCTGGACCGACCCGGTGGATTTCCAACGCCGCAACGACGAGTTCTACGCCCACTACAAGGCCGGCACGCTGGACATCCACGACTACGTGCGCTTTGCTACCGATGCCGTGCGGTTGAAGGGTGCCGAGGCAGCGGCCCGTGCGCACGCCGGCTTCATGCAGCGCGTGGTGCTGCCCGAACTGCGCGACGAAGCGCTGGCCCTGGTGCGCGGCCACCAGGCTGCAGGCGACCAGGTGGTGATCGTGACCGCCACCAATGAATTCGTCACCCGACCCATCGCCCAGGCCTTTGGCGTGAGCGAGCTGATTGCTGTGGCGCTGGCGCGCGGCGCCGACGGCTGGATCACCGGCGAAATCGACGGCGTGCCATCGGCCCGTGAAGGCAAGGTCACGCGGGTGGAACAATGGCTGGCTGCCCGCGACCTGGCCTGGGGCACGGTGCACACCACGTTTTATTCAGATTCCATCAACGACCTGAGCCTGCTGGAGCGGGTGAACGAGCCCGTGGCGACCAACCCCGACGAGCGCCTGCGCGCCATTGCGGCTGAACGCGGCTGGCGCATACTGGACCTGTTTGACAAGAAATAAATGATCAAGAAATTCATCGACAAGCTGCTGGGCAAAAGCAGCAAGGCATCCCCCTTCGGCAAGCGCGAGGAAGTGGCCCATGACGTGCACGGCATCGACCCCACGCTGGTGGACGAACGCGCCGTGAACGTGGTGCAGACGCTGCAGCAGGCGGGTTTTGAGGCCTACATCGTGGGCGGCGCCGTGCGCGACCTGCTGGTGGGCCTGCGCCCCAAAGACTTTGACGTGGCCACCAACGCCACGCCCGAGCAGGTCAAGGGGCTGTTTCGCCGCGCCTTCATCATCGGCCGGCGCTTTCGCATCGTGCACGTGGTGTACGGGCGCGGGCGCGAGCATGAGGTGATCGAGGTGTCTACCTTTCGCGCGCAGATGGACAATGCCGCCGCCGAACAGGTGGCCGGCAACGAGAAAACCAGCCGCAACGAGCTGGCCGGCATGAAACACGCCGTGGACTCCACCGGCCGCGTGCTGCGAGACAACGTCTGGGGCCCGCAGGACGAAGACGCCACCCGGCGCGACTTCACCATCAACGCGATGTACTACGACCCGCAAACGCAGATCGTGGTGGACTACCACGGCGGCATCAAGGACGCCAAAAAGCGCCTGCTGCGCATGATCGGCGACCCGGTTGCGCGCTACCGCGAAGACCCGGTGCGCATCATCCGCGCCGTGCGCTTTGCGGCCAAGCTGAACCCGCTTGGCTTCAAGCTGGACGCCAAGACAGCGCAGGCCTTGCTGCCCGCGCTGCCCCTGCTGGGCGATGTGCCGCAAAGCCGGCTGTTTGACGAAATGCTCAAGCTGCTGCAAACCGGCCATGCGCTGGCCACCATTGCGCAGCTGAAAGCACTGGGCCTGTCGCGCGGCATCTACCCGCTGCTGGACGTGGTGGTGGAGCGCGCCGAGCAGATGTTTGTCAAAGCCGCGCTGCAGGACACCGACCGCCGCGTAGGCGAGGGCAAGCCCGTGGCGCCCAGCTTTTTGCTGGCCTGCGTGCTGTGGGCCGATGTGCGCGACGGTTGGGCCCAGCGCCAGGCCAACCGCCAGCCGCCGTTCCCCGCGCTGCAGGACGCAATAGACGACGTGTTCAACGCCCGTATTGGCGACGTATCGGGCCGCGGCAAGCTGGCCGGTGACATGCGCGAAATCTGGATGATGCAGCCCCGCTTTGAAAAGCGCACCGGCAGCACGCCGTTTGGCCTGGTGGAGCAGCCGCGCTTTCGCGCGGGGTTCGACTTCATGCGCCTGCGTGCCGACGCCGGCGAGGTGGACGTGGTGCTGGCCGACTGGTGGCAGGAATTCAGCCTGGCCAGCGATGCAGGGCGCGAAGATCTGGTGGCCCAGGTGCGCGAGGAAACACAAGGCAAGGGCGCCCGCCGCGTGCGCGCGCCGCGCCCACCGGTGGCCGAGCCGGGGGCCGGTATCGTGGCGGCGCCCGCCCAGGACCGGCCCGCAGCCGATGATCAGCCGGGGGATGGCGCTGCCAGTGAAGCCGTTGAAGGCGCCCCGCGCAAGCGCCGCCGCCGCAGGCGCAAGCCCGGCGGGGGCGAGGGCGGCAGTGGTGGCCCGGGCGAACCTGCGGGCACGCAAGGCTGAGCCATGGGGCGCCGGCATGGGGTCATCTGTTTGGCCGTGTTGCTGGTGCTGTCCGGGGCTGCAGGCGCCAGCGACAAGGTCTACAAATCCACCGGCCCCGATGGCCAGGTGGTGTACAGCCAGACGCCGCCGGCAGAAGGCCGGGTGGACAAGCAGCTGTCGTTTGAGCACCTGCCCGCCACGGCCTTGCCCGACTATGTGCTGAAGTTTCGCGCCGAGATGGAGCGCAACATCGCGCTCAAGCAACAGCCCGATGCCCCCGTCAATTCAAACCAGCTGCGGCTGTTTACCGCCAGGTGGTGCGGCTACTGCCGCCAGGCCCAGGCCTGGCTGGCCGGCCGTGGCATTGCCCACGTCACGCTGGACATAGGCACCCCGCAAGGCATGACCGAATTTGTGCGCAGCGGCGCAGGCAAGGGTGGCGTGCCGCTGCTGGTGGGCCCGCAGGTGCGCGTGCAGGGCTACAGCGCAGCGGCGTACCAGGCGGCGCTGGCGTCCAAAGCGCCGGCCAAGACAGTACCCCGGCAATGACACGGCGCCAGCCATGACAGTACGCGAGCCGGTCCCCGCCTG
>CALRYY010000039.1:0-35453 GCA_943372515.1 Ramlibacter sp. 2FC | reverse complement strand
CAAGGCAAACGCCTGTTGATAGGCTGTGCCGAACACAGCATCTGCCTGCTGGCCGAGGTACCTGTGGCGGATGCCCCGGCGCAGGCCAGCACACCGGCGCCCGGCGAATCATGAGCAGCCCAAGCCCCATGTTCACCGGCTGGCGGTGGCTGGCCTGGCGCGCTCTGGCCTGGCGTTCTTTGCCCTGGTTGGTGGCCATCTGCCTGCTGGCCGTGGCAGGCCACGCCCATGCGCAGGGCCAGGCGCCCATCTCCGCGCTGACCAGCCCCACGTCTGAAACAGCGCAGGCCCTGCGCATCGTGCTGGGGCTGACCGTGCTGGCCGTGCTGCCCGCGCTGCTGGTGTGCCTGACCAGCTTTTTGCGGGTGATCATCGTGCTGTCCATGCTGCGCCACGCCATCGGCATGCCCGAGACACCGCCCAACACCGTGCTGATCGGGCTGGCGCTGTTTTTGACGATGTTCACCATGTCGCCGGTGCTGCAGCAGATCAACCAGGACGCACTGCAGCCCTTTATGGCCGGCAAGCTCAGCATGGAAGCCGGCTACACCAAGGGCATGGCGCCGCTGCGCGAATTCATGGTGCGCCAGACGCGCGAACAGGACCTGGCGCTGATGGTGGAGCTGTCCAAGGCCAAGCCCCCCAACACCATGGACGACATCAGCAACGTGCAGCTGATCCCCGCGTTCATGCTGTCGGAGCTGCGCGCGGCCTTCCAGATCGGCTTTGTGGTGTTTTTGCCGTTTTTGCTGATCGACCTGATCGTGTCCAGCGTGCTGATGGCGCTGGGCATGATGATGATGCCGCCCACCACCGTGGCACTGCCCATCAAGATCCTGGTCTTTGTGCTGATAGACGGCTGGAGCCTGCTGCTCAAGGCCCTGGTGGGCAGCTTTCACTGACGGTGCGCCATGCAAGCGGATCACCCTGTTGCAACCCCGGCGGCGCCCCACGCCACGGCAGCTGCGCTGCCCCCGGATCCACCGCGCGGCCTGAACCAGGCCGCGCTGGACCGGCTGTGGCAGCGCACGCGCGAGCAGCAGGACAGCCAGGCGCGCGACGAACTCATCTGCCATTACCTGCCGTATGCGCGCATGGTGGCCGCCACCTATTACGCCAAGCGCTACCACGACGAAATCGAATTTGCTGAATACATGCAGCTGGCCACCCTGGGCATGATCGAGGCGCTGGACCGGTTTGACCCCGCGCGGGGCGTGCAATTCAAGACCTTTGCGTCACACCGCATGCACGGCACCATCGTGGACGGCCTGAGCTGCACCACTGAAAAGCAGCAGCAGATCGCGCTGCGTACCCGGCTCAAGCAGGACCGGTTGAACTCCATCAAGCAGGCCACGCCCGCAGCGCAAGACCCCACGGCCCCCACGGCCAAACCCGCCTTTGGCGCAGACAAGCTGCTGAACCACCTGGCCGAAGTAGGCATAGGCCTGGCGCTGGCCTGGCTGCTGGAAGACACCAGCATGGTGCAAGCCCACGACGACGCCGCCGACACGCGCCACATCCCCTACCTGCAGTCACTGGAGCTCAAACAGCTGCAAGAGCGCGTGCGCAACCTGGTAGACACCCTGCCCAGCCAGCAAAAGGTGGTGATCCGCTGCCACTATGTGCAGGAGATCCCCTTTGAACACATCGCCACCATGCTGGGGCTGACCAAGGGCCGCATATCGCAGATCCACAAACAGGCCCTGAACGCCATGCGGGAAAAGCTCAAGGGGCGGCGAAGTTGTGATGTGGCTTGGTGAGGGTCGCAGCACGCCCATGAAAACACGATCCAGAATCAGTGGAGGGGTGAAACTGTGGCTACTCGGTACGGCGTTGGTGTCCGGAATCTGCACTCAACTGCCCGTCCATCCAGGAACCCTCCACACCACCTTTCTAACGGCCGGACTAGGCCCCTTCAGGCTCATACCCGGAGTCGAGAATACCTGGCCCTGTGCGCAATTCACTCCAAAAAAACAGCATCATCTATGTCCATCTACCTAAATGCGGCGCGCGCAATTTTGTCGTTGCCGCAAGAATTCAGTTCGTGGAACGAATACATCGTGAAGGCCCAAAATTACGGCGCATTTTTTTGGACAGATGATGTCGAAGACAAATGCCACGAATTCTGGAACGAAATCTTTGCGGTCGAAGGAGGAGAACTCGAAAAGGTGGTGCTTCAACGCCGCACTTACCGCTACAGGGATCAATCCGTCAGGATACGGTTGTCTTCTGGACGCGCTGACAGCGCAATCATGATGCATTTCCTCAACCAATTGGTTAGAGCAGACACTGAGTTTCGCTTCTGCATAGACTCATCAGGTAGTAGTAATCGCGCATTTATGGTTCTTCCCGCCAGAGATTGGGCAGCGCTCGAAACAGAATTTGGGCAAGAACGGGTGGATCGTCGTTTCCTGAAATTTCCCGAAAACATTGATAAATTCGTCTTGGCTATCATGACCTCTTAACTAAGCACTATCCGCAATGGATGCGGGGCGGCATCAAGGGCACCACCAGCCAACGGTGATTGGGAAATCTTCCAATAGTACTTTTGATCATTCCAATTGCAGTAGCCAACTGCCTTGAAATCCTCGTCTTCGGCGAACACCTTGACCTGGTAGTAAATCCTTAGACTCTCTCCGTCCAGAGAAACTTCCATCTCGAAGCTGTCCTCGCCAACATAGTCCTTGTTGGGCTTGTAGTGATAAGTCTTGGAAGTGCTTTCGGCATATGCCTTCCAGGGCTCCAAAGTGCCGTGTTTTGGCGGCTTGGCCACTTCGATTTCAGAATCTTCTTCCCGAACTACCAGGTTAGGACCTTTTTGAACGACAACCGCCGGTCCCTTTTTGTATTCAAGAAAATAATGCTCGGCAGCGGCAATTGGACTGACGGGGTGAACATCATTGGCTCTGTATTCATTACAGACACCCAGCTTGTTCAACATGGCTATAGCGGCGCCAGACGGCTGCGCTTGCGCAGCGACATAAATTGCCGGCGGCCCGCCGTCATATGCGGGAGCATCAATGAACATAGTGAGACCCTCCTCGGGTAGTTCCATGGTTTGCGCCTGGTCAGCTGCCCTGGCATCCTCAACACCCGCACCCGTAGCCAAAAACATCGCTCCCCAGCACTTTCCATTTGCCACCCATATTGACCAGGACCAAGCGGTACCAGCGATCATCGGTGGTCGTTACGCCTTCAAGGTGCCCAGGGCCCTTGCCCTGTCCCTCCCAGACAGCGATATCGGGTACGCCATCGCGATCCAGGTCGTAGTGCAGGTGGGTGCCCTGTATAAAGCCAGTTCCAGCGCGGTCTAGTTTGACCGAGGTTTCGGTGTAAGTGGCCGGACCCTGCGGAACAGTGATGTTCGTATAAAAAGCATACAGGGACCCCGCAGGATTGTGCTGCAAGCTTTCTCGTCTGGCTGTATTGCGGGCGCCTTTGTCCGATGCGTCGTCACCGAAATAACGCCAAATGCGGGCGTCGGCGTCGCCGTAGCCAAACCCCGCAACCCAACCCGAACACATGGGTTCGTCAACATCGTGCCACAGCGTTTCCTTGCTGCGCAACAAGCTGGATTCATTGCGAAGGCGTCCGTCCCGGAACAACGTCACTTTCTGTACCGGTTTTACCAGCAACCGTGTACGCGCCAGCATGTCATACAGCCCGGCTCTGGCTTCGTCATCTGCATTGGCTTTGGGCCTGGCGCGTGGCGTGACGATTTGCCGGAACACAATGTTGAACCGGCCGCTGGCTTCCTCTGCGTTGGCGGTGGGCGGTGCAAGCTCCGCCTCGCTGCGAAACAGGGATGGCTGTACTTTGGGGAACTCAAGGGAGCGCACCAGTTGGATGGTGCGCCCAGCGCCCCCCTTTGCTGAAATTGCATCGTGCAGCGGCCCCCAAATGCCGATGGCGGTTTGGAGCTCGTGCGCCAGGCCCATCATCTTCTCTGCACTGAGGTCCTGGGATGCTTTGCGTTTGAGGTCAGACCAGTCTGCATAGGGCTCGGGCTTACGCCCATTCAGCCCCAACGCCAGATGGGCTTTCATGCGTTCCAGCGTGTCGTTACGCGGCCAGGGCCCTTGCGGGGTGCCAGGGTTGCGCTGCTGGAGGTGCTGCGCGTACTGTTCCAGCGCCGTCCAACTCGGCTCCAGCCAGAATATTCGTTCGGGGTTGTATTCGGCGGACGACTGGACATCGCCCGTATCCCCCCGAAGCCGGACCAGCACGACCGGCGTGATCGCCAGGTAGCGGCAAGCGGTGTATCCAGCCGGGCCATTGGTGGCCTGAACTTCGCAGTAGCCGTTTTCCGATGGATTGCCCAACAGCTTTACCACCGCATTCAGTGAAAGGCGCCCCACAACGGCGGCATCAGGGCGCGGCCCGTCGCGCAGCGTCACGCCATTGCCGCTCACCCAGCGCTGCGCGGCATCTACCCCGTCGGCACCGGCCTTGGCACGGGGTACGCGCTCGGCGCTCAGGTATTTACAGCCCACATAGCCGTAGTGACCGTCACCTTCGATCAGGCAGAAGTCGTCGATGGCCGCGCCCTTGAGGATCAGCTCGGCGCCGCGCAGCAAGGTTCCAGAAACCCTGTGCTCTACGCTGGGGCCCAAACGTACGCGCAGATCATCAACCGACACCCAACGCTGAGGGGGTGTAGTCGGCGTGGCCTGCGCGGCGAAAGACGCCAGCATCATCAGAGCCAGCGCGGCGCCACTGATCAAAGTCGGTACGTTCATGATTGCGATCCAGCCTCGCCTGAGGATTTTGGCTTTGTGGCGAGCGCGGTGCATTTGTTGTGCACCCAGACGCCATCAGGCCCCACAAAGCAGGAACCGCCATCTTCCATCACAAAATTGTAGACATGACAAGCCGCGCTATTCAGTTGACGCCCGTTCAATGCCTCTGAAATAAAAATCTCTTGACCGTCGTTAATCGGACGACCATCGCTCAGATTCAACAGGAACCCCGGCGATTCAACATCGTGAATGACGTGGCCAATCGCTTCGGTCGTCGATTGGAATACGAAATGTTTTCGATACACGAATGCCGTTGAGCCATCGGCCATTAGAAGATCGTTTCCTGGAAGCAGTTCGTCTATGTGGGTCCAGCCCTTTTCAACAACCCAGAACGGTTGCTCCCCTGTCGCATACAGGTAGGTGGATGTGACGGATCCGCTCCTTACGTATTCAATGGCGCGAACTTCTTTGCTGTGAAGTTGAAAGGTTCTGGTCACTCTTTTGAAAGTGTCAGGCCCATCCCCGTTCTCGGGCCGCGTTAGTACCATCGCCCCAGTGGTCAACGCCTCGACGGGCTTCAAACCTGTGTGGGTCTGCACCAATGTCCCCGCAAGAAAACCGGCTCCAGGAATTTCACCTAGGACTGGATGCATCGGCATTGCTCGCTCCCTGCATGCTATGGACCCAGACACCGATCTCGCCCACAAAGTACGTTGGGAAGTCTTCCACCTCCAAGTTATAGACGGTGGTTGTGAACCTCCCCTCGGGCTCCCACCATTCAACGCCATGGTTATAGACAGGCTCTATCCCGGTTTGTAATGGCGTGTCTCGAAAATCAAGCATCCACCCGGCGTCCGCCCTGCTGTTCAGCGGCGTCCAGCCCACAGCGCCGTTGGCCGTGACGTACACCGGGGCGGGTTCAGTCACACGGGCCGTTGAGCCGGCGGCCAGCTGGAGTTCCTCAACTCCACCAAGGTGATCCATCCTTGTCCAGCGACGTATGGCACGCGCACTTTCTTCAACCCGCAGCCGCTGGTTCGAGGTCCCCACAAGGGTGAAGGGCTCATTCGCAGAGCTTTGGCGTGTGCATTGGAGTGCGCAAACCTCCCGTCCCTCATACCGCCAAGTCCGTACAACCCGTTTGTATGCCCGCTCCCCCTCGCCACTTTCATGCTTTGACAACACCCAGTCGCCGACCTTGATCTGCTCAATCGGTAGCTGGCCCGCTTTGACATGGACCAAGGTGCCGGCCACCAAACCCGCTTGAGTCATGAGTTTTCCCTTTTCAGCTTGCTGCCGTCGGCGTCATCAGCGGCCTGCAAGCCGCCATGGTGAAGGTCCACCGTCAGCCCTACAGAATTGTTGGAATGGGGATCGAACCAACGGCCCAGAAACGGCTCGGACGTCGCCCATGTAGGCGATCGGGCTCGGCAGCAAGTGATTGCCTGGCGCGGTCTTGTCGCACCCAGCGCATTGCGGAGCGGAATCGGCCGCATGGTCAGTACTTCCTGCTTTCAATCATCATGTCTGCAACCCACGCGCCCAGCTCTCCGACAAAGTAAGTATGCGTTCCTTCCACTTCGATGTTGAAGACCTTTCTCAGCATTGGGAAGGCTCCCATTGATCGGTGGACGAGGGAGTCGGATGGATAGTCTTCGAAATCCACTAAGTCATCCTCTTCCAGCGACACCTGCTCGTAGAAGTTGCGACTGTCCAGGGTGGCGATCGGCCCATTGGACGTGAACTCGATAGCAGTTCCCGTAATATCCCAGGCGCCATCAGAAAAGCCAACGCCAACGTCCTGCATTCTGGTGTGCTGCAGGATGGGCTCCCGATACCACAGGCTGGCACTTCGCCCATCTGATAACAGAACATCAATGCCAACAAACCCGTCGTACCCTCCATACTGATCGAGTTTGCTTCGTTCTAGAAGGTTTATCTCTTCCAGACTCATCCAGGCATTGATCGGCTTAACGGTTTGCTCCAGAGTTTCTGGATCACGAGTAAGTATGCGGTGGACCCAAAACGGATGTGCTCCCGTCACGACAACAAAGCCTTTCTCCATAGCGCCAAGGTCTATCTTCTTGCCGGTTGGGTTTTCTCGGTCTACGGCAATCCACGCCGCGAAATAAATCTCCCGATCCTCATACTCATACGTCCGTGTCACACGCTGATAGCTCAGCTCCCCTTCCCCGGATTCGGGTTTGGACAGCACGTAGTCGCCCACCTTGATTTGCTCAATGGGCCGCAGACCTTCCTTGGTGTGGACCAGCGTACCCGCTACAAAGCAGCCTGCTGCCTTGGCCTGGTCAGATTTCCCCAGCACAGCTTCGCCCCCCATGCATGCGGCGCACACAGACACTGTTGTGAACAAGAACTCCCATCGCACCAACATAGTAGGTGTGGTTATCTGAAACCTCGATGTTGTATACCGGGACTTTCTGCACAACCTCGTCGGTTGTACCTGCCCTGACGTCTTCCAACGATTCCACACCTCGACGTGCAACGCATTGGTTCTCAAAATTCCACTCGGACCCGAGTTCGTCAGTCATATGGCCGACATAACTGATCCAACCTGTATGCGGAACAGCTGTACGGTACACCGTCGCCACTTCAGACGAAAACGCTCGATCCCCGTCAATGAGGCTCAGGTACTTTTCCTCACCAGGCCACCATGAGAGTTCCCGCGCTTCCATCCATCCCTGCCCGTTCACCCAGAACGGATGCTCCGGGGTTGTGAACAGTCGCTCGCAAGGTTCGCCCTCAGCCCTCTCGCCTCGCTGGTAAAACAACTGAACAATTTGCGTCGGCCCGTGCGCGAACACCTTCGTCACCGGCTTGAGCGCGACCTCGCCCTCCCCATTCTCTGGCTTCGAATAGACGAAATCGCCCACTTTGATCTGCTCGATGGGAACGAGTCCGTTGGCGGTATGAACGAGCGTTCCGGCAGCGAAGCATGCTTCAGGCTTCATACACGTTGGCGTTCTCGCATTGTTGTATACGGCCCAGCGGTGCATGAATGACAAGAGCGCACTTCACTGTCCGCCGACAGCCAGGACGGCTTCAAAGTCTGGTCAGCCCAGCCAAGCAACGTGGACTTGCACGCATCAAGATCATGGCTACCTGGACTCATCTGGTAACGCACCAGCACGCTCTTGCCGTTGCTTAGTTCCACCAGGAAGGACCAGCGGTCTTCACCCTTGAAATCACGCGAAGGCGGGATGTACTTGTAGAGAATATCTACCCCGGTCGGATCATCGCCAGACACGGTGTAGCTGCCATACAAAGGTTTCTCGACCAGTTGGATGCGCTTGGCTGTCAGTGCGTTCCATTCCTTGACCCACAGGGCATGTTCAGCGGGGGAGGTACCGCGACCTTTCACGTAAAGGGACTTTGCATCACCTTCGGCTTCGATCTCAGGTGCACTGCCCCAATTTTGACAAAGCTTGACCACCCGATCCGCCTTCGGCAGCTTGGCGGCCGCCAGCATGACATTCGCCTTATGCAGAGGTACCCCCGAGATGGTGAAGCTGGCGAAGGACTGGGCAGCACTGCCGATTTGACCGGAGAGGCTGGCATTGCGTTGCCAGGTGCCAGGTTCTGAAATGTCAGGGTTTACAGGCGATCCGGCGGAAATTTTCCACAAGCTTCCGCGCTTTCCGCACACCTTCGAACGGTCGAAGACAGTGGTTTCCACGGAATGGAAGTAGTAGTGGATCGTCGCTTTCCAACCGTTCACCTCTCCATCGATGATCGCCAGATCCCGACCGAAGTAGCCCGCATCTGGCTTGTAGTAGAAACCTCGGTGTTCGCAATACGCCACGTGCTCTTCGCATTTCGCTTGAATAAATACGCCATGAGCCGGCTTTTGGACAACTTTCGCCAACGACGTGTCAAGGGGGCCGGCGTTGCCCTCCCATCTGTTTATCCCGCGTCCCTCGTAGCCTTTGAAGTAAGCAGAGATATCGCTATACGGAAAAGCCGGGACTTGCTCTGGATAAACACCGGATACTGTTCTTTCGAATTTCGATGCCACATTCGGCACAACGCTGCAAACACCGATCTTGCGAACAGATTCGTTCGGCATCGCGGTCACATGGTGACCTTGAGCCACCATGACAACGGGCGGCGTATGTTCGAACGGAATAACGTCAAATATCAGCATCGTGGATTCTTCCGATGCGAGCTACAACGTGCATGAATGACCAGGCCAAAGCCTGCGCTGTAAAACGTCTGGAGTTCGAGTTTGGAGAAGTCAGTCAGGTATTGGTTTGCCATCACACCGCTCACTCTTCAAATTTCACGCCCAGATCGGCCAGCACCGCCCGTTCGTCAAAGCCGTCTTTTTCCATCTGGGCACGCACGGCCTTGATCAGGTCATCGGGTTCGGCGGGCGCAAGGCGGGACGCCAGCAGGGGGCGCATGTCGTCCATCATCGGGTGATCGATGTGGGGGTTTTGCAAACCCAGCAGCTCGCGCAGCTTCAGCACCAGAAGCACGGTGATGGGGGTGCGTGACCAATACGAACTGTATTCTCGCCACCATGAATCCCCCACCTCATGCGCATGGTGGGTATGAAGGTCACTGACCGCAAGGCAATGCTGGAGCAACACGCTAGGGTCCGGGTCTCGCCACACAGCCAACAGGCCATTGACGATGGGGTCGCCTCGGACTTCGCTCTTGTCCAGATACTCTGGATCGCCCTCGATGTGGACTGATGGCTCCCCCAAAAAGTCAGCAAACAGCCGATGAGTCAATGACGTGAAACAGCCGTAAAAACTCGGGCTGTGAAACCCCATTCGCGCGGCTTGCAGTTGAACACGGGCCAATCGCAGAGACTGGACGGTTTGCCCCGTAGCGATGCCAAATGCGGCAAACGAAATAAATCTGGCGGTGACATGGCCTCGCGGCTCTTTGGATGGTTTGTCGCGAAGAAAGTGGAGGTGAACCATTTTCAGCTGACTGAGATACATTGCGTGCAATGCCGTCGCTGCCTCAGTAGCGTTATGCATGCCATCCACGATCATGCCAAGCTCCCATCGCGCAGCGAGTGCCTTTGCATATCTTTCGGTAACCGGCATACGCGTGTTCCAAGGCTTCCAAGGCGCAACCGCTGGCTTGTCCTCCAACGCGAGCCCGGGTATGGGCTTCTGTATGCCGTTGTGCACATAATATTCAAGGGCGCTTCTTTCGCGAGTTTCAAAGCCTGGCTGCCAACTCTTTCGAAATGTCAAACTGCGCTTGAGTTGCTTACGCCATTTCTCGCTTATCCCCGGCCTGTCTGCCGCCGGGGGCTTCAGGGCCGCTACGGCCGCGCTGTTCGATTTGCTTGTGCTTGTCCGGCTGGGCGCCAGCGCTTCACACCGTTTGGCCAGAAATTTCATCAGCCAGACCGTTTCTACACCCACATAGCCTTCCTCCTCCCGGTTGACGATGGATTGCGGGTCGATCCATGAGTTGTCTGCTGCGGCTTCCTGCGCAGCGGCTATCGCGCCCTGGACCAGGCTGTCGCTTGCGGCTGCGTCTTCCGTTAGCGCCAGCTGGTACATGCCCTGGATGTTGGCGCTGTCATAGATTTCAAAGTCATCGCGCGCCAGGGTCTGCAGCACATCGGCCAGCGCCAGCAGCTCTGCCTTGTCCAGGGGCTCGGGGCCTGCACTGCGTTGCGCCAGGTAATGCATCAGCCAGTGGTCATGTACGTGGTAGCGGCCGCTGGTTTCAACCACTTCGCTCAAGCTGCTGTCGCCGTACTCTTGCCTGCCGTGCGCGATCACGCGGGTCAGCAGCGCATGGTTGTCGGGGCTGGCTGGCAGCGAATAGTCGTTGGCGCTGTGGCCGGCAAACTCGGCCGCTGCTTCGCCAAGCAGCTCGGTCAGTGTTTGCAGTTCCAGTGCGGACAGTTCCGGGCTTTCAGTGGGGGTGGCTTGTGTGGTCATGTTCATAAAGCCTGGTCATTCGGATTTGACAAGTGCCCACGCGCTGGCTCACGTGACTTTACCCACACGCCGGCTTCACCTACGAAGTACGAATAGAACTCTTCTACCTCGATATTGAATACAGTCGCCTTGAACGCTTCCTGTCTGCCTTCTGGATCTACCTCATTTGCAAAACGCATTTCAGCTTGCAGCAAGGCGCCGCCACACCTGAAATCGACAATTTGCCCATCATCAGATTTTCTGTCCGACAGAACAAAGCCAACCCCCTCTTCTTTGGTACAGAGCACAGGCCTGGGGCCGCTTTTCATCGGATATCCCGTGGACCCATCTGCCAATTCGAACAACTCGACGCCATCCTCTAGATGATCCAGACGGTTCCAGCCGATCTTGCCCGCCCAAGGGTTCTCTTCACCTTGTTTGTCTATAGCTTTTAGAACCAAACTGGCAATTTCTTTAACCCAGAACGGATGATTGCCAGTGGCAAAAAGCGTCTCCACAGTTCCATTCTTTTTACCAAAGTAGGAGATTTCATAAACCTCCTTTTCTTTGGAACGGAAAGTGTTCACTACGCGTTTGTACGCAGCAGCACCGTCACCTGATTCTGGCTTTGAAAGAACAAGGTCGCCAATCTTGATCATCTCAATAGGAACGAGTCCCTGGGATGTATGAACGAGTGTTCCGGCAACGAAGCACCCTCCGCCTGGGGTGACCTGCGAAAGACGCAGGGCATCATGGGCAAACACCATTGACATATCCTTCTTGTTAGTTATGTCATTCGCGTGTCGTCTGGGGGCAAATGGCCTAGGCCGTTCTGCAGCTTGGTTTGCGCGCTGCTCTTGTTGTGAACCCAAAGACCATAGTCACCGACGAAGTAGGTATGGAAGTCTTCTACTTCAATGTTGTATACATCAGTTGTGTATGGCGCCCTTTCCCACTCAAATGCATCCTCAAGCTGACCTGGTGTCGCCAGAACACTCGTTGCGCCATTCGGCATCGACGAAGGCCACGACTTGTCATTCCACACGTCGTAGAGCCAGAAGTCCTTCGGATAGGAGTTCTTTGGCTCGCCACCCCATCGATATGCTGTTAACCAACTAGTAACCCAACCTTTTGGCCCCTCAGCCAGGACAACCTCATTCCATGGTCGAATATCTTGAGCGTTGACCCAGCCGCGTTCAACCACCCATACAGGGTGATTAGGAGTAATGAATACCCTGTCATCATCGGATTCGCTCGTATAGTGAAGCTGCAACAGCGGTTGATCGGGATGCACGAACGTGCGATTCACACGCTTTAATGCGCGCACCCCTGATGCCTCATCTTGCGATAGCACCAGGGCGCCAACTTGCAATTTCTCAATCGGCACCAAACCCTTATCCGTCCATACATCGGTGCCAGCCGGAAAGCATGCCTCTTTTGAATGCAGCTCCACCGATGCCTCCGTGTTGATCATCGTCGATATAGGGTATGGCTGTAGATCGAAATGGTATCCCAGCTGTAGGTCGCTTCAGCACTCCCCCCCCTGCCCCACCCGCAGCGTCACCGTGGCCGTGGTGCTGGTCTTGCCGTCGCTCACGGTGTAGGTAAAGCTGTCTGTGCCTGTGTAGCCCCGGTTGGTTTTGTAGGTGTAGGTGTCGTCGGCGTTCTTGGTCAGCTTGCCTTTGGCGGGGTTGCTGACCAGCAGGGTCAGTGCGTCGTTTTCTGCATCGCTGATCAGGTTGCGCAGGTCGATCTTGATGCTGCCGTCGCGCCCCACGCTGTAGCTGGCGGCCTGGGCCTTGGGCGCCGTGTTGGGCGCGGTTACCGTCAGGCTGAACACCTGCTGGGCCGTGCCGCCCTGGCCGTCTGCCACGTTGATGGTGAAGCTGTGCGTGCCCGCTGTCGGGTTGGCCCAGGTCAGCTTGCCAGTGGCCGCGTTGATGCTGGCGCCTGCCGGGGCCTGGCCCAGGCTGTAGGTCAGCGTGTCGCCGTCTACGTCGGTGGCGTTGGCGTCATACACAAATGCCTTGGCCGTGGTGGCGTGCAGGCCGGTGGCGGTGATGACCGCGTCGTTGTAGTCGCGGTCGCCGCCGTGCGTCAGGTCTTCCCAGTTCAGCTGCAGGCTGGTGGTGCCTTGGGCTGCATTGGTCAGGCTCCATTGGGCATTGACGTGGTTCAGGCCGTTGTCCGGGTTGGCCGCAGCGATGGAGAAGAACGCTACTGGGCTCTTGCCGGTGGCGTTCGCCGGGTTCTTGGCGCGCCAGTGGCCTGAGGTGGCGTCTTGCACCAGGTACGTGCCAAAGTACTGGCCTGCGGCCACGTCGATGCTCTTGGCCGCACCGGTGGTGCGCCCTGGTGCAAAGACCAGCGTGGCGCGTTCGTTGGACAGCGCCGCTTTGGCGTATCCGGCGTCGCCGGGCATCAGGTTGCCTATGCGCCCGCTGGCGTCGTCTACCCGGTAGATGCCGATTTCGTTGTTGTAGGCGGCGTCGCGCAGCGTGAAGTCAAAGCTCAGCCGGGTGGATGTGCCGCTGGCCGTGCCCAGGGTGGCCCCCGCGCGGTAGACGCCGGTGGTGTCGGCGCCGGTGCGTGGTGCCAGCGTGTGGCTCGTGGGCGCGGTGCTGGTCCACACCGGGGCGTCGTTGACTGCCTTGACATTCAGCGTGACGCTGGCCGTGTTGGACTGCGCCACGCCGTCGCTGACGCGCCAGCTGAAGCTGTCGGTGCCGTGGTAATTGGCCTGCGGTGTGTAACGCGCCGTGGCCGTGCCGTTGGCGTTGACGGTGATCGTGACGGCGCCGTGGGCGGGTGCGCTCACGATGCTGTAGGTCAGCTGGCTGGCCGGCGTGTCCAGGTCGGTCGCGGGCAGCTGGAAGCTGATGGCTGCGTCTTCGTTCAGGGTGGTGCTCAGGTTGGCGGCCGTGGGGGCGTCGTTGAGCGGGGTGACGTTGATGCTGACCGTTGCCACATTGGACGTCAGTGCGCCGTCGTTCACCGTGTAGGTGAAGCTGTCGGGGCCGCTGTAGTTGGCGGTGGGCTGGTAGGTGAAGGTGCCGTTGGCGTTGACTGTCACTGTGCCGTGGGCCGGGCCACTGACCACCGCTGCCGTCAGGCTGGAGCTGTCGATGTCTGCGCCTGTTGCCAGCAGGTTGCCTGTCAGTTGCGCGTCTTCTACGACGCTCAATGATTGGTTACCCAGCGTCGGGGCGTCGTTAACTGCCGTCACGTTGATCGAAACGGTGGCGACGTTGGAAGTCAGCTCGCCGTCGTTCACCGTGTAGGTGAAGCTGTCGGGGCCGTTGTAGTTCGCGTTGGCCTGGTAGCTGAAGGTGCCGTCGGCATTGACGGTCACCGTGCCGTGGCTCGGGCCAGCTACGACAGCAGCCGTCAGGCTGGTGCTGTCGATGTCTGCGCCCGTAGCCAGCAGGTTGCCGGTCAGTTGCATGTCCTCTGCAACGCTCAGCGTCTGGTCACCCAGCGTCGGAGCGTCGTTGCCTGCCGTGACGTTGATCGAAACCGTTGCGACGTTTGAGGTCAGCTCACCGTCGTTCACCGTATAGGTAAAGCTGTCCGGGCCGTTGTAGTTGGCATTGGCCTGGTAGCTGAACGTGCCGTCTGCGTTGACTGTCACTGTGCCGTGGGCGGGGCCGTTGACCAAAGCGGCTGTCAGGCTCGCGCCGTCGATGTCTGCGCCTGTGGCCAGCAGGTTGCCGGTCAGTTGCGTGTCTTCTGCGACGCTCAATGATTGATTGCCCAGCGTCGGGGCGTCGTTGACGGCCGTGACGTTGATGCTCACCGTTGCCACATTGGAAGTCAGCTCACCGTCGTTCACGGTGTACGTGAAGCTGTCAGGACCGTTGTAGTTGGCATTGGCCTGGTAGCTGAACGTGCCGTCTGCGTTAACCGTTACGGTGCCGTGGGCCGGGCCTGCAACCACTGCAGCCGTCAGGTTTGCGCTGTCGATGTCCGCGCCAGTCGCCAGAAGGTTGCCAGACAGTACGTTGTCTTCTGCAACGCTCAGCGTCTGGTCACCCAGTGTCGGCGCGTCGTTCACTGCCGTGACGTTGATGCTTACCGTAGCCACGTTGGAGGTCAGCTCACCGTCATTCACCGTGTAAGTGAAGCTGTCCGGGCCGTTGTAGTTGGCGTTTGCCTGGTAGCTGAACGTGCCATCGGCGTTGACGGTCACCGTGCCGTGGCTCGGGCCACTGACCACAGCAGCCGTCAGGCTTGCGCTGTCGATGTCCGAGCCCGTTGCCAGCAGATTGCCCGTCAACTGCGTGTCTTCCGCAACGCTCAACGCCTGGTTGCCCAGCGTCGGCGCGTCGTTGACTGCCGTGACGTTGATGCTCACGGTGGCGACGTTCGAGGTCAGCTCACCGTCGTTCACCGTGTAGGTGAAGCTGTCAGGGCCGTTGTAGTTGGCGTTGGCTTGGTAGCTGAAGGTGCCATCGGAGTTGACCGTCACCGTGCCGTGGCTCGGGCCATTGACGACCGCTGCCGTCAGGCTGGTGCTGTCGATGTCCGCGCCCGTAGCCAGCAGGTTGCCGGTCAGCAGGTTGTCTTCCGCCACCGTCAGGCTCTGGTCACCCAGAGTCGGTGAGTCATTGACTGCCGTGACGTTGATGCTCACCGTTGCCGCGTTGGAGGTCAACTCACCATCATTCACCGTGTAGGTGAAGCTGTCGGGGCCGTTGTAGTTGGCGTGGGCTCGGTAGCTGAATGTGCCGTCTGCGTTGACGCTGACCGTGCCGTGCGCCGGGCCACTGACCACAGCAGCCGTCAGGCTGGCGCTGTCAATGTCGGCGCCTGTCGCCAGCAGGTTGCCAGTCAGCGCCGCGTCTTCCGCCACGCTCAACGCCTGGTCACCCAACGTCGGCGCGTCATTCACTGCCGTCACGTTGATCGAAACCGTAGCGACGTTTGATGTCAGCTCACCGTCGTTCACGGTGTACGTGAAGCTGTCCGGTCCGTTGTAGTTGGCGTTGGCTTGGTATCTGAAGGTGCCGTCTGCATTGACCGTCACCGTGCCGTGGCTCGGGCCATTGACCACAGCAGCCGTCAGACTCGCGCTGTCAATGTCCGCGCCCGTAGCCAGCAGGTTGCCGGTCAGCGCCGTGTCTTCCGCAACGCTCAACGTCTGGTCACCCAGTGTCGGCGCGTCGTTCACAGCCGTGACGTTGATACTTACCGTTGCCACGTTCGAGGTCAGCTCACCATCGTTCACCGTGTAGGTGAAGCTGTCCGGGCCGTTGTAGTTGGCGTTGGCCTGGTAGCTGAACTTGCCGTCTGCATTGACCGTCACCGTGCCATGCGCCGGACCGTTGACCACAGCAGCCGTCAGGTTGGTGCTGTCGATGTCTGCGCCCGTGGCCAGCAAGTTGCCCGTCAGTTGCGCGTCTTCCGTCACGCTCAAGTTTTGGTCGCCCAGCGTCGGCGCGTCATTGACCGCAGTGACGTTGATCGAAACCGTCGCGACGTTCGAGGTCAACTCACCATCATTCACCGTGTAGGTGAAGCTGTCCGGTCCGTTGTAGTTCGCATTGGCCTGATAGCTGAACGTGCCGTCTGCATTGACGGTGACCGTGCCATGGATCGGGCCAGTGACCACAGCTGCCGTCAGGCTCGCGCTGTCAATATCCGCGCCCGTAGCCAGCAGGTTGCCAGTCAGTTGCGTGTCCTCTGCAACGCTCAGCGTCTGGTCACCCAGCGTCGGAGCGTCGTTGACTGCCGTGACGTTGATCGAAACCGTTGCCACGTTCGAGGTCAGTTCGCCGTCGTTCACCGTGTAGGTGAAGCTGTCCGGGCCGTTGTAGTTGGCGTTGGCCTGGTAGCTGAACGTGCCGTCGGCGTTGACTGTCACCGTACCGTGGCTCGGGCCAGCTTCGACAGCAGCCGTCAGGCTGGTGCTGTCGATGTCGGCGCCGGTCGCCAGCAAGTTGCCGGTCAGTACGTTGTCCTCGGCCACCGTCAGGCTCTGGTCACCCAGCGTCGGCGCGTCGTTGACGGCCGTGACGTTGATGCTCACGGTAGCCACGTTGGAACTCAACTCGCCGTCGTTCACGGTGTAGGTGAAGGTGTCCGGGCCGTTGTAGTTGGCATGGGCCTGATAGCTGAACGTGCCGTCTGCATTGACAGTGACCGTGCCGTGCGCCGGTCCGGTTACCACCGCTGCCGTCAGGCTTGCGCTGTCGATGTCCGCGCCGGTCGCCAGCAGGTTGCCGGTCAGCGCAGTGTCTTCCGCCACGCTCAAGCTCTGGTCGCCCAGCGTCGGGGCGTCATTGACTGCCGTGACGTTGATAGAAACCGTCGCGACGTTTGACGTGAGTTCACCGTCGTTCACGGTGTACGTGAAGCTGTCCGGGCCGTTGTAGTTGGCGTTGGCCTGGTAGGTGAAGGTGCCGTCTGCGTTGACTGTCACCGTACCGTGGCTCGGGCCAGCTACGACAGCAGCCGTCAGGCTGGGGCTGTCAATGTCTGCACCCGTCGCCAGCAGGTTGCCGGTCAGTTGCGTGTCTTCTGCCACCGTCAGGCTCTGGTTGCCCAGTGTCGGGGCGTCGTTGACGGCAGTGACGTTGATGCTCACGGTAGCCACGTTGGAAGTCAACTCGCCGTCGTTCACGGTGTAGGTGAAGCTGTCCGGGCCGTTGTAGTTGGCGTGGGCCTGATAGCTGAACGTGCCGTCTGCATGGACGGTCACCGTGCCGTTGCTTGGCCCGGTTACGACAGCAGCCGTCAAGGTGGCACTGTCGGTGTCTGCGCCAGTCGCCAGCAAATTGCCGATCAGCAGGTTGTCCTCGGCCACGCTCAGGCTCTGGTCGCCCAGCGTCGGCGCGTCATTCACTGCCGTGACGTTGATCGAAACGGTCGCCACGTTCGAAGTCAGTTCACCGTCGTTCACCGTGTAGGTGAAGCTGTCAGGACCGCTGTAATTGGCATGGGCCTGGTAGCTGAAGGTGCCGTCGGCATTGACGGTGACCGTGCCGTGGGCCGGACCATGGACCACAGCAGCCGTCAGGCTGGTGCTGTCGATGTCGGCACCCGTTGCCAGCAGATTGCCGGTCAGTTGCGTATCTTCCGCCACCGTCAGGCTCTGGTCGCCCAGCGTCGGAGCGTCGTTGACTGCCGTGACGTTGATGCTCACGGTAGCGACGTTCGAGGTCAACTCACCGTCGTTCACCGTGTACGTGAAGCTGTCCGGACCGTTGTAGTTGGCATTGGCTTGGTAGGTGAAGGTGCCGTCTGCGTTGACTGTCACTGTACCGTGGCTCGGGCCAGCGACGACAGCAGCCGTCAGATTCGCGCTGTCGATGTCTGCACCCGTAGCCAGCAGGTTGCCGATCAGCTGCGTGTCTTCCGCCACGCTCAAGCTCTGGTCGCCCAGCGTCGGGGCGTCATTGACTGCCGTGACGTTGATCGAAACCGTTGCGACGTTCGATGTCAGCTCGCCGTCGTTGACGGTGTACGTGAAGCTGTCAGAGCCGTTGTAGTTGGCATGCGCCTGGTAGCTGAACGTGCCATCGGCGTTGACTGTCACTGTGCCGTTGCTTGGCCCGGTTACGACAGCAGCCGTCAAGGTGGCACTGTCGATGTCTGCGCCAGTCGCCAGCAAATTGCCGATCAGCAGGTTGTCCTCGGCCACGCTCAGGCTCTGGTCGCCCAGCGTCGGCGCGTCATTCACTGCCGTGACGTTGATGCTCACGGTAGCAACGTTCGACGCGAGTTCACCGTCGCTGACCGTGTAGGTGAAGCTGTCGGGGCCGTTGTAGTTGGCGTTTGCCTGGTAGCTGAACGTGCCGTCTGCATTGACGGTGACCGTGCCGTTCGCCGGGCCACTGACGACCGCCGCCGTCAGGCTTGCGCTGTCGATGTCCGCTCCTGTTGCCAGCAGATTGCCGGTCAGTGGCGTGTCTTCTGGCACCGTCAGGCTCTGGTCGCCCAGTGTCGGCGCGTCGTTGACTGCCGTGACGTTGATGCTCACGGTTGCCACATTGGAAGTCAGCTCACCGTCGTTCACGGTGTACGTGAAGCTGTCGGGGCCGTTGTAATTGTCGTTGGCCTGGTAGCTGAAGGTGCCGTCGGCGTTGACGGTCACCGTGCCGTGAGCCGGGCCAGTGACCACTGCAGCAGTCAGGCTTGCGCTGTCAATGTCTGCGCCCGTTGCCAGCAAGTTGCCGGTCAGCTGCGTGTCTTCCGCCACTGTCAGGTTCTGGTCACCCACCGTCGGCGAGTCGTTGACGGCACTGACGTTGATGCTCACCGTTGCCACATTGGAAGTCAGCTCACCATCATTCACCGTGTACCTGAAGCTGTCCGGCCCGTTGTAGTTGGTGTTGGCCTGGTAGCTGAACGTGCCGTCTGCATTGACAGTAACCGTACCGTGGGCCGGGCCAGTTACCACTGCTACCGTCAAGCTGATGCTGTCGATGTCCGCGCCAGTCGCCAGCAAGTTGCCCGTCAGCGCTGTGTCTTCCGCCACCGTCAGGCTCTGGTCACCCAGCGTCGGAGCATCGTTCACTGCCGTGACGTTGATCGAAACCGTTGAGACGTTGGACGTCAGTTCGCCGTCGTTCACGGTGTAGGTGAAGCTGTCCGGGCCGTTGTAATTGGCGTTGGCCTGATAGCTGAACGTGCCGTCTGCGTTGACGCTGACCGTGCCGTGCGCCGGTCCAGTCACGATGGCAGCCGTCAGGCTGGCGCTGTCAATGTCTTCGCCCGTCGCCAGCAGGTTGCCGGTCAGCGCCATGTCTTCCGCCACCGTCAGGCTCTGGCCGCCCAGCGTCGGCGCGTCATTCACCGCCGTAACGTTGATGCTCACCGTCGCCACGTTCGAAGTCAGCTCACCATCGCTCACAGCATAGGTAAAGCTGTCGGGGCCAAAGTAATTGGCGTTCGCCCTGTAGCTGAAGGTGCCGTCTGCATTCATGGTCACTGTGCCGTGCGCGGGCTCGTCCACGATCAGCGCTGTGAGCACCATGCTGTCGATGTCAGCGCCCGTGACCAGCAGGTTGCCTGTCAACACGGCGTCTTCCGCCACCGTCAGGCTCTGGTCGCCCAGTGTCGGCGCGTCATTGACGGCCGTGATGTTGATGCTGACCGTGGCAATGCTGGACACCAGCTCGCCGTCGCTCACCGTCCAGGTAAAGCTGTCTGCCCCTTTGTAGTTGGCATGCGCCTGGTAGCTGAAGCTGCCGTCTGCGTTGACCGTGACCGTGCCGTGGGCCGGGCCGGTGACGATGGCTGCCGTCAGGCTGGCGCTGTCGATGTCGGCGCCGGTGGCCAGCAGGTTGCCAGCCAGCACGGTGTCTTCGGCAACGGCCAGCGTCTGATTGCCCAGCGTGGGCACGTCGTTGACCGGCGTGACGTTGATGTGGACCGTGGCTACGTTAGACACCAGCTCGCCATCGCTCACCGCATAGGTGAAGCTGTCTGGGCCGTTGTAGTTGGCGTGGGCCTGGTAGCTGTAGGTGCCGTCGGCGTTGACGCTCAATGTGCCGTGGGCGGGCTCCTGCACGACCAGGGGCACCAGGCTGACGCTGTCTGTGTCTGCGGCGCTGGCCAGCAGGTTGCCTGTGAACGGGGTGTCTTCTGCCACCGTCAGGGTCTGGCCGTTCAGCGTGGGGGCGTCGTTGACCACGGTCACGTTGATGGCCACCGTGGCCACGTTGGACGTTTGTTGCCCGTCGCTTACCGTCCAGGTGAAGCTGTCTGCGCCAAAGTAGTCCGCATCGGGCTGGTAGCTGAAGCTGCCGTCGGCATGGACCGTGACCGTGCCGTGGGCCGGGCCTGCCAGCACCGTGGCTTGCAGGGCGTCGCCATCCACATCGCTGGCCGTGGCCAGCGGGTTGATGGACACAGCGCCGTCTTCAGCCAGGGTGATGCTCTGCCCGCCCAGGGTGGGCGCGTCGTTGACCGGGGTGACGGTGATGTGGACCGTGGCGGTGTTAGACAGGTCTACCCCCACGGTGCCACCGGTTTGCGGGCCCACGTTGTACGTGAAGCTGTCGGTGCCGTGGTAGTTGGCGGCGGCGGTGTAGGTCAGGCTGCCGTCGGGGTTGACCACGACGCTGCCGTGGGCGGGTGCGCCCACGATGTGCACCACATTGCCCGGCTGGTTGGCGTCCACGTCGTTGGCCAGGGCCTGGATGGTCACGGGCGTGTCTTCGGCCGTGGTGGCGGTGTCGTCCACCGTCTGGGCGGCTTGCCCCAGGCGGATGTCGCGAATGGTGACCTGGCTGTCGGCGGCACCAAAGCCCAGCAGGTCAAAGCTGAGCAACACGGCCCGGCCAGCATGCACGCCCGCGTTCAGCGCGCGCAGGTCCAGGCTGTAGGTGGTGCTGCCGTCTGCATTGACGATGCTGGTAACGCCCGCAGCCTGGCGCTGCGCCAGCGCACCGGTGGGCGTGGCCTGCAGGTTCAAGGCTGCGTCGCTGTGGGTCCAGCCCAGAGCACCGGTGGTAGCGGGCTCGCCGTCTGTGTCCAGCAGCGCCTGGTAGCTGGTGGGGTCCAGCAAGGCGACTTCAAACGCGTCTGCGGGGCCTGCATTGCCACCGTTCAGGTTCAGGCCGTCGACCGTGAAGCTCAGGTAGCGGTCCTGTGCGCCCAGGTTGAAGGCTTGCATCAGGCTGGTTTGGGTGCCGGTGGTTTCGTGCAGGGTGATGCTGGATGCGCCCTGGGTGGTGACGGTGCCGGTGGTGCTCCAGCCCTGTGTGTTGGCGGGTGCGCCAGCAATGCCCTGGCTGAAGTCAGCATTGGTCATCGCCGGATTGACGCTCACCAGCTTTTGTACGCTGGTGGCGGTTGCGTCGGCTGCACCATTGCGGCGGCGCGTGCCCATCAGGCCCGCAAGGGCAATGCCCAGCGGCAGCACCGGTGCGTTGGGGTCGTCTTGCTCCCTCTCTCCCTGGGAGAGGGTTGGGGTGAGGGCCTCCCCCTTCAGCTGCGCCACCAGTTGCGCCATCAGGCTCAGTTCTTCTGCGCTGGGCAGCTTGCGCTGGCCGGGCTGCAGGCTTTCGGCCATGAAGTCGCCATCGTCATGGTTGTGCTCCAGGCCCAGCGCATGGCCGTATTCGTGGAGCAGCACGCTCAGCATGTCCATCTTGCCCGCGGCATCGGTGCCCGGTTTGGCTTGCCAGACGTTCGGGTCACTGGTGGGAAGGTAGTCGTCTGTGTTGTTCAGCGGGGTGGCGTCGATGTACCAGCCGTGGCCTGCTGCGTCGGTGTCCAGGGTGATTTGGGCGGTGGGGCCGGTGCCGATGGTGGTGCCGAGTGTGGCGCCTGCGAACTCAGAGAATCTGGTTTCGACTTGGCTTGCGGCGGCAATGATGGTGGTCAGATCGGCGCTGCGCAGCCATGCAGCCAAGTCGCTGCCCGATTCCAGAAAGCCGTCTGAAATCTTCCAACTGCCGAACCCACAGTTTCTCTTGAATTTCGGGTCTACGTGTTCCCAAGGGCCATCCGCGACAAGGATGTTGTATTGAACCTGGACTTTGGTGTCCCCCTTACGGACTTCCAGGATAAAGAAATCTTTGCCCACAAATCCAGGATTGGGCGAGTATTCAGTCAGGTCAGTACTAAGCTTGCCGAACTTCGGCTTACGGATAACGGCGAGTGTGGAATTTTTGGAAAAATCCAATTCACGGTTCTCATACCTCCACATGTAACTGCCAGCAGCACTCTCGGACGAGAGTTCCAAAGTGGAACCGTGACCGACATCGGCATAAGCGTTCGCACATTTACCGATCACACGTTGTTTCGTGACTAGGTCAGCCGCGGTTGCGAGCGAAGCAATCTCAGATGGAAATTCGGGAATAGTCGGGGGTTCAACAAGCCACATAATTGTTTCTCCTTCATTCAATTCCAATACCGACCGCGTCATCGACTGCAGCGCCGCCATCGCTTCGGGCGTTTGCTGCCCGACTGAAACATCTTGTATCAATGCAGAAACCAAAGATGTAGACGCATCGTCCAAGCGAAGATTACGAGTTCCACTTACTTCAATTTCAACAACGCTGCGACTATTCAGGGCAATGCCAAACTGGGCTTCGTAGCCTTTAGCCCCTGTTGAACGCAAACCCAACTGCTTCAGCGCCGATGTCAAATTCTCGTATGGATTTCCTCCGTCCATAGCTCGATTTGCTATCGATTTGTAGTAACCCCAGCGATCATCGAACGATTCCTTGTGCGTAGCAATTCCTCGTGAAATGCTATTGAACACGCTTTCATCGCTTGGTGGTAACGGGCTCTGCCACACCAACCTGTCAGCTTGTGCGCTCAACAGCCTCCCTGTGCTTGCTCCGGTCGTCGGGTCCTTGGCGACGTTTGTGCTCCAGAAGAACGCTCCCGATCGGGCAGCCAGGTTTTTGTCGGTGGCCAGCAGACTCGGGGTTGCCATGATGCTGGCGGCAAGCGCCTGAGCCTGCTGCGTGGTCATCCCGATCGCAGGCCCGTTTGCCGCCACATAGTTTGCAAACAGTTGGGTATTGCCTTTGCCAGTTACCTGCTTGAGCCCATGACCAATGAACCGGTAGCCATCCCCAGACGCTTCCGTACCATTGGCATAGATGCCTCCGCCTACGGGGTTCCCCTTGTCGCCGGAATAGACGCGATTTGCAAGAGCTGCCTTCGCCGCCTCGTTCCAAACCAATTTGGTCGCCAACACGGCGGGGGTCAGATTGTTCACATTGATGCCGTAAACCCCCGCGACGATCACGTCTCTGAACCAGGCTTTGGCGTTTTCCAGCGGCGTTCGAGTGGTGGTGTTGTACGCATCCGGTGTGCGCCCGGGCCTCATTTGCCAAGCCGAGAAAGGTATTGCCAGCGCCTTGCCGGCCGCGTTGTTCAGAAGCTCTGAGACAGAAACGCTTGCATTGTCCCAATAGATCAACTCCTCCCTCAGTTTCCCCAACCCTCCCGTTTCTGCCTTGATCTGCGCCATGAACGCTGCAATGCGAGCCGGTGTGCTGATGCCAAACTCCTGCATTGCATCTTGAAGCGGCTGTACCCACTGATCGTACTGCACGGTTAAACCCGGCCGTGCGGCATTCTTCATGTATGAAGCAAGGACCTCACCGGTCAATGCAGAACCGAGTGTGGTCGCACTCCCCCCGATCAACAGCCTGTTCTTGTCAATCAACCCCGAAGCCTGCGTGCCATCCCCAAACAATGCCCGCTTGATGGTGTCGGCGTTCGCGTTGCCGATCTGGATGCTGTCCCAGTACCCATTGGGGTTGTTCGGGTCCGTGCCAACACGCTGGGTTGCGCTGTATACCGTCAGAAAATCCAGAAGCGCCTGGTTCTGCTGGTTTTCGCCGCTGGCATTGGCGGTGGCACCTGTGGTGTTGGTCACATTGGGGTTGACCAGTTTGCCCGCCAGTGCCACAGCATTGGCGTAGTTCCACTGCTTGTTTGTGAATGCCTGTGCGTTCGGTATGGAGGCGTCGGCCTGCGTGGGTATCACGCCCAATACACGGTCTTTGCTATCAACCTTGTTCTGGTTGTTCTTGTGGACGTATTCAGTATTGATCCCCAGGTTCAGCATGGCGCCTAAGCTGCCCGCCCCCGCAAACTGCAGTTCTTTCGGGCGCTTCTGCGCCTGGCTGGCTGCCATCAGGTCATAAACCCAACTGGTCCCCATGGACGCCACGCCGCCGCCACTCTTATCCGTCCAGCCGTTGAGTTTTATCTTGACCGCACCGTCGTACTGCATCCAGTGCGGTGCGTTGTAGGCGTTGAGCCAGTTCAGGTCCTGCATCGACACGGTCGGCGACACATAGACGGCCTGCGACTTACCGTTTCTGCCGCTAATGAGATCTGTTGCGCTGTACTCCGTCTTGCCGCTTACGATCAGGTTGAACTGGCGCAGCACGATCGCTTCGCCGCTGCTGAGCTTGCCGTCAAGGGCAATTTCGCTGCTGTTGGCGATGTTGGAGATACCGTAGCCCAGATACTTCAGCCGCTGCTCCACTTTGTACACATCCAGCAGGTCGTTGGTTTGGCCAACACCCACTGTTGCCTTGAGCGTCATGGCCGAATAGCCCGGGTTGTCCAAAGGCCGGTCGCCCACGAAGAAACTAGCGCTGGTGGAGTAGTCTGTAGCTGTTACGGCCAGGGTGATCTTGCCCGCCCCGGCTTTGAAGTTGCCCACAGCCTTGGTCAGCTGGTAGCTCAGACCCAGGTTGGCAAACTTGCCCTTGCTCAGCACGTCACCCGTGCGCAGGCTCGTCATATCGTCCTGTGTCAGGTTGGCCGCCACATAGAAGCGCCCTTCCTTGCCAAAGTCGGCGTCGGCCTGCGCTGCCGTGCGCGACAGCGGTGTTTTCCCATCTGCCTGTGTCAGCAGCTTCATTTCGCTTTGCGGCTTGAGCAGCGCCTCTTGCACACCGGCGCCAAACTTGAAGTCGCCCAACGCGCCCATCAAGCCGTCGATCTCCGATTTCTTGGCATCGAATTTCGCTTTGTCCGTGGCGGTCGGCTGTGCCGACGGCGCGGGCAAGCCCAACAGGGCGTGCGCAATCACGCGTTTGAGGTCGATTTCCTGCACATCACCCAGGTTGGTGGTGATGGACATGTGCAGCAGCTGTTCAGAGAATTCAGTCCCCACGGGCGCAGCCGGCGTGGTCGGGATCCGCACCGCTGCCGTGGTTGGCAGCACGATGTGGTCGCTCAGGCCGCGCGCGCCCAGGGCCAGGGCGCCATCAATCAGTTTGTCCACATCCCAGGCCTGGCTTTGATGCGGCTTTTGTTCCATGACCGAGATGTCGACGCTGTAGCGCCCGCTCAGTTGCCCCACCAGCACCCGCGCGTCTGCGCTCAGGCTCAGGTTCATGATGCCGTAGCCGTCCAGCGGCAGGGTCGCACCCAGGAACTTGGCTTCGCCCTTTTCGCCGAACGGGTCCCTGATGACACCCAGCTTGCCGCCCACGGCCACCCTCTTTGCATAGGCGGAGAAGCTGGCGTCGTACATGTCGCGCATGTACGGGTCCAGGTAGTTGTAGTTGTCATCGCTGACGATGGCGTATTGCATGCCGTCGCGTTCCACCAGCACCGCGCTTTGGGCACGCTGGATGTTCAGCCGGTCGGTCGTCACTGCCGAGTTCGGCTGGCTCAGGTCGATGGACACCATCGACGCCGATAGCACGGTCTTATCGGTCTTGCGCACCAGCTTCAACGCGGCCAGGCCCCCGTTGTAATCGTTCGGGCTGGTCAGCAGGAAATGGTCGGCGTTCTTCGTTGCGGTAACGTTCAGCGGCGCCCTGAAGCGGTTGCCCTCATTGAATTTGACTGGCACGGCTGCGCCCAGCTTGCCGGTGGCGTCCACGTCATAGACATACACGTCCCCGCCGGGCTGTGCGCCTGCCAGGGTGTAGGTCAGCGGTGCCTGGGGCACCGTCACCACCAGGGTGCGGCCATCGGGCGACAGTGCCATGCCGGCCACGCCGTAGGTGGCCTTGGCTATTTCCGGGCTGCCAACGCTCTGGATGTGCTTGGCGTCGTGGTAGCGGCTGCTGGCCACATCAATGTCCAGCGACAGGATGCGATAGTTGCCCGCGCCGCTGCCGTATCGATCACCCTCGCCGATCAGCAGCCGGTTGCCCGCAGCAACCACGCTGGTGATGTTGCGTCCCGGCGTGATGCGGATGGTGTCAATCAGCGCAAAGCTGACCATGTCAATGACATAGACCGCGCTATTACCCGCCACGTAGGCCCGGCTCAGGTCGTCGGTAAAGGCCACTGGCTGTACCTTGTGGCCGGTCAGGTAGGTCGCGTCCCAGTTGCTGGCGCCGGTCGTGCTGATCAGCGTTTGGCCAATCGTCGTGTTCTCGCGCACAAACTGCACGCCTGTACGGGTCAGCACGGCAGCCACGTTGCCCTGGGGGCGCATGGTGAAGGTGTTGCCAGCGAACTTCAGGTCTTTGTCGATGGTGTATTTGCCCGATCCATTGACCACTGACTGCGAAATGGTGCGCACCAGCTGGAAGCGAACCATGCCCACGGGCCGGTTGCCCAGCGTGGCCTTTAGTGTGGCTGCGTCCACGGTCTGGGCGCCTGAGGCCTTGCCGTCGTAAGTGGCGATGACGCGCGGGGTCGTTTCCCCGGGAATGAGCGCCTGCAAGACGATCTTGCCTTCGAATTCACCTGGCGATACGTTGGTCAGCATGAATTTCAGTTCACCCGTCTGTACATCAAAGCGCGGTGCCTCGGCCGGGTTGGTAGATGCGTTGGGGGTGCTGACGTTGCCCCAGGGCGTGGGCACGGGCGCAATCAACTTGGTCAGGTCCAGTTGGCTGTTGACCACGTTGTCTTTGGGTATGTCGGTAAAGCGCGGTACGCCAAAGCGGTATTCAGCGCCGGTGAGCGTGTCGGCCGCCATCGCCAGCAAGCCAATCAGCCGGCCTTGGGCAATGTCAAACACACGGCCAAATTCCCCGCCGCTGAGGGCGGCGCCTATGCCGCCCATGTCCAGCCACTGATCGGCTCCCAGCCTGAACCCGAAGTCATTGGGTATCACACCTGGCAACTTGCTCATCACCACATATTCGCCGCCCGCCCCTACGCCGGGGAAGGGTTTGCTGGCGGTCTTGGCCAGCAGATTGCCATTGGCATCTGTCCGAACAAAGCCGTTGTCCACCAGCCACCACACGTCATGCATCTGGCCGTCGGCGCGCAGTACGCTGCCTTTGCGGAAGAACAGCACTTCATCGCCTGCCTGCACGTTCGTGCCGCCTTGCACCGGGATGCTCAGCTGCACCGGTACTGCGGCTTCCGTGTCGCCCAGCGTCATCGTGAATGCCGCGACGGCCTGCAGTACGGTGGGTGCCGGTGCACTCAGGCCGGCCGCAGTGGCCAGATTGGCCAGTTCAATCCGGGCAATGCTGACTGCGGTGTCCTCGGTGAGCGACCCCGCCCCAATCAACACCGTCTCGCCCGTTGGGCTACTGACGGCCGCGCCTTCGTTTGCGATGACAGTCACTGTTCGCGGCGCGCTCGTGCCCTCGTCAGCATCGGTCACCACCGCTGCTTGGACGTTGAGCCTGATGTCTGTCTGCCCCACCACTTGCTGGCTGATGGCGCCCCCAGCGTCGACCACGCTGGCCAGATGGATGATGGAGACTGTCACCTGGCCGCTGGTCAATGCGGTGATCAGGCCGTCTTCGGTCACTGTTGCGATGGTTTCGTCAGAGATGACATACCGGGTGCCGCTCAGTACCTGTGCCACGGCCGGGGTGATGAAGTCAAATTCCTCCCCGGTGTCGGGGTCCACATAGTGCTCAACCACTTCAGGGGCGGCCGTCACCACCACCTGGTTGGCTGTGTGCACATCCACTGCGGCACCGCTGTTGGGGTCTTGCACATGCACCTTGAGCTGGCGTGTGCTGCCGGGGGTGAGCATCAGGGTGCTGGGGTACACGTCCGGCTCGATCACTGGCGCTTGCACGGCTGCATCACTGCTGGCTGCGCTGTTGATGACGGCTACGGCCTGGACGGTGTGGCCAGTTGCGTCCGTGCGGCTGAGGATGATTTGCGCCGCGCCGGTGGCCACCGTGCGCACAATGTCCCGGTTGTCATCGGTTTGCACAGCGTTCGCGCCTGCATAGCCCAGCGCCGACAGGTCGGCTTGGCTCAGATTCAGGTACGCGCCGTTGGTGCTCAGGTCCACGCCCTTTGCGTCTTCAAAGTCACCGATTGCCTTGACCTGCAGGCTCTGGCCCGCTTGCAGCTGGGCCAGCTGCGCCAGGTTGGTGATGCGAATGTTGAGCAGCTTGGCCCCGCTCACATTCACGCTCAACTCCATCGGCGCCCCGGCCGCAAATCCGTCGTCGGCCTGCACGGTGATGGTGGCCGCGCCGCTATAGCCTTCCTCGGGCATGAAGTTGATGCTCTGGCCGTCGGCGCTCAGGGTGGCTGTGCCGTGGGTGGCGCCCAGCACGCGCCAGAACAGCTGGTCGCCTTCCAGGTCCTGGGCTACGGTGGCCAGGCTGGTTCTGGTGGCCAGGTCGGTGTGGGTGTTCAGGTGAGAGCCCTCACCCCCGCCCTCTCCCAGGGGGAGAGGGAGTACGGAGACCGGCGCCTGGTTGGCGCGCAGGCCGTAGTTGGCGTACAGCACCTGGCGATCGGCCTGGGTGGCCTGACCGTCGCCGTTGATGTCGGCTGTGGCCAGGTCTGTGGCATTGCCGGCTGCGTTGGCCGCGGCCTGCTCCCACGCGGCGCTGTCGGCGCCATCGATCAGGCTGTCTGCATTGATGTCGCCTGCCAGGCGCACGCTGGCGCTGGCGGTGCCCTCGCCGCTCAGGCGGATCATCTTCAGGCCCGCCTGGTTCACGCGCACCAGGGTGGTGGTGCTGGCGCCGTGGGTGCTGGTGCCCAGCACCGTGGCGCCGGTGATTTCTGCGGCGGTGCTGCCCTGGGTTGTGATCGCTACGATCACACTTCCCTGGACGCCAGGCGTCTTGATGGTGGAGGCGATTTCGCTTTCGCGGATGGTGAAGGCCAGGCTGGTGGTTTGGGCTGCGTGCAGTGTGCCGGTCCAACCTTCAGCCCAGTTCAGCGCGGCGCCGAAGTTGTGGGTGATGGTGTCTTGCAGCAGCTGGCCTGTGGCTTCGTAGCCATAGGGGTGGTTCAGGGCGGGCGTGCCCTCACCCCCGCCCTCTCCCAGGGGGAGAGGGGGTGAAGTCAGCTGTCTGGCGAGGATCAGGCGGTCTTGCTTGTCGTACAGGTAGGCGATGGACTGATCTGCGCTGGTGACCCGCGCGATGCGGCCCTGTTCATTGCGTACAAAGTCCACGCGGTCGGCTGTACCTACGGCAGCGATGCCTGCATCGCTTACCAGCCACTTCACGCCGTCGGCAAACTGCACGGCCGTGACCTTGCCTTGGGCGTCCAGGCTGTACTGGGTGCCGTCCGGGCCACTCAGCGTGTAGCCCGCCGGGGTCCAGGGCAGGCCAGTGGCCTGGCTGTACAGGCGGGCGCCCTGGCGTTGCAGGGCTTCGGGTTGGGTGTTGATGAACCCATTTTGGGCGTCGAGGCTGTCTGCGCTGTGCGCGCGCAGGGTCCAGCCCTGGCTGGTGGTGAACACCGGGCGCACCACTACCGGCGCGCCTATGCCTGTGCCCAGGCGTTCGTTGACGCTGCCCAGGGTGAATTGCAGGTTGACGGGTGCTGCACCGTTCACGCCGTTCAGGCCGGGCGCACTCATCCACACGCGTGCGCCTTCGCTCCACGGGGCGTTCATGCCCTGGGCGTCGGTGGCGGTTTGGTCGGTGGTCAGGTCTGTGTTCAGGCCTTGCAGGTGCCAGTTGGCGAAGTCATTGGCGGAGGTGCTTTCGTTGCCGAGCACGCGCGTCAGCGCAAAGCTGTGGCCGCCCAGGGTGTAGGTGGCGTCTGTGGTCTGGGCTTGAGCTGCGGCCTTGGTGGCGCTGTCGATGACGATGCGGGTTTGCACCTCGCTTGTGCGGCCCTGCAGGTCCCAGGCGCTCAGGCGCACGGTGTACACGCCGTTGGCAAATGCTGAGGGGTCGATCTGGCCCAGGGTCAGGGTGCCCGTCTGCTCTGTCGCTTGCACGCTCTGGCTGGCCAGGGTTTGCCAGCTGCTGCTGCCTGCGGCTGCAATTTGCAGCGTGTAGCCCATCAGCTGGCGTTCCTGCACGCCTGCGCTCAGGCTCACGGGGTGGCTCACGGTCACCGGTTGGCTGTGCACCGTGGTGCCTGCCAGCGCTCCCGCCCAGGCCAGCACCGGTGCGGCGGTGTCGGTGGGGTCCTTGATGCGGATGGCTTGCGTCTGGGTGCTGGTAAAGCCGTCTACGTCGGTGGCCGTCACGCGGATGTTCAGCAGGCCGGGGGCCGTGGGCGTGAGTTTCAGGCGGCCTGCGCCGTCCAGCGCCACGCTGCTCCAGGCTTGTGGGTCTGCGTTGTCCAGGCCCTGCACCTGCACCGCAATGCTTTGCATCGCGCCGTAGCTGGCCGCGCGGATGGTCGCCACCACCAGCTGGCCCGGCTGCACCGGGGTGCTGGGGGTGGTACTGATCAGGATGGCCGGGGCGTTGGCTGAGGCTTCAGCCACCACGCGCAACGTGAAGGTTTGCGTGGTCGTGTTGAAGCCGTCCCAGGCGCGGGCGGTCACGGTGTAGTCGCCGATCTGGCCGGGGCCGGGGGTCCAGCTCAGGCGCTGGGCCGTGGCATCGTAGGCGGCGCCTTCGGGCAGCCCGGTGAAGCTGATGGCCAGGGCGGCGGTTTGGGCGGCGCCGTCGGGGTCTGTGGCTGTGATGCCTGCGCCATTCATGTTGAATGGCAGGGCAAAGCTCTGGCCCACCGTCAGCGCGTGGTTGCTGACTTGCAGGCGTGGCGCGCGGTTCACGTCAAACACGCGCACCTGCACGCTCTGGCTGCTGCTGGCCTGGCCGTCGCTGGCGGTGAAGTTCAGGGTGAATGCCTGGTTGCTGCCATTGGCGTTGTTCACCACGTCCAGCGTGGGGGTCCACTCCAGGTAGCCCGTGGTCGGGTCAAAGTACAGGCCTTCGGGCGTGTTCTGGTCGTATTGCAGGCTCAGGCTGGTGGCGTCGTTGTCTGCATCGGCTCCGCGCACGGTAAAGGCCAGGGTCTCGCCTTCTTGCACCAGTTGCAGCGGCATCGGCAAGATGCGCGGCGCCTGGTTCACGTTGGCGACCGTGATGTCCAGCACGTGGCTGACTTGCGCTGCGCCGTCACTGGCGGTGACGGTGACGCGGTAGGTACCCGCGGGGCTACCAATGCTTGCGTCCTGCGCGGCAAATGTGCCCGGCGTCCAGCGCAGCACGGCCTGGCCGGTGCCGGCTTCCACGCTCAGCACCATGTGGGCGGGCAAGCCCGCCACGCTCCAGCTCAGGTGGTCGGCGTCGGCGTCTTGCGCAAAGATGCTCAGCGCCAGCGGCACGCCTTCGGTGGCGCTGATGGCGGTGGTGTTGGCCTGGGCGGTGGCGGCTACACCACCACCGGTGGCGGTCACGCCCAGCACGGCCGGCGCGGCGTTGGCGGCACGCCCCACCACGCGCAGGTTCTGGCTGCGCTGGTTGGGGGTGATCACGGCGTTGGGGTCAGGGATGTAGCCCGCGCCCTGCGGCCCTAAGCCACTGTCGGTCACCGTGATGGCGATGTCGTGGATGCGCACATCGTCTGCCGTAGGCGTCCAGGTCAGCAGGGCCTGGCCGTATTGCGCCAGCGGCGTGATCGTGGCGCCCGGTGGCAGCTGGGAGGCGCTGAAGGTCAGCGCGTCCTGGTCCAGGTCGCGCACGCTGATGGGCACGCTGATGGGTTGGCCCACCACGGCCACCACCTGGCTGGGCATGCTCAGCAGCGGTGCCTCGCTGTCGCTGCGTACCGTCACCACGAAGCTTCTGCTTTGGGCCAGCACCTGGTTCACGTTCCCGTCACCGTCGTCTTGCGCGGTCACGGTGATGGCGTAGTCGCCCCGCTGCCCGTCGCCCGGCGCAAAGCGGATCACCCCGCCGCTGGTGTAGCGGCCGTCTGCCCCCACCGCGCCCGTGCCCTGCACGTAGCTGGCAAACGCGGGAAGGCCCGACAGCGTGAAGCTGATCTGGTTGCCGTCCACGTCCGTGGCGGTGAACGGGATTTCCAGCACGGCGCCCTTGTCTACAAAGGCGCTGCTGATGTCGCCGATCTGCGGCGCGCGGTTGGCGTTGGTCACCACGATGGGGATGGTGATTTCGCTGGTTTTGTTGATGCCCGTGCCATCGCCGTCATCGGTGGCGATCACGTGCACGTAGTACGTTCCGGCCTGGTCGTGTTCAGGCGTCCAGATCACTTCCAGCGTGTCTGCGTCAAAGCGCGCGCCTGCGGGCAGGCCCGTGACCTGGTAGCTCACGGTCGGCGCCGTGGTGTCGGGGCCGGTGGCCACGCTGTTGGCGCTAAAGGGGTTCAGGCGGATCTTGGGCTCAAAGCCGGCGTTGTCCGGGTCAAAGGCGAACACGCTGATCTGCAGCGGCTGGCCTTCCAGGATGTTCCACGTTTCTGCGGCGTCAAATACTGGCGCGCCGTTGGCGTTGAGCACGTTGAAGACCACGTTGGTGGTCGTTTCGGTCGTCACGGGCTCGTCGCTGCCCGGCACAGTGTAGGTGGCGGTCAGCGTCACGGGCACGGTGAAGGTGCCGTGCTGGCTGTAGCCAGGCGTCCATTCCAACCAGCCGGTTTCGCTGTTCAGCGTGGCGCCGCCGGGCAGCCACGGTGCGCTGTAGCTCAGCGTGATGGTGGTGCCGTCGGCTTGCAGCAATCCGCCAGGCATGGCGCCTGCCAGCTGCAGCGTGTATTTGTCGCCTTCGCGCAGGGTCTGGGTAGCCAGGGGCGCCAGCACCGGCTGGGCATAGCCCTGCTCGACCGTCAGGTTGAAGCTGCGCCGCGTGGTGCTCTTGCCGTCAGACGCGACCACCGTGATGTTGTTGTACACACCGGCCTGGTCGTAGCCGGGCTTCCAGCCCAGCAGGCCCGTGGCGGCGTCAAACACGGCGCCAGCGGGCAGGTTTTGCACGGTCAGGGTGATGGGGTCGCCATCGGCGTCGCTGGCGGTCAGCGGCAGGGTCAGTATGTCGCCCTCGCCCATGTAAATGTCTTGCACCGGGTCAATCTGCGCGGCGTGGTTGCCACCGGCCACGGCGATCGTGAAGCGTTTGAGCGCCACGCCGCCGCGGCTGTCTTGCACGCGCACCACCACCTCGGTGCTGGCGGCGTCGCGTGCGCCGGGCGTCCAGCTCAGCGTGGCCTGGCTGTGGTAGCCCTCGGCGCTGCTGGTGTGGCCGTTGGCGGCGCTCAGGGTCAGGCCCGCCGGGCCTTGCACGATCTGCCAGTAGAACTGCGTGCCGTCGGCGTCCAGCGCCTCCAGCGTGCCGGTCCAGGGCTGGCCGGCCGTTGCCGCAGGCAACTCCAAGTTCTCGGCGGGCAGCACGGTGGTTTCATCCGGCGTGGTGCCTGCGGGCTGCGCCACATACACCTGCGGCGGCGTGTTGGCCATGGGCACAGCATAGATGCCGTGGCCCAGGTTGAATTTGGCTAGCGCAGACAGGCCTGCTCCCATGCCAAAGCTGCTCGCGGGCACCACCGTGACCGTCTGCTGCGCCAGTGTGGCGCCAGCGGCCAGGCGGTTGCCGGTGGCCTGCAAGCCACCGCTCAGGTTGATCACCCACAGGTCTTCTTGCGCGCCGGTGCCCATGCTGGCGCCCTGCACGGCGTCGCCAAAGTAGCGGCCCGGGTCCAGCAGCAGCATCAGCGGCCCGCGCAGGTCGTCGGTGCCGATGTTGGTGATGCTCACGTCATAGCTCACGCTGCCGTCGGCGCGGTTGGCACGCGTGTTGGCAAATGCCAGGCGTACCTGTGCCGTCATGTCCAGCACGGCCGTGAAGCTGCTCACCACATGGGCGGCCAGCGGCGTGTGCGCGGCGCTGAGCAGCTGGCTGGAGATACGCAGCTGGTATTGCCCGGCCTCCAGGCCCGAGACTTCCAGCATCGCCGTGCGCGTGGTGGCGTTCCAGGTGACGGCGCTGGGCGTCAGCGTGACGTCATTGGGCAGGCCATTGGCATCGGTGCCCAGCAGCGTCAGCGTGTAGTACTCGGGGTTGAGCACGCTGCCATCGGTGGCAGGGCCATCGGCCATCATGGCCTGGTCAAAGGTCACGGCGATGGCACCCACGGGCAGCGGCAGCAGCGCACCGTCGGCCACGCTCAGGCCGGTCACGGTGGGCGCCTTCAGCGGCGCCACTTCGTCAATGCCGCTGGTCTGGGCCAGCAGGATGCGCCCGTCGTTGGTGGCAACGATGCTTTCGCCCCGGGTGCCGCCGCGCGCGATCTGCAGCACGCCGCGCGTTTGCAGGTTCACGGCCCACAGCGCGGCCTCATTCGGCGCGTCGTTCTGGGTGTTGGCAGTGACCGGGCGCTGGCTCAGGTTGCTGCTGGCCAGCAGCAGGCCGTCCAGCGCCGTGCCGGCCTGGCCGAACGCAATGCTGTCAATGTTGGCCATCAGGCGGTATTCAAGCTCCGCCCTGCCCTTGAGCCTGCCGCTCATGGGGAAGCTGATGATGTCGGTGGTGCCGCCGGGGTTGGCGGCGGTCACGTCCTTGCCGCTCCAGCGCACAGCCCACAGGCGGGCGTCGGGGCCTTGTTCCGAACCAAACGCCAGGTCACTCACGCGTTCGTTGCTGAAGTGCTGCCAGGCTTTGCCGGCGTCGGCTTCGTTGGGTTTGAATACCTCCACCCCACTGCCGCTGGACACATAGATGTCGCCGGTGCCTGGCTGGATCGCCAGCGCATGGGTCAGCGCCTGCCCGTTGGGGCCGGTGATGCGCCGCAGCACTTCGCCGCTGGCCGGGTCCACCTGCAGCAGCTGCGCGCCGGTAGTCACCCACAGCTGGCCCACGGCGTCTTGCGCCATGTCCATGATGGGTTCGTCCAGCGTGAACAGCGGTTGCGTTGTGCGCCCGCCAGCTGCGTCATAGCGGAACACTTCGTTGCGCCCCGCGCCCGCGCTGGCCAGCACGCTGCCGTCTTGCAGCTGTACCAGCGCCAGCGCGCCCACGTCGCCCGCGCTGGCGGCAAAGCCGTCGGCAAAGTTGCGCGCAGCAAAGGGCAGCACCACGCTTTGCAGCTCGGGCGTCTGCGCCGCCGGCCGGTAGCCGGGCAGCTGCTGCTGGGCCTGGGTGAACAGGGTGTTGGCGGCGTAGTTGCGCCCCGGCGCGGCCAGGGGCAGCTCGGCTGTCTGGGTCAGCGTTTCGTTGCTGCCCAGGGCATCCAGCACGGCCTGGCGCGAGCCGTCGTCGGGCAG
>CALRYY010000038.1:0-35558 GCA_943372515.1 Ramlibacter sp. 2FC | reverse complement strand
CTGGGTGCAGCATGGCCCGTCTGGGCGGGGTGCGCAAGCTGTCAAATCCATCACACCCGCAACCGGGCGATTGGGTCTAGCATGGCGCACCTGCGGTTACACAGGGCATCATGCCGTTTGCCATCACCCTCCATCGTCAGCCCGAGTTCGTGCGGTTCCTGCCCACAGGCACCGCGACGATCCAGGATTTTGTCGAGCTGGTTGACACGGTGGAGGCCGAGACCCTTTTCTGGTCGGACCGCAACGCGCTGTTTGACTTGCGCGGCATTGTCGGTGAGCTTCCCCCTGAGGAGCAGGTGTTTTTGGGCGAACTGGTGGGGCGCAACCTGTCGCACCTGGACCGCCTGGCGTCTGTGGTGCCGGCCCAGCGCATCACCCGCCGCAGCGAGGGTGCAGCCCAGCAAATGGGCGTGCGCCTGCGCGTGTTTGCCGACGAGCACGAGGCCACGCAATGGCTGGTCGAGGGCTACGAAGAGTCGGCGCCTACCGTTTTGCAGGAATCCGAAGGCCTGCGGCGCCTGCTGGACGGCCGCGAAATTGAATGAAGGACACATGGATGACCAAGGTGGTGCTGATCGGTGCGCCTGCAGATGTGGGGGCGAGCGTGCCGGGGTGCCGCATGGGGCCCGACGCGCTGCGCGTGGCGGGCCTGGCGCAGGCCTTGCGCGCACAGGACGCCGACGTGGAAGACTGGGGCAACCTGCCATCACCGGCACCCGGTGCAGTAGCGCCCGATGTGGCTGCTACTGCGCGTGGCCTGGACGAGGTGGTGGGCTGGAACCGTGCCATTGACGACGCTGTGACGCGGGCACTGGGCACTGGTGCCGTACCGCTGCTGATGGGAGGCGACCACAGCCTGGCCATAGGCTCCATCAGCGCCGTTGCCCGCTATTGCCGGGCCCGGGGCAAGCTGTTGCGGGTGATCTGGCTGGACGCGCACGCGGACGTCAACACCACCGACAGCAGCGAAAGCGGCAACCTGCACGGCATGCCCGTGTCGTGCCTGCTGGGCCATGGGCCGCAGGCGCTGGTGGGCTGGAGCGGGGAGCGCGCGGCCATCACGGCCGCTGCTATTGATTTTGTCGGCATCCGCTCGGTGGACGCACAAGAGCGCCGCGCCATCCAGCAGCTGGACCTGCAGGTGTTTGACATGCGCCACCTGGACGAGCACGGCATGCGCAACACCATGACCGAAGTGCTGCAGGACGTGGACGACGACACCCACCTGCACGTGAGCTTTGATGTGGATTGCCTGGACCCGGGTGACGCCCCCGGCGTGGGCACGGCCGTGCCCGGCGGCCCCACCTACCGCGAGATGCAGCTGTGCATGGAGATGATTGCCGACACGGGGCGCTTGCGTTCGCTGGACGTGGTGGAGGTCAACCCCGCCATGGACACGCGCAACCGCACCGCGCAGCTGGCCGTGGACCTGGTGGGCAGCCTGTTTGGCAAGTCCACGCTGATCCGCTGACCCGCTGACCCGCCTACACGGCGCGGCGGTGCCGCAAAAAGAAGGCCACCATGGCCTGAGACGCAGACGGCCCCTGCGGGTCGGTGAACGAACCCGCTGCGCTGCCGCCCGACCAGGCGTGAGGGCCCGTGGCCACGGCCCAGTGCTCCAGCACCGGTGTGCCGTCCGGGGTGACCCAGGCCCTGCGCTTCGCATCGCGGCTGCCTGATGGGGCGTCTGTGCCCGTGTCGTGAACTTCATTCAACGCCATGCCGCTGGCTCGCAAGCCTGCCAGTGCGGCGTCCAGCACATGGTCAGCATTGCCCGGGTGGACCGTGGTGTCGGCGGTGCCATGAAACACGATGGTGGGTGGGCTGGCGGCGCCCGGTGCCGGCGTGGCGGCTTTGCCCTTGCGGCCCTTGCGCATGGCACTGAAGGCCCCCGGCATATTGGCGGCGGCACCAGGCGCCAGACCCGAATGCACGCCCACGGCGGCAAACACATCCGGGTAAAGCTGCCCCACCATTGCCGCCATCGCACCCCCGGCCGACAGGCCGGCCACGTACACCCGTGAGGCATCGCCCTGGTGGGCTGCCAGCACATGGGCCACCAGCGCTACGATCATGGCGGGCTCGCCCCGGCCGCGCTGCTGATGGTCGGGCTCAAACCAGTTCCAGCAGCGCATGGCGTTGGCCTTTTGCTGTTGCTCGGGGTAGAGCACCATGAATTTGTGCTGGTCCGCCAAAGTGTTCATGCCGGTGCCGCGGGCAAAGTCGGCGCTGTCCTGCTTGCAGCCATGCAGCATCACCATCACCGGCATTGGCTGCCCGAGCGGCGCGTCAGCGGGAACGTACAGGCGGTAAAGATATCGCTCACCGCTGCACACAAATTCTTCTTCGGTAAACGCGCCCCCGGGTTGTGCAGCAGGGGCCTTCGGGGCCGTGTAGCGGGTAGCAGCTGGCTGGACGGGGGCGCCGACGTCGCGAAACGGGACGTCCACCACATCGCGGTTCACACGCTGCTGCGTTTGGCGCGCCGGGTCGGGCGGTGGTTGGTGGACGGGTGCCTGCGCTGGAACCATCCCCAGCGCGCGCTGGATGGCCAAGGTCGCCTCACTCAGGTTGCCACTGCGGGTCAACGCCGTGGCGCGCAACATTTCGTCCATCGAGATTGCCATATATGCCTTTCGTGCTGTTCATGCTGCACTGCAACATTGCAGACATCCTAAGCTTTCTGCCGCAATGCGTCTTGTCGGCGAAAGCCGCGTCAACGCCGCATGGCATAGTCCATCGGGAACTGATGGAGGGATTGAATGCGTTTCACCTACACCACACCTGTTTTCAGAATCTTTGACGAAGCCAAGGCGCGGGAATTTTACGTGGACTTCCTCGGCTTCAGCATCGATTGGGAGCACCGGTTTGAACCCGGCCTGCCGCTGTACTTGCAGGTCTCACGGGCTGGTTGCGTGCTGCACCTGTCGGCCCACCACGGTGACGGCAGCCCCGGCGCGGCCGTGCGCATCGAGACCGAGGCGCTTGAAGCATTCCAGCAGGAGTTGTTGGGCAAGAATTACATGTTCTCGCGCCCGGGCATTGAAGCCATGCCCTGGGGCAAGGACATGCGCATTGCCGATCCGTTTGGTAACCGGCTGACCTTTTGCGACACGTCCGATTGAGCCATGTCGCTTTATGAACAGGCAATGGGGCCGGATTTCCTGCGGCTGGCGCCAGTGCTGCGCAGGTTTCACCGGCTCGCAGGTCTGCATGACTTGCATGGGATGGTGCGCATCCAGGGGCCGCGTTCGCTGCCTGCGCGGCTGCTTGCCTTGTGCCTGGGTGCACCCCGGCACAGCACCAGCGGCCTGTTGCGCTTTGAGCTGGACGCGCTGCCGGACGCCGAGCGCTGGACCCGCCATTTCCCGGGCAAGACCATGACGTCGCACATGCGGCTGCAAGACGGCAGGGTGGTTGAACAACTGGGCGCCGCGCGGCTGACGTTTGGCCTGCACGAAAGCGGCGGCCGGCTGCTGATGCAGTTGCAGGGCATGCGTTTTGCAGGCGTTGCCTGCCCGCGCTGGCTCTTGCCCCGCATCGTGGCCCAGGAGACCGGCGATGGTGACCTGCTGGAGTTCAAGGTGTCCGCCGCATTGCCGTGGGTTGGCGTGGTGACCCACTACGAAGGCCATCTGCGTGTGCCTGAGGAGGCCCCCCATGATCGTGGTCTATGACGCCCAGTGTCTGTTGTGCAGCGGCTGGGTCCGGTTTCTGCTGCGCCATTGAGGGCGCAGCCCACGCTTGCAACACGACCTCGCCAAAGCGTCGCATGATGGCGGCTTGAAGGAGCCCACCATGCACACCCCGCCGCCGGCCCCACCCACGCCCGAGCCGGGTGTGCCCACACCTGATGAGAACGAACACCCCAAGGCGCCTCTTGCCCGTGTAGCCGCCGGCTGACAGCGCCTGGCGTGCGCCGCGCACAGTTGCAGCTGTGTTGCGTGTCTACAGTGGGTCCACCAGCAACCCCTAAGGACAACGCCATGGCCCGAAGCAGCATTGACGGCGTAGAGCGCGCCGACCCCATCCCTGCCGGGCGCGACATTGATGCGCTCGGCCCCAGCGACAGCTCGGATTCCGGCAGCGACATGCAAGGCATTCCCGGCCTGGACGGCTCGGACTCTGACGCCGCCGGCACGGGGGAACGCGCATCGGCCACACCCGACAGGCCTGTCAATGACCGGGACATCCTGCCCGACCGGGTGACAAGCAATCCGGACGCTGAGTCCACTGACCCAGTTGAGCCAGGCGAATCAGCTGAAGAGGCCTGACGCCGGCTTCAGCCTGGCCCGGCAGCGGTCGAGGGGCGCGTCCGGTAGAACGTCATGGGAACGGCGGTGGCTTCGGCCAGCTCGCGCTCACGCTGGTTCATCACGGATTTTTTCATCTTGCCCATCACATGCATCTCGCAGGGCTTGCAGTCAAAGCGCAGGGTGAGTTTTTCCTTGCCATTGACCAGTTGCATGGGCTCGGCCTTGATGGTGCCCTTGACGCCGATCACGCCCTTGGCCTGCTTGGGGCACAGGCTCATGGACCAGCGCACGCAGTGCTTGGTGATCATGAGGCTGATTTCGCCTTCTTCCTCGTGGCTTTCATAGGCCGCGCCGATCACCTTGACGCCGTGCTTCGCATAGAAGTCATGCGCCTTCTGGTTGAACACATTGGCCAGGTAGGTCAGGGTGTCTTCGGGGTAGGGCACGGGCGGCTGCACCGGTTGCGCACGCAGTGGCCGCTGGTAGCCCGCTGCACGCGCGGCCTCCAGTGCTGCGGCGGCGTCGCGGCGCAGCGGGTTAAGCACGGAGGCGGGCACGAACCAGGGCTGTGACAAGTCCAGCTGGACGTCCAGCGGCTCAAAAATCGTGCTGCCAAAGCGCGCCAGGTGCTCGCGCAGGCTGGCCTCGGCCGTGGCCGTGTCGCGGGCCGGCTGTTTGGCGTGCGCCACTTCGGCACTGCCGGTGTAGCCGTCTTCGTCGGTCAGCGTCAGCCTGAATCCGCTGGCTGTTTCCGACAGGCTGGCCCATACACCGATGCGCCGGTCGCTGGACTTCTTGTCCAGCGTTCGCACCCAGTCCATGTCGCGATTGCGGTTGATTTCCGTGCCGCGGCGCAGGTCCTTCAGGCCGGCAACCGGGTCCTTGGGGTACACGCGCCAATGGCCTTTGGCCTGCCCGTTTGCGCCCGCCGGCTCAGCCCGGTTGATGGCCAGGCCCACCAGTTCCTTTTGCAGGTCGTAGTAGCACAGGCCGTCACCGTTGTGCAGCACGGTGGCGGCGTCGCTGCATTCCAGCTCGACCCAGTCGGCGCCGACCTTGCTGACCCAGGCTATGGCCTGGCCGGGGTTTTTGGGCGTGTCAAAGGCGCCGATGTCGTCCTTGCGGCCGTTGACGAAGTAGTCGGTGAACTCGCGGTTGAAGTTCTGGTTGGGGTCGGGCGTGAAGGTGAAGGTCGTGCGCCCGCTGGAGGCACGCGCCAGCGGTGGGCGCCTGGGGTCTGTGGAGCCTTCGCGCGACTCGATCACCCCGTCGATCAGCTGGCGGTAGTGGGCTGTGATGTTCTTGACGTAGGCCATGTCCTTGTAGCGGCCTTCGATCTTGAAGCTGCGCACGCCGGCGTCAATCAGCGCGGCCATGTTGGCGCTCTGGTTGTTGTCCTTCATGGACAGCACGTGCTTTTCGTGCGCGACGATGCGTCCCTGGCTGTCGATCACTTCGTACGGCAGTCGGCAGGCCTGCGAACAGTCGCCCCGGTTGGCGCTGCGCCCGGTATGGGCATGGCTGATGAAGCACTGGCCGCTGTAGGCCACGCACAGCGCGCCGTGCACAAAAAACTCCAGCTTGCAGCGCTCGGCGTCCAGCGCGCCATGGACCTCGCGGATCTGCTCGATGGTCAGCTCGCGCGCCAGCACGATCTGCGAGAACCCCGCGTCCTGCAGGAAGCGGGCCTTGTCCACCGTGCGGATGTCGGTCTGCGTGCTGGCATGCAGCTGGATGGGCGGCAGGTCGATTTCCAGCAGGCCCATGTCCTGCACGATCAGCACGTCGGCGCCGGCGTTGTACACGTCCCAGGCCATGCGCCGCGCGGGCTCCAGCTCGTCGTCGCGCAGGATGGTGTTGAGCGTGATGAAGATGCGGCTGCCAAAGCGGTGGGCATGCTTGCACAGCCGCTCAATGCTGCGCAGGTCGTTGCCGGCGCTGGCACGGGCGCCAAAGCCGGGGCCGCCGATGTACACGGCGTCGGCGCCATGGTTGATGGCTTCCATGCCGATGTCGGCGTCGCGGGCGGGGGCCAGCAATTCCAGCTGGTGGCTGAGCAATGACATGGGGCGGGATTTTAAAGCCGGCAAAGACTCATATGGGTTCTACACTTGCCGGCATGACCGCCCAACGCTTTGATGCCATTGACGCCCTGCGTGGGGTGGCCATCGTCTGGATGACGGTCTTTCATTTCTGCTTTGACCTCAACCATGTCGGCTGGCTTGAAGAAGACTTTTACCGCGACCCGTTCTGGACGGGGCAGCGCACGGCCATCGTCAGCCTGTTCCTGTTCTGCGCCGGGCTGGGGCAGGCCGTGGCGGTGGTGCAGGGGCAAAGCTGGGCCCGGTTCTGCAAGCGATGGGCCCAGGTGGCCGGCTGCGCGCTGCTGGTCACAGCGGGCTCCTACTTCATGTACCCCAAGAGCTTTATTTACTTTGGGGTGCTGCACGGCATTGCGCTCATGCTGATCGTGGTGCGGCTGACGGCGGGGTGGGGCGCCTGGCTGTGGCTGTTGGGCGCACTGGCTATCGGGGCCCAAACCGTTGCATGGCAGATGCATGGGGCGGGCCTGCTGCCTGACGTGCTCAACACACCGGCGCTCAACTGGCTGGGCCTGGTCGGGCGCAAACCCATCACCGAAGACTACGTACCGCTGCTGCCGTGGCTGGGCGTGATGTGGTGGGGCATGGCCGCCGGGCAGTGGCTGCTGGCGCGGCGGCCGGGGTGGCTGCAGGCCCCATTGCCGGGCGCCACGGCACCGCTGAGCTGGCTGGGCCGCTGGAGCCTGAGCTGGTACATGCTGCACCAGCCGGTGATGATTGGGGCGCTGATGGGGGCCAAAGCGATGGCATAAAGAAAAAGCGGCCCGTTGGACCGCTTGCTCTTCTGTCATCCCGGACTTGATCCGGGATCCATGGATGGCGGCTCAAGCCTGCCCCGGACTTGATCCGGGGGCCGCAATGACAATCCGGCTTATTCGATCTTGGCCTTGGCGCGCAGCTCGTCCTGGAACTTCGCCAGCTTTTGCTGCTGCAGCTGCTGGGCGATCTGCGGCCTGACCTCTTCGAGCTTGGGCAGCTGGGCTTCGCGCACGTCGTCCAGGCGGATCACGTGAAAGCCGAACTGGCTTTTGACGGGCGCTTCGGTGGTCTGGCCCTTGTTGAGCTTGATCATGGCGCCTGAGAACTCGGGCACATAGCTGGCCGCGTTGGCCCAGTCCAGGTCGCCGCCATTGGCGCCGGAGCCTGGGTCCTTGGACTGCTTCTTGGCGATCTCGTCAAACTTGCCGCCCTTTTTCAGGCTGGCGATGATGGCCTTAGCTTCGTCTTCCTTTTCGACCAGGATGTGGCGGGCGCGGTATTCCTTGCCGCCGTTGGCCGCGACGAACTTGTCGTATTCGGCCTTGATGTCGGCGTCGGTTACGGGATCCTTCTTCTGGAAATCGGCAAACAGCTCACGGATGAGCAGCGTCTGGCGGGCCAGGTCCATCTGGTTCCTGTAGTCTTCCGTAGCGTCCAGGCCGCGCTTCTGGGCCTCTTGCATGAAGATCTCGCGGGCGATGACTTCGTCCTTGAGCTGGCCTTGCATCTCGGGGGTCATGGGGCGGCCGGACTTGGCGATCTGCTGGGCCAGTGCGTCGGCACGCGCCTTGGGCACCGGCTTGCCGTTGACGATGGCCAGGTTTTGCGCCGCAGCGGGCAGGGCGAAAGCGCCGACCAGGGCAGCCGCTGCAACAGCGGTCAGATAACGGTTCTTCATAGGGGTTTCCTGAGGTTCAGAGAATTTCGATCGCAAGGGCATGCACGCCCCGGTCAATGAAAAGTTGCAGCGCATCATACACAAGGCGGTGCCGCGCCACGCGGGCTTTTCCGGTAAACAAAGGTGAAGCAATCCGCACCCTGAAATGGGTGCCGGACCCCGTGCCGTCAGCACCCGCGTGTCCGGCATGCGCGGCGCTTTCGTCCAGCACTTCGAGCTGGGTGGGCGCCAGCACTTGCGCCAACCGCGCCTGCAAGTCGGCGGCCGTCACGCCTGTGCTCATGGTTTGTTGGCCTCTTTGGCCGGGGCGGGTTCGTCGTCGGATTTGAGGTACTTGCCCAGGTACAGGGCTTGGCCCACCACAAACACGGCCATCAGGCCCAACCCGCCAAACAGCTTGAAATTGACCCAGGTGTTGGTGTCAAAGTTGTATGCAACCCATAGATTGATCACACCCATGACAGCAAAAAAGCCTGTCCAGCTCCAGTTCATGACGCGCCACGCATCGTCGGGCAGTTCCATCTGTGCGCCCATGAGCGATTTGAGCAGGTTCTTCTTGAACAGCAGCTGGCCCACCAGCAGGGCGCCGCCCATCAGCCAGTAGAGCACCGTGGGCTTCCATTTGATGAAGGTTTCATTGTGGGCAATGATGGTCGCGCCGCCAAACAGCACGATCACACCCAGGCTGACCCACTGCATGGGTTCGATCTTGCCGGTCTTGTAGCGCAGGTAGCCGATCTGGGCGATGGTGGCCACGATGGCCACGCCGGTGGCGACGTAAATGTCGGCGAACTTGAACGCGACAAAGAACAGGATGATGGGGAAAAAGTCGATCAGCAGCTTCATGCTTGTTGTTTCTTGAAGTCCAAAGACGCCGAGTTCATGCAGTAGCGCAGGCCGGTGGGCGCGGGGCCGTCCTCAAACACATGGCCCAGGTGGGCGCCGCAGTCAGCGCAGTGCACTTCGGTGCGCTTCATCCACAGCAGGCCATCTACCTTGGTCTGTACCGCATCGGGCGCCAGCGGCTGGAAGTAGCTGGGCCAGCCGGTGCCTGAATCGTATTTGGCGGCGGCGTCAAACAGCGGCTTGCCGCAGCAGATGCAGGCATAGGTGCCTTGCTCTTTGGTTTCGGCGTACTTGCCGGTAAAAGCGCGTTCAGTGGCCTCGTGCCGGGTCACGTCAAAGGCCAGGGGCTCGGCCCCTTTTTGCGCCAGCAGGGCCTTCCATTCGGCGTCGGTTTTCTGGATCTTGAAGCTCATGATGAACAGCTGATTTCAATGGTGGATGCCCAGTCGGGCGGAAAACCGGCGTAGTCGTCGTGGCCCGGATGTTCGTCAAATGGGGCCTGCAGCAACGCCAGCAAGGTACTGACTCCGGAAAAGTCGCCAAGTTTCGCCTGACGGATGGCCTGCTCGCCCAGGTGGTTGCGCAGCACGTATTGGGGGTTGGTGCGCAGCATCAGGGCGCCGGCCTGTCCTGCTGGCTCGATTGCCAGCCGGTCGGCATACCCCGCCAGCCAGGCGTCCAGCGCGGCGCGGTCGGGGAACAGGTCGCGCACGGGCTCGTACCCGCCACTGGCCACGGCGTTGGACAGGCGGCGCCAGAAGATGGTGTGGTCTACCGCAGCGGCGGCCATGAGCTTCTGGATGCTTTCGATCAGCTCGCGGTCGCCATCGCGCGCGGTTGCCAGGCCCAGCTTGGCACGCATGCGGCCTTCCAGCTCGCGCGGGAAGTCGGCCTTGAAGGGCTCCAGCGCCGCCAGAGCCAGCTCCTGTTCGCCAATCAGCGGCAGCAGTGCCTGGCCCAGGCAGAACAGGTTCCAGTAGGCCACGTTGGGTTGCTTGTTGTAGGCATAGCGGCCACCCGGGTCACTGTGGTTGCAGATGTGGCCGGGGATGAACGCGTCCAGGAACTGGAACGGACCGTAGTCGATGGTCAGGCCCAGGATGCTCATGTTGTCGGTGTTCATGACCCCATGACAAAAGCCCACGGCCTGCCACTGCGCCACCATGGCCGCTGTGCGCGCGGCCACCGCCTCAAGCAGGGCGGCATAGACATTGCCGCCGTGGCGGTCCGTACTGCGGCATTCAGGGTAGAAATGATCGATCACATGGTCGGCCAGCACACGCAGCGGGCCCACCTGGTCGCGCGCCGCAAAGTGCTCAAAGTGGCCAAAGCGGATGTAGCTGGGCGCCACGCGGGTGACCACGGCGGCCGTTTCCGCCTCTTCGCGGTAGACCTTGGCGGGCGAGCCCGTGACGCACAGGGCCCGGGTGGTGGCAATCCCCAGACCGTGCATGGCCTCCGAACACAAAAATTCACGGATGCTGGAGCGCAGCACGGCCCGCCCGTCGCCCATGCGCGAATAAGGCGTCAGCCCCGCGCCTTTGAGCTGGAATTCCTGTGGCCCGGCCGCAGTCTGTGCTTCGCCCAGCAAAATCGCCCGGCCATCGCCCAGCTGCCCGGCCCACACGCCAAACTGGTGGCCGCTGTAGACGCTGGCCAGCGGCTGCGTACCGGCAATACCCAGATTGCCGGTGAAGGCCTCCAGCGCGGCGGGCGACGCCAGCCACGCTTCGTCCAAGCCCAACTCCCGGGCCAACGCCGGGTTGGTGCCCACCCAATGAGGTTGGGGCAGGGGGGTGGGCTGAAGAGGCGTTCCAAATTCAGGCCCCAACGAGGCAAAGCTGTTGCGCCAGCTCAGGCGCAGGTCCAGGTGCAGATCCGTATCGACGGGCTTGTTCATGGCGCCATTGTCCCCGGTTCACCACAGCTTGCGGCTGATGGGGTGAATACCGCCGGTTTAAGCATTTTCCTGATGCGGTTGCCTGCGGTTGCGGTTAGATTCAGAATCGAACAGGGAGGAAAGCCATGAGCCACGTTTCAGCACAACTGCCGGTGACCCGCCATCACGCGTTGCATGGCAGTTGCGCGCAACATGCGCCTGCACCGTCTCCTCCCCATGACGTTCATCAGCTTGACCCCCTGGAACTGCGGTTTTGCCAGCTGCAGTCGCCGCGTGAGCGTGCCCGCGTGATGCATTTGCGCCAGGAAATCCAACTGCCCACGACCACGCTGGCGGACCCTGGCTTTGCCGCGCGCGAAAAAAAAGAGACGACATCGGATTTGTCGGCGCATTCGAGTGGCGCGGACAATTCATCGGGACGATCCGGCTCATACCGATCGGGCTGGGGCTGGCGCCATGCGAGAGCATCATCCAGCGCCTGCCCCAGCTGTCGCCCGATGTGTACGCAGACGGCTGGGAGGTGGGCCGCCTCGTCCTGGCGCCCGAATACCGCACCAAGCCGGAAATCCTGAAAACCTGTTTCTTCCTGACGCTTATGCGCTTCATCGAGCTCACGCCTTCGGCCAACTTTCTGGCAACCTGCAACCCGCTGTTGAGCCGCCTGTACCGTCGCTTTGGATTTTCCGTACTGGTCAAGGACGCGATGCAAAGCGCGGGTGAATGCTATTCACTTATCCACGGCAATGTGGCCTCCGTCAGGTTGGCGGTGTCGGCCAGTGCGGCTCAGGGAAATACACAATGACAGGCATGTGGGACCGGCTGTTTGCGCATTACCGTGACTATCACGCGTATGGGCCGCCGCGCCTGAAGTACATGGGCTACCTGGGCGTGCTGTCCCTGGTGGCCTTCTATTTCATAAGGTTCACCCGGCCCAACCCGCAGCTGTTTGACGACCTGGCCCTGCGCGGCACGGCCGTGGTGCTGCTGTCGCTGCTGGCGCTCAAGGACTACTGGCCGCAAAAGCTCAAGCGCCACTACATCGTGTATTCATACTTTGCCGTGCTGTACTGCCTGCCGTGCTTTACCGTCCTGGTGGCGCTGCAGCGCGGCGGCGGCATGCCGGCCATTTCCAACGCCTTCATCACCCTGTGTTTCCTGGTGCTGCTGACCGACTGGCGCAACACGCTGGTCATGCTGGCGGCGGGCACGGCCATGGCGGTGGGCATTTATATGGGCATCACGCCCAACCCGCGGGTACCGATGGACCTGGTGGCGCAGTTGCCCGCCTTTGCGCTGATCGTGATCGGGGGTAACCTGTTCAAGTTTTCCACCGAGCAGATCGACGCGGAGCGCAAGCTGCGCGCTACCCAGGCACTGGCGGGCTCCATTGCACACGAGATGCGCCACCCGCTGTCGCAGCTCAAGCACAGCCTGGACAACATCCAGCAGGCGCTGCCCGCGCCCGGTGCTGCCGCCATGCCACAGACCCTGGGCGGGCGCGAGGTCGAGGCGCTGTACCGGCACCTGGCTGAAAGTGAAATCGCCGTCAACCGGGGCCTGCAGGTCATCGCCATGACGCTGGACGAGGTCAATGCCAAGCCGCTGGACACCGCCGGTTTCGCCCACCTGTCAGCCGCCGAAGCCACCCGCAAGGCCGTGCAGGAATACAGCTACGAAGACGACGACGCCCGGCGCAGCGTGCAGGTCGATGTATTGCACGACTTCAGCTTCCGCGGGGACGAAACGGCCTACCTGTTTGTGCTGTTCAACCTGATCAAGAACGCGTTGTATTACCGCGCCCAGTACCCCGATGCCCGCCTGACCATCACCGTGGCACAGCACCAGGTGCGGGTGCGCGACACCGGGCCGGGTATCGCGCCCGAGGTGCTGCCCGGTCTGTTTGAGCCATTCCGCTCGGTGGGCAAGTCGGGTGGCACCGGCCTGGGCCTGGCCTATTGCCAGCGCGTGATGCGTGCGTTTGGCGGGCGCATCGAATGCGCTTCAGTGCCCGGTGAGTTCACCGAATTCACCCTGACGTTCCCGCCCGTGGCCGAGGCCGACACCGAAGCCAACCACCTGGCCCTGCTGGACAGCGCGCGTGCCGTGTTCCAGGGCCGGCGCATCCTGCTGGTGGACGACGACGCCGCGCTGCGCCTGACCACGCGTCACAAGCTGCAGCCGCTGGGCGCCACGCTGGACGAAGCCGCTGACGGGCAACGGGCGTTGCAGATGCTGGCGCGCGAGCGCTACGACCTGGTCCTGCTGGACCTGAACATGCCGGTGCTGGACGGCTATGCCCTGGCCGCGCGCATACGCCAGGGCGCGGTGCCGGCCAACCGTGACGTGGCCCTGGTCGCCCACACCAGCGAGCCGGCGCACGTGGCCGGCGTCAAGGTCCGCAAGGCGGGCATGGACGGCTTTGTCAGCAAGCCATGCGACCAGCTGGTGCTGGTGCGCACGCTGTGCCAGGCGCTGGAGCGCCCGGTGGCTTCGGCCGGTGCCGAGCTGCTGGCCGGTTGTACCGTGCTGCTGGCCGATGACAGCAACTGGAACCGCAAGGCGGTGGCCGCGCACCTGCGCCATGCCGGGGCGCAGGTGCTTGAAGCCAGCCATGGCCGCGAAGTGCTGGATGGGCTGGCCACGCGCACCCACTGGGATGCATTGCTCATGGACATCAACATGCCGGGCATGGACGGGCTGGCCACCGCGCGTGCCATCCGCGCCAGCGGCCAGGCCTACGCCAGCGTGCCCATCGTTGCCCTGACTGCCCATTCCGACCCCGCCACCGTGCAGGCCGCGCGCGACGCCGGCATGAACGACTTCATCACCAAGCCAGTGGATGTGGCGCGGATGTACACGTTGCTGTGCCGCTTGGTGGGCAGGGCGGTGCGGCCCCTGCCGCCTGCGGCGGCGGTGCCGGCTGCGGACCACCCCAATGACCTGCTGGACGCCCGCCGGCTCGAGAACTACCAGCGTCTGGGCATGATCGACGAGCTGACGGGTGATTACCTGCCCGAGATGGCACGCCTGGTTGACCGGCTGGATGAGGCGGTCGCGCAGGACGATCTGGAGGCCGGCATGGACGCCCTGCATTCGTTGCTGGGCATGAGCGGCGAGGCCGGCGCGTCAGCGCTGCACCTGTGCGTTCGTGGCTTCTATGTGCCCATGATCGAAACCCACCGCTGGCCCGGCGGCGCCGACTGGCCGGTACAAATCCGCACGCTGGCCGTGCGCACCGAAGTGGCCCTGCGCCTGTATGCCCATGCTGACAGCTGAAGCACTTCAGGAGCCCCGCGCCATCCTGTTCGTGGACGACGAGGCTACCTCGCGCAAGTGGTTCGCACGGGCCTTCGGGGATGAATTCACCATCGTCACCGCCGATGGCGTCACCCAGGCGATGTCGATACTGAACCAGCGTGAGCATGAATTTGCCGTGCTGGTCACCGATTACCGCATGCCCGAGCGCGATGGCATGAAGCTGTTGCGCAGCGTGCAGCGCGAGCACCGTCACCTGATCCGCCTGCTGGCCACCGCCTATGCCGAAAAAGACGTGGCCATCGCCGCAGTCAACCATGGCAAGGTGCTGCGCATCCTGGAAAAGCCGCTGGACGACACACTCACCCGCGAAGCCCTGCGCGAGGCGCTGGCGTTGCACCGGGCCCAGTCGTTTGAACGCGCGTTGAACGAAGGCCGGGTGTCGGCCCTGCGCGAAACACTGGGTTTCCTGGCGCACGAGCTCAATACGCCGCTGGGTACCATCCGTGGCTTCGTCGGCTCGGTGTCCGAGCGCTACCTGCCGCCGGGGCCTGACGCACCGGTGGGCGTGGCCCAGTTCACTGAAGAGCGGCCCGGCCAGCTGGCTGGCGCGCTTCAAAGGGCAGGGCGCGCGGCGCTGTACTGCCAGTCGCTGGTGTCCACCTTTGTGCAGTCCGCGCGCGACGCCTACCCGGGCGCCTTGCCGCAGACCGTCAACGCCAGCGGGCTGGTCGCCGCTTTGCTGGACGAATTCCCGTTTGAAGACAACGAACGTACCTGCGTCAGCAGCCACATCCACACAGACTTCCAGTTGCCCGGCCGGCGCGACCTGCTGTACCTGGTGCTGTGTACCGTCACCAAGAATGCATTGCAGGCCTTGCGCGGGCAGGCCAGCGCGCAGTTGCGCATCGAAGCCGGACAGGACCCCGCAGGCACAAACAGCCCTGCGCGCCCCTGGATGCGGTTCGTGGACAACGGCCCGGGCATCCCGGCCGATGTCCTGGCGCGCCTGACCCAGGAGCCCGTCACCACACGCGCCGAGAGTGGCGGCAACGGCATGGGCTTGATGTTCTGCCAGCGCGTCATGCAGGCCGCCGGCGGGGCCATCCACATTGAATCGCAGGTGGGGCATGGCACCACCGTCACGCTTTACTTCAAGCCGCAGCCCGCCTGAACGGCATCTGCAGGTTCATGGGCCAACGCCAGCAGGCCGGCATCGTCCAGGATGCCGATGCGGCCAAATTCCAGCGACACCAGCCCCCGCCGCTCAAATGATTTGAGCACTTTGTTGACGGTCTGGCGTGCCAGACCGATCAGTTGGCTCAGCTCTTCCTGCGACAGGTGCAAACGGCGCTGCCCCGGCCAGAACATCTGGCCAAGGTACAGCGCCACGCGCTGCTCGGGCGAGCGGATGCGCCCAGCCTCGATGATGGCCATAGCCTGACCCAGGCGCATGTTCAGGTGCGCGACCAGAAACTGGCTGAACGGCAGGTTGCTGGCGCGCAGGGCGTCGAATTCATCGCGCGGCAGGCACAGCAGCTGGGTGTCACGCATGGCCACCACGTCGTAGCGGCGCGGCTCGCTTTTGAGCGCCGAGCCTTCGCCAAACCAGTCGCCGGCCTGCACGCCCAGAAACACCGAAAGGCGGCCCTGGTCCGACTGGCTTTGCAGCTTGACCAGGCCCGACAGCACGGCGTACCAGCCTTGCACCGGCGCGCCGGATTGCAGCATGACCTGACCTTTGGCGGCTTGCAGCAGCGTCACGCGCGCGCCGACGCGGGCCTGCACATCGGCAGGCAAGGCCCCGTACCAGGGCTGGCTGTTCAGGAACAGCGTCGCAGGGCGGCTGAAGTCGGCGAGCATCTTGCGATTGTGAGCGAGCCAATCCCTAGGGTTAACGCTGAGCAAATGTCCACAACAAGACAGGTCTTGCGCTGGCAGTGCCGCAGAATGAACAATCTGCCTTCTGTTTCTCTTCATACCGCACCAAGGAGCTGTACCCATGCTGGGTTTGATGCAAAGCCAACCGTTGCTGATTTCGTCACTGATTGATTTCGCGCAGCGCCATCATGGCGATGCAGAAATTGTCTCGCGCCGGGTCGAAGGCGACCTTCACCGCTACACATGGCGAGACGTGGCGGCGCGTTCGCGCCAGGTGGCCAACGTGCTGGACGGCCTGAAGCTGGGGTTTGGCGACCGCGTGGCCACGCTGGCCTGGAACGGTTATCGCCACCTGGAGCTGTACTTTGGCGTCAGTGGCTCGGGCCGGGTGCTGCACACCGTCAACCCGCGCCTGCACCCCGACCAGATCGTCTGGATTGCCAACCATGCCGAAGACCAGGTGCTGTTTTTTGACCTGAGCTTTCTGCCCATCGTGCAGGCCGTGCATGCGCGCTGCACCACGGTGAAACACTGGGTGGCGCTGTGCGATGCAGACAAGTTGCCGGCCGACAGCGGCATCCCCAACCTGCTGAGTTATGAGGCCTTGCTGGGCCAGCAAGCGCAAAGCTACACCTGGCCCAGCTTTGACGAAAACTCCGCGTCCAGCATGTGCTACACCAGCGGCACCACCGGCAACCCCAAGGCCGCGCTGTACAGCCACCGCTCGACCATCCTGCATGCCTACGCGGCGGCGTTGCCCGACGTGATGTGCCTGTCCGCGCGAGACTCGATCCTGCCCGTGGTGCCCATGTTCCACGTCAATGCCTGGGGCATCCCGTACTCCGCCGCGCTCACCGGCGCCAAGCTGGTGTTCCCCGGCCCGGCGCTGGACGGCAAGTCGGTGTATGAGCTGATCGAGGCCGAAAAGGTCAGCTACGCCGCCGGCGTGCCCACCGTGTGGCAGATGCTGCTGGGCCACATGAAGCCCGCAGGGCTGCGCTTTTCAACCCTCAAGCGCACGGTGATCGGCGGCTCGGCCTGCCCGCCGGCCATGATCACCGCCTTCAATGACGACTACGGCGTGGAAGTGCTGCACGCCTGGGGCATGACCGAGATGAGCCCGCTGGGCACGCTGTGCACGCTCAAGAACAAGCACCTCACGATGTCGGACGCCGACAAGATGAAAATCCGCCTCAAGCAGGGCCGGGCCATCTTTGGCGTGGACATGAAGATCGTCGGTGATGACGGCCATGAGCTGCCCTGGGACGGCAAGGCCTTTGGTGACCTGTACGTCAAGGGCCCGTGGATCGTGCGCGAGTACTTCAAGGGCGAGGGCGGTGACCCCCTGGTCAACGGCTGGTTCCCCACGGGCGATGTGGCCACGATTGACCCTGATGGCTACATGCAGATTACCGACCGCAGCAAGGACGTGATCAAGTCCGGCGGCGAATGGATCAGCTCCATCGACATCGAAAACATCGCTGTGGCGCACCCGGGCGTGGCCATGGCTGCCTGTGTGGGCATGCCGCACCCCAAGTGGGACGAGCGGCCCATCGTCGCCGTGGTCAAGAAGCCCGGCGCCGAAGTCACCAAAGAGGAACTGCTGGAGTTCTACAAAGGCAAGGCTGTCGCCAAGTGGCAGGTGCCTGACGACGTGGTGTTTGTCGATGCCATCCCGCTGGGGGCCACCGGCAAGATGCTCAAGACCCGCCTGCGCGAAATGCTCAAGGACTACAAGCTGCCGGGTCTTTGAAAAAAAGCCGCCCGGGCTGCACTGCAGAACACGAGCGCCCACGCACCACTTTTGCACCACTTTGGCCCCTGTCACATGCGCGATAGAAACGCCCGTGTTTAGGGGCATTCCCTGAGCGTTGCACTGCACAAAAACCAGTACGCTGCGCTCTGTCAGTCAACCATGGAGACACGAATGAAATTTGCCGTCAAAGCCGTTGCCGCTTCCGCCATTTTGCTGGCCGCAAGCGCCGCATTTGCCCAAAAGGGCGAGACCGTCAAGATGGTCCGCATCGACCCCCTGACGGGCCTGCTGGGCCCTGTGGGCGTGAGCCAGATGAAGGGCTACCAGTTCTTCGCCGAGAAATACTCGGGCGCGGGCAATCCGGCCGGCGTCAAGTTCGACATCACCTTCATTGACAACAAGCTCAGCCCCGCTGAAAGCCTGAATGCACTGAAGGCGGCTATCGACCAGGGCGCTCGCTACATCGTGCAGGGCAACGGCTCGTCCGTGGCGCTGGCGCTGATCGACGCGGTCAACAAGCACAACGAGCGCAACCCCGGCAAGGAGGTGCTGTACCTCAACGACTCCGCCGTGGACCCGGACCTGACCAACAGCAAGTGCAGCTACTGGCACTTCCGCTTTGACGCCGACACGTCGATGAAGATGGAAGCCATGTCCAGCTTCATGGCTGAGCAAAAAGACATCAAGAACGTCTACATCCTGGGCCAGAACTACTCGCACGGTGTGCAGGTGGCCAAGTACGCCAAGGAAACCCTGGCCCGCAAGCGCCCCGACATCAAGATCGTGGGCGAAGACCTGCACCCGCTGGCCCAGGTGCGCGATTTCGCGCCCTACATCGCCAAGATCAAGGCCGCCGGCGCCGACACCGTGATCACCGGCAACTGGGGCTCCGACCTGTCGCTGCTGGTCAAGGCCGCACAGGAAGGCGGCTACAACGGCAAGTTCTTCACGTACTACGCCGGCGTCACGGGCACGCCCACGGCACTGGGCACCGCAGCCGCAGGCCGTGTGTACCAGGTGGCCTACAACCACTACAACATGGGCGGCCAGATGGACAAGTGGATGAACGAGTTCAAGGCCAAGTACAACGACGACTTCTACACCGGCTCGACCATCCGCATCTTTGAAACGCTGGGTGCCGCCATGGCCAAGGCCAAGTCGACCGACCCGGTCAAGGTGGCCGTCGCCCTGGAAGGCCTGAAGGTCAAGAGCTTCAACGGCGAAGTGGAAATCCGCAAGGCCGACCACCAGCTGCAGCAGCCGCTGTACATGTCGGTCTGGCAAAAGGCCGACAAGAAATACCCCTACAGCCCGGAAAACACCGGCATGACGATGGTGCCCCTGAAGGAATACCCGAACTACGTGTCCAGCACGCCCACCAGCTGCCAGATGAAGCGCCCCTGATTGCAGGCGGGGTGACATGAACAGGAGCCCGTACGGGTGCACCGTATCGGGCTCTTTTTTTGTTTTTGATCGGTGAGGAAGGTCGCACGACATGGAATTTTTCATCATCTCGATGCTCAACGGGGTGAGCTATGGGTTGCTGCTGTTCATGCTCAGCTCGGGGCTCACGTTGATCTTCAGCATGATGGGCGTGCTGAATTTCGCGCACGCCAGCTTCTATATGGTTGGCGCCTACGTGGGCTACAGCATCTCCAGGGTGGTGGGGTTCTGGCCTGCCCTGGTGCTCGCTCCGCTCGTGGTCGGTATCCTGGGCGCGATGTTCGAGCGCTGGTCGCTGCGCAAGGTCCACAAGTTCGGCCACGTGCCCGAGCTGCTCATCACGTTCGGCCTGTCGTATGTGCTGGTCGAGCTGGTGCAGCTGATCTGGGGCCGCATCGCGGTGGAGTTCCGCCCGCCCGAGCTGCTGCAAGGTCCGGCCTTCACGCTGATCAACCATTCGGTCAACGGGCTGAGCCTGCTGTGGGGCGCGGCGCCCGCCGGAGCCTGCGCGGCGGCTGACGCCGCTGTGCGCGTGGTGTGCTCGCCGTTCCCGGCCACGCGTGGCTTCATGATGCTGGTGGCGCTGGTGATGCTGGCGTCGGTCTGGTTGCTGCTCACGCGCACCCGCATCGGCCTGGTGATCCAGGCGGCGTTGACGCACCCCGACGCGGTGGAGTCGCTGGGGCACAACGTGCCGCGGGTGTTCATGCTGGTGTTTGGCGCCGGCACGGCGCTGGCGGGTCTGGCCGGCGTGATCGGCGGCAGCACCTTCCTGACCGAGCCATCGATGGCGGCCACCGTGGGGTCGGTGATCTTTGTGGTGGTGGTGGTGGGTGGCATGGGATCGCTGTCGGGCGCGTTCATCGCGTCCATCCTGATTGGCACCATCCAGACTTTTGCGGTGGCGTTCGATTACTCCGTTGGCTCGGTGGCCAAACAAATGGGCATCCAGCTCAGTGCGGCGGCGCAGACCAACACCCTGACCACGCTCACCCTGTCGCAGGTGGCGCCCATCCTGCCGTACCTGTTCCTGGTGCTGATACTGATCTTCCGCCCCCGTGGCCTGCTGGGCACGCGCGAGGGCTGACACCATGACCATGCAAAAAAATTACTACGAATTCAAGCCCCTGAACATCGGCCGCTGGGTGGTCTGGAGCCTGTTCGCGCTGCTGATGGCCGTGGCACCGCTGGTCTTTACCAGCGGCCTGTCGATCACCATGCTGTCGCAGATGGGCATTGCCATCATTGCCTGCCTGTCCTACAACATGCTGCTCGGCCAGGGCGGCATGCTGAGCTTTGGCCACGCGGTGTACACCGGCCTGGGTTCGTTCCTGGCCATCCATGCGCTCAACGCCGTGGCGGCCGGTTCACTGCCCATTCCCGTGTCCACGGTGCCGCTGGTGGGCGGCCTGGCGGGCATGTTCTTTGCCGCGCTGCTGGGCTGGGTGACCACCCGCAAATCGGGCACCACGTTTGCCATGATCACGCTGGGCATTGGCGAGCTGGTGTTTGCCATGTCGCTGATGATCCCCGAGTTTTTTGGGGGTGAGGGCGGCATCAACGCCAACCGCGTTATCGGCAAGCCGGTCATGGGCATCAGCTTTGGCCCGCCGGTCCAGGTGTACTACCTGATCGCGGTGTACACCTTTGTGGCGGTGGGGCTGATGTTTGCCTTCACGCGCACGCCGCTGGGCCGCATCCTGAACGCGGTGCGCGACAACCCCGAGCGGGTGGAATTCGTGGGCTACAACACGCAAAAGGTGCGTTACCTGGCCTTCATCATCGCCGGCTTCTTCGCGGGCATCTCCGGTGGGCTGGCCGCGCTCAATTTTGAAATCGTCACGGCCGAAGTGGTGGGCGCGGCCCGCTCGGGCGGCTACCTGCTGTTCACCTTCCTGGGCGGGGCGACGTTCTTCTTCGGGCCCATCATCGGGGCCATCCTGATGGTGCTGGCGTTCATTCTGTTCAGCGAATTCACCTCGGCGTGGCTGCTGTACCTGGGCCTGATCTTCCTGTTCATGGTGATGTACGCGCCTGGCGGCATTGCCAGCCTGATCATGATGAACCTGCGCGTGGCCGCGTTTGGCCGCCTGCGCGAGCTGTGGGTCAGCTACCTGGCGCTCACCATCACGGCGCTGGTTGCGCTGACAGGTGCCGCCGCCATGATCGAGATGGTCTACCACCTGCAGCTCAATTCAGCCCAGGGCAGCACGCTGAAGTTCATGGGCGCGGTGCTTGACACCAAAAGCGTCAACAGCTGGTTCGGGGCCGTGTTCGTGCTGGGCACCGGCATCGGCCTGTTCGAGATTGCCCGGCGCGAATTCGCACGCCAGTGGGGCGAAATCCAGGAATTCATTGAAAAAGAAATCAAGCGAAGGGAAGCCCTGCAATGACGTACGCGCTTGAACTGAAAGACCTGCGCAAGAGCTTCGGCAAGACCGAAATCATCCGCGGCGCCAACCTGGCCGTGGAGGCCGGGCAGCGCGTGGCCATCATTGGACCCAACGGCGCGGGCAAGTCCACGCTGTTCAACCTGATCAGCGGCCGCTTTGAGCCCACCAGCGGCGACATCCTGCTCAATGGCGAGCGCATCAACGGCAAGAAGCCGTTCGAGATCAACCGCCTGGGTCTGTCGCGCAGCTTCCAGATCACCAACATCTTCCCCAAGCTCAGCGTGTTTGAAAACCTGCGCTGCAGCGTGCTGTGGAGCCTGGGCTACAAGTACACGTTCTTCAAGTTCCTGGCCGACCTGGACGACGCCAACGATCGCGCCGAAGAGCTCATGCAGATGATCAAGCTGGACAAAAAGCGCGACGTGCTGGCCGTGAACCTGACCTATGCCGAGCAGCGTGCGCTGGAGATCGGCATCACCATCGGTGGCGGCGCCGGCGTGATCCTGCTGGACGAACCCACTGCCGGCATGAGCAAAAGCGAGACCAGCCGCTTCATCAACCTCATCAAGGACGTGACCGTGGGCAAGACCTTGCTGACCGTGGAACACGACATGGGCGTGGTGTTTGGCCTGGCCGACAAGATCGCGGTGGTGGTCTATGGCGAGGTGATCGCTTTTGACGAACCCGAAGCCGTGCGGGCCAACGCGCGCGTGCAGGAGGCCTATCTGGGCGCGCACGCCGACGAAACGCAAGACGCGGGGAGCCACTGATGCTCAAGATCAACAACCTTCACGCCTACTACGGCAAAAGCCACGTCCTGCATGGCGTGCAGTTTGAAGTGGGCAAGGGCGAGATCGTGGCGCTGCTGGGGCGCAACGGCTCGGGCCGCTCCACCACCGCCAAGGCCATCATGGGCATGGTCGATTGCCAGGGTTCGGTGCAATGGCAGGGCAATGAGATCATGGGCAAGAAGCCCTACGAGATCGCCCACCTGGGGCTGGGCTATGTGCCCGAGAACCGCGACATCTTCCCCACACTGACGGTCCACCAGAACCTGATGCTGGGCGAAAAAGGCCGTGGCAAGAAAAGCCGCTGGGCATTTGACGACATGTACGACATGTTCCCGCGGCTGAAGGAACGCCAGCACACCGAAGCCGGCGTGCTGTCGGGCGGCGAGCAGCAGATGCTTACGCTGTGCCGCACGCTCATGGGCGACCCTGACCTCATCATCATTGACGAGCCCACCGAGGGTCTGGCACCCAAGATCGTGCAGCTGGTGGGCGAATACCTGCAAAAGCTCAAGGCCCGCGGCATCTCGGTGCTGCTGATCGAGCAGAAGCTGACGATTGCCATGACGGTGTCTGACCGCGCGCTGGTCATGGGCCACGGCAGCATTGTGTTTCAGGGCACGCCCGACAGCCTGCGCGCTGACGCCTACATCCGCAAGGAGTGGCTGGAGGTGTGAGTCAGCGCGGCACCTGCGCGCCGACCTGCACGCCGTACCGCAGCGCCAGCGCCTGCTCGGTGGCTGCCAGCAGAGCGCGCAGCTCGGTAGCCACCGGCGCGCTGGCGGCCTGGTCGTCCAGCAAGGCGGCGTAGCGCCGCCGGGCCAGCGCGTGCAGCGCCTGGGCACCGCATTCGCCCGACAGGCCCACCAGCGCATGCAGCGCATTGCGGGCGGCTTCCAGGTCGGCTGCTGTCTCGGCCTGTTCGAGCACCTGCAGGTGGCCGCGCATGTCCACCAGCGCGCCGGGCAGCTCGTCCATCAAACCCAGGCGGCCAAAATCGTCTACCCGGCGGGTGTTGAGCAGCCCGGTATCGGGCGCAGCCAGGGGCGACATGGCAGGTGCTACCGGTTCTTTCAGCGCCGAGATCAGCGCGCGCTCCAGCGCCCCCGCGTCAATCGGTTTGGTCAGCAGGGCATGCAGCCCGCCCGCGCGTGCGGCCGCCTGCACGGCAGCCGAGTCATTGGCCGTGAGCGCCAGCACGGGCACCCGGGCTGCAGCACCCGGCAGCTCGCGCAGCAGCCGCGCGGTGGCAATGCCGTCCAGGCCGGGCATGTTGACGTCCATCAGGATGGCGTCAGGCAACACGCCTGAGCGCAGCATGTCCAGCGCCTGCTGCCCATGCTCGGCCTCCAGCGTGCGCAAGCCCAGGTCGCGTGCCAGTGCGCGGGCAATGGCGCGGTTCAGCGCCTGGTCGTCCACCACCAGCACGGTGCGGCCCGCCAGGGGGCGCTCGGGTGCAGGCGCGGGCGCCAGCGGGGGTTCATTGGCCAGCGCAGGCGGAAACGACAGCGTGAACTCCGTGAAGCGTCCGTGTTCGCTGCGACATTGGATATCGCCACCCAGCGCCCGCATCACACGCCGGCAAAACGACAGGCCCAGGCCCGTGCCCTCGGCCTTGCCCGCAGTCTGGAACTCCTGGAACAGGCGCCCCAGCAGCTCCTGGGCAATGCCAGGCCCCGTGTCATGCACCACCACGCGCGGCGCAGGGCCGGCCGCCACGGTGATGCGCACCGTCATGGCAGGGTTCAGCGGCAGGTAGTACAGCGCGTTCTTCAGCAGGTTGAACAGCACCAGGTCCATGGCCGCGGGGTCGCCCCGGAAGTGAAAGTCGCCTTCGTCCAGCACCGTCACGCGCTGGCGCTGGCCGGCGTCTTCATAGGCAAAGGTATCCACCGCGTGGCGCACGCAGGCCAGGGCCGACACGGTCTGCACCCGGGCGCCGTCCAGCGGCGCGGGGTGCAGCTGCTGCAGCGTCAGCTCGATCGCCTGCAACCCGCGGCTGACGGCCTCGCGGCCTTGCTGCACGGTGGCCAGCACCGCGGCAACCTGCCCCGCGTTGAGCTGCTGGTCGGCCGCACGGCCCCCGGGCGCCAGCGTGGCGGCAATGCTGTCCAGCGCGTGGCGCACCTGGGCCAGCGGGTTGCGCATCTCGTGGGCAATGGAGCCAGCCAGGCCCGTGTACACGCGTCGCATGCGATTGATCTCCACGCGCTTTTGGCCCTGGTGGGACAGCGCGCCGCCCACCACCGCCAGCAACGATCCGCCCGCGGCAAAAATGAACTCGCGAAACAGCTCGGGCTGCGGGTCGGTCAAACGGTGCGCCAGGGCCGCCAGGATGTAGCCGCCCATCAGCATGGTGATGGCGTTGCGCCAGTCGGCCAGCAGGATGATCAGCACGGCGCCCACCACCATGTTGATCACCTGCGGCGCGCCGCCGTGGTTGCGCAGCATGGTGTAGGACAACAGGAACGACAGGCAGTAGAAGACTACGATCCACGAATAGGCGAGGTACATGCCCTGCAGCCGCGCCGGCCAGTGCCGGCGCAAGGCCAGGCCCAGGCACAACGCGGCGGCGAGCAGGCGCAGGGGCAGGTCGTCGTAGCCGGGGGCAGCAGACATCACGCGCCGCACACCATAAAACAGCGGGAATGCGATGCACCCCACCACCCCGATCCACTGCAGCAGCGGACGGTCCATCTCGTGGTGGGCGCGGTAGTGCTCGAACAGTTTGCGCAGCGCCGCCTTCATGTAGCTCCCTTGGCCGGGGCAGGTGCCCCGTGCTTTTTGGCGGTCACTGTAGCACGTGCATCGGCGCGTTGGCGGGTTCAGGCAGCGCTACTTTCAGGCAGCGTGCGACGTCCTCCACCCGGCCATGGATCAGCGCGCAGTCCTTGTCGCCGTGGATGCGTTTGGCATGGATGCCAAAGCCGAAACGGCGGTACAGGCGCGTCATGGCCATGTGGCAGGTCGCATGCATGTGCTGCACGTCGGCCAACTCCATCAGCTGCACAAAGGCCATGGTCATGCACTGGGGCAGCAAGCCGTCCTGGCGGTGCTCGGGTGCCATGACCAGGCGCCCAACTTCCCAGCTTTGGTGGCCCAGCAGGGCCGGTTCGGTGACATAGCTGCCCCACCAGCGCTCGGTCAGCGTGATGCCATGGCCGGTCGGGATGAAGCGCATGGTGGCAATCGCTTCACCGTCACGGCAAAAGGCCATGACCAGGCCCAGCGCGTCCTTGACCGGATCGACCGCAGCCATGCCGGGGTCGACGTCGTATTCAGAGCGGAAATCAGCGTATTTGCGCAAGTGGGTGATCTGCTGGCGCTGTTCAGGCGTATGCAGAACGCTGACCGTCAGTTCCGGCGGGAAATGGGTGGGGTGGGGCGGGAGTGCGAAAGGCGCGCGTGCGGGGGCCGCATAGGGCAGGTTGGCGTACATGTGAATCCTCCTTGAATGGCTTGGTACGACCGGTGCGCAGGCAACGGCGAAGCCGCATCTGCACACTGGCACTGCAAGGATGACACGCAGTCAGCGAATCTCAAGCAAAATCATCCGGCCCTTTGAGGGCACTTACTTGTGCCTTGGGCGCGTGTCCCACCTGAGACAAGCCCGTATTGCGGCGCAACAGTCAGCCCGTAAAATCCAAAACGAACGCTCGTTCTATTTCCTCCAGGAGACCCCCGCATGTCGGCAGATTACAAAGTTCACGGCGACGTTGCCGTGATCACCATGAACAACCCACCCGTCAACGGTTTGGGCCACGCCACCCGCCTGGGCCTGACCGACGGCCTGGCCCAAGCCAATGCCGACGCTGCCGTGAAGGCCATCGTCATCACCGGCGCCGGCAAGGCGTTCTCGGGTGGCGCGGACATCAAGGAATTCGGCACGCCCAAGGCGCTGGCCGAGCCCAACCTGCTCAGCGTGATCCTGGCGGTGGAAGCTTCCGCCAAGCCGGTGGTTGCTGCCGTGCACAGCGTTGCCATGGGCGGCGGGCTGGAGCTGGCACTGGGCTGCCACTACCGCATTGCCGCACCGGGCACCAGCGTTGCGCTGCCCGAGGTGAAGTTGGGCCTGATCCCCGGCGCCGGTGGCACGCAGCGCCTGCCGCGCGTGCTGGGCGTGGAAACCGCGCTGAACATGATCGTCAGCGGCGAGCCGGTCAAGAGCGAAATGCTGGCCCAGCTGCCTGGCCAGAAGCTGTTTGACAAGATGTCGGCGTCGGCTGAATCGTTGGCTGAGGAAGCCCTGGCCTACGCAAAGTCGGTGGCAGATGCCCGCCCCCTGCCGCTGGTGCGCGACATGAAGGTCAAGCACCCGCTGGGCGACGCGTATTTCCAGTTTGCGCGCAACATGGTCAAGGGCATGGCCAAGAACTTCCCGGCGCCCGCCAAATGCGTGGACGCGGTAGAAGCCTCCACCAAGATGAAGTTTGACGACGGCATGGTGCAAGAGCGCGAAATCTTCACAGCGCTGATGTTCACGCCCGAGTGCCGCGCGCTGCGCCACCTGTTTGTGGCCGAGCGCGCTGCCTCCAAGATCCCCGACGTGCCGGACGACACGCCCAAGCGCGACATCCAGGCTGTGGCGGTGATTGGCGCGGGCACCATGGGCGGTGGCATTTCCATGAACTTCCTGAACGCGGGCATCCCGGTCAAGATCCTGGAGATGAAGCAGGAGGCGTTGGACAAAGGCGTCGCCACCATCCGCAAGAACTACGAAGCCCAGGTCAAGAAGGGCAAGCTCAAGCAGGACAAATACGACCAGCGCATGGCGCTGCTGAGCACCACGCTGAGCTACGACGAGCTGAAAGATGCCGACCTGGTGATCGAGGCCGTGTTTGAAGAGATGGGCGTCAAGGAGAAGGTCTTCAAGGAGCTGGACCGCGTGATGAAGCCCGGCGCCATCCTGGCGTCCAACACGTCCACACTGGACGTCAACAAGATTGCGTCCTTCACCCAGCGCCCGCAGGACGTGGTGGGCATGCATTTCTTCAGCCCGGCCAACGTCATGAAGCTGCTGGAAGTGGTGCGCGGCGAAAAGACCGCCAAGGACGTACTGGCCACGGTCATGGCCATTGGCAAGAAGATCAAGAAGACGTCTGTGGTGTCCGGCGTGTGCGACGGCTTCATCGGCAACCGCATGATCGAGCAGTACAGCCGCCAGGCCGGCTTTTTGCTGGACGAAGGCGCCACACCGCAACAGGTGGACAAGGCCATCGAGAAGTTCGGCTTCGCCATGGGCCCGTTTCGCATGGGCGACCTGGCCGGCAATGACATTGGCTGGGCCATCCGCAAGCGCCGCGCCACCGAGCGCGCCGACATGAAGTACAGCCGCACGGCCGACAAGCTGTGCGAGCTGGGCCGCTTTGGCCAGAAGACCGGCGCGGGCTGGTACGACTACCAGGCCGGCAAACGCGACGCGATTCCGTCCGACCTGGTCAACAAGATGATCGAGGACCACCGCAAGGAAGTTGGCATCACGCCGCGCAAGATCTCTGACGACGAGATCGTGCAGCGCCTGGTGTTCGCCCTGGTCAACGAGGGCGCGCACATTGTGGAAGACGGCATTGCCTCGCGCGCCAGCGACATCGACATGGTGTACCTGACCGGCTATGGTTTCCCCATGCACCGCGGCGGCCCCATGCAGTACGCCGACCAGGTGGGCCTGTTCAACGTGATGCAGGCCATGCAGCGCTTCCAGCGCAACCCGAACGATGACGCGACGTTCTGGGAGCCGGCGCCGCTGATCAAGAAGCTGGTGGCTGAAGGCAAGACGTTCAGCTGAAGCCCGGCATGATCAAGCGCGTGCTCCTGGGCCTGATCGGTCTGCTGGTGTTGCTGGTGGCCGTGCTGGCCATCAACACCCTGCGCCAGGGCTCGCGCCAGCTCAGCGTACCGCCGGTGGCGAAGCTGGCGGTGGACGACAAAGCCGTGGCTGAGCGCCTGGGCGGGGCCATCCGGTTCCAGACCATTGCCAGCCGCGACGACCCCGATGCCAACGCGGCCGAGTTTCGCAAGCTGCACGACTACCTGCAGCAGCGCTATCCCAAAGCCCATGCCACGCTCCAGCGCGAGCTGGTGGGCGGCTTGAGCCTGCTGTACACCTGGCCCGGCACCGACCCGAAGGCCAAGCCCATCCTGCTGCTGGCTCACCAGGACGTGGTGCCGGTGTCGCCCGGCACCGAAAGCAAATGGACCGTGCCGCCGTTTTCCGGCGAGATCAGGGACGGCTTCATCTGGGGCCGCGGCTCCTGGGACGACAAGGGCAACCTGATCGCCCAGATGGAGGCGGTGGAGATGCTGGTAGCCAGCGGCTTCAAGCCACGCCAGACGGTGTACCTGGCGTACGGCCATGACGAGGAGATCAGCGGCCTGCGCGGCGCGGTAGAGATCGCCAAGCTGCTGCAATCGCGTGGCGTCAAGCTCGACTTTGTGCTGGACGAAGGCCTGCTCATTACTGAAGGCATCATGCCCGGCCTGGCCCAGCCGGCGGCGCTGATCGGCATTGCAGAAAAGGGCTTTCTGTCCATGGTGCTGAAGGTGCCCGCGACGCCCGGCCATTCGTCCATGCCGCCGCCCAAGGGCAGCAGCGCCATCGGCATGATGAGCGCCGCGCTGCGCCGCCTTGATGATGAGCAGCTGCCCGCCGGCATCCGTGGTGTGGCGCAGGAAATGTTTGCCACGATAGCGCCCGAGATGGGCGGCTTCCAGCGCGTGGCGCTGTCCAACCTTTGGCTGTTCGGGCCTGTGGTGCAGGCGCAGCTGGAAAAGGGCGCCAGCACCAATGCCTTGCTGCGCACCACCACCGCGCTGACCGTCATGAAAGCCGGCAACGCCGAAAACGTGATCCCCGGCCTGGCCGAGGCGGTGGTCAACTTCCGCCTGCTGCCGGGAGACACGATTGCCAGCGTGACCGAGCATGTGCGGCAAAAGGCTGGCAGCGACAGGTTTGAGCTGATTGCGTTACCAGGCGCCGCCGAGGCGTCGCCTGTGTCGCCTACCGTCGCCCCTTCGTACCAGCTGATCAACCGCACCATGCGCCAGCTGTTTCCCGACGTGCTGGTGGCCCCAGGCCTGATGGTGGCTGCGACCGATTCGCGCCACTTCACGGCGCTGAGCGACCACATCTACCGCTTTTCACCCGTGCGCGCCAAGACCGAAGACCTGTCGCGCTTTCACGGCACCAACGAACGAATCGCCATCACGAACCTCGGTGAGGTCGTGCGCTTCTATCACCAGTTGCTGCTCAACACGGCAGCCCCCGCCAACTGATTTCCTGAAACTGAAAGGCCCCGCCATGACCTCCGCCGTAATCGTCTCCACCGCCCGCACGCCGCTTGCCAAGAGCTGGAAGGGCGCGTTCAACATGACCCACGGCGCCACGCTGGGCGGCCATGCCGTCAAGCACGCCATCCTGCGCGCCGGCATCGACGCCGCCGAGGTGGACGACGTGATCATGGGTTGCGCCAACCCCGAAGGCGCCACCGGCGCCAACATCGCGCGCCAGATCGCGCTGATGGCCGGCTGCCCCATCACCACCTCGGGCATGACGGTCAACCGCTTCTGCTCGTCGGGCCTGCAGACCATTGCCATGGCCGCGCAACGCGTGATCGCCGGCGAAGCCGACATCTTTGTGGCGGGTGGCGTGGAAAGCATCTCGTGCGTGCAGCAGGAAATGAACACGCACATGATGCGCGACCCGGCGCTGGACAAGATCAAGCCCGAGATCTACTGGAACATGCTGCAGACCGCCGAGCAGGTGGCCAAGCGCTACAACATCAGCCGCGACGTAATGGACGAATACGGCGCCGCCAGCCAGCAAAAGGCCACGGCCGCGCTGGAAAAGGGCCTGTTCAAGGACGAGATCGCCCCCATCACCGTGCAGGCCGGCGTGGCCGACGCCGTGCTGGGCCTGCGCACCAAGGAAGTGACGATTTCCGACGACGAAGGCATCCGCCCCGGTACCACCAAGGAAGGCATCAGCGGCATCCGCCCGGCCATCCCCGGCGGCGTGATCTCGGCCGGCAATGCCAGCCAGTTCTCTGACGGCGGCGGCGCGGTGGTGGTCATGCATGAAGACGTGGCCAGCAAGAAGGGCTTGAAGCCTCTGGGCCGCTTCCTGGGATTTGCCGTGGCCGGCTGCGAACCGGACGAGATGGGCATTGGCCCCGTGTACGCCATCCCCAAGGTGCTGAAAAAGCTCGGCCTGACCGTCAACGACATCGACCTGTGGGAGCTGAACGAGGCTTTTGCCGTGCAGGTGATCTACTGCCGTGACAAGCTGGGCATCCCCGGCGATCGCCTGAACGTCAACGGCGGCGCCATCGCCGTGGGCCACCCCTACGGCGTGAGCGGCCAGCGCCTGACGGGCCACGCCCTGATCGAAGGCAAGCGCCGCGGCGCCAAGCGCGTGGTGGTGACCATGTGCATTGGCGGCGGCATGGGCGCGGCCGGCGTGTTTGAAGTGCTGTAAGCCACCGTGAGCCTTCGCCCCACGCTGGACTTCCTGCTTTACGACTGGTTGCAGGCGCAGGGCCTGAACCAGCGTGAGCGGTTCGCCGACCACAGCCGCGAAACATTCGACGCGGTGCTGGACACCTGCGAGCGCATCGCACGCGAAAAGTACGCGCCGTTCAACCGCACCGTAGACACCCAGGAGCCGCAGTTTGACGGCGAAAAGGTCATCCTGCCGCAGTGCACCCATGACGCCAACCGCGCCTATGCCGAATCGGGCATGCTCAGCGCCGCACAGGACTATGACGAAGGCGGCATGCAGCTGCCCTACACGATCGAGGCGGCGGCCAACGGCTTCTTTGGCCTGGCATCGGTCAGCATCGGCTCCAGCCTGCTGACCAAGGGCAATGCCAACCTGCTGCTGGTGCATGGCACCGACATGCAAAAAGCCGTGTTCGCGCGCAATGAGTTCAATGGCCGCTTCTCGGGCACCATGTGCCTGAGCGAGCCGCAGGCGGGTTCGTCGCTGAGCGACATCACGACGCGTGCCGTGCCGGACGGGCAGGGCGCGCAAGCGGATCCGTTGGGCCCACGCTACCGCCTCAAGGGCAACAAGATGTGGATCTCCTCGGGCGAGCATGAGCTCACCGAAAACATCATCCACCTGGTGCTGGCCAAGATCCCGGGGCCCGACGGCAAGCTGATCGCGGGTACCAAAGGCATCTCGCTGTTCATCGTGCCCAAGAAGCTCGTGGATACCAACGGCCAGCTGACCGGCGTGCGCAACGACGTGGCGCTGGCCGGGCTGAACCACAAGCTGGGCTGGCGCGGCACAACCAACACGCTGCTGAATTTCGGCGAGGGCAAGTTCCCCGTGGGCCAGTCTGGCGGGTTCGATGGAAACGGCGCAGGCGCCGTGGGCTACCTGGTGGGCAAGCCCCATGAAGGCCTGCGCTGCATGTTCCACATGATGAACGAGGCGCGCATTGGTGTGGGCACGGCGGCGGTGATGCTGGGCCTGGCGGGGTATTACGCGTCGCTCGACTATGCGAAGAACCGCCCTCAGGGCCGGCCTGTCGGCCCTGGCGGCAAAGATCCCGCCCAACCCCAGGTGCGCATCATTGAACACGCCGACGTCAAGCGAATGCTGCTGGCGCAAAAGAGTTACTGCGAGGGCGCGCTGGCACTGGAGCTGTACTGCGCCCGGCTGGTGGACGAGCAGCACACGGGCGACGCGGCTGCGGCCGACGAGGCCCGCCTGCTGCTGGAGGTGCTGACCCCCATTGCCAAAAGCTGGCCCAGCGAATGGTGCCTGGAGGCAAATTCACTGGCCATCCAGATCCACGGCGGCTACGGCTACACGCGCGACTTTCCGGTGGAGCAGTACTGGCGCGACAACCGTCTGAACATGATCCATGAGGGCACGCACGGTATCCAGGCGACCGACCTGCTGGGCCGCAAGGTGCTGATGGAAGGCGGCAAGGGCCTGATGCTGCTGGCCGCGCGCGTGAACGCCACCATTGAGCGCGCCATCCAGCAGCCGGCGCTGGCAGCGCACGCCAATGCGCTGGGCCAGGCCCTGCAGCACGTAGGTGCCGCCACCAAGGCCGCCTGGGCCACCGGCGAGCCCGCCGACGCGTTGGCCAATGCGGTGCCCTACATGCAGGCCTTCGGCCACATGGTGCTGGCCTGGATCTGGCTGGACGTGGCGCTGGCCGTGCCCGCCGACACATTGCCGGCAAATCAGGGCAAACTCGCAGCCATGCGCTTTTTCTTTCATTACGAGCTGCCCAAGATCGGCGCCTGGCTTAACGTGGTGCAAACGCGCGACGACACCTGCGCCACCCTGGCCGAGGACGCGTTCTGATGACGTCCGAGCGGACGATCTCACGCATTCAAACCTGGATCTGGATACTGATCTACGGCGGCCTGTTGATCCTGGCGCTGGGGTTGGCCACAGCGCGCACCGATGCCATCCTGGGCTGGATCATGGTGGCTGTGGGAACGGTTCTGGCGGTGACCGGCGCCGCACTGGTGTGGGTGCGTTCGCGCATGAAGCCGGACATTCAATAACAAGGACTCTTTTCATGACACGTACGGTGCAACAACTTTTTGACCTGACCGGCAAGACCGCCCTGGTCACCGGCGGCTCGCGTGGCCTGGGCCTGCAGATGGCCCATGCGCTGGGCGAAGCCGGCGCGCGCATCATGCTCAGCTCGCGCAAGGCCGCCGACCTGGAGGAAGCCACGGCCGACCTGCAGGCCGCAGGCATTGACGCGCGCTGGATCGCCGCCGATTGTGCGAAGGAAGAAGACATCCGCCGCCTGGCCGACCAGACGATTGAACGCATGGGCGACGTGGACATCCTGATCAATAACGCCGGCGCCGCCTGGGGCGCGCCGGCCGAGGACCACCCCGTGGAGGGCTGGGACAAGGTCATGAACCTGAACGTGCGCGGCTATTTCATCCTGAGCCAGCACATTGCCAAGCGCAGCATGATCGCGCGCAAGCAGGGTCGCATCATCAACATCGCCAGCATCGCCGGCCTGGGCGGCAACCCGCCCGAGATGCAGACCATTGCCTACAACACGTCCAAGGGCGCGGTCATCAACTTCACCCGTGCGCTGGGCTGCGAATGGGGCAAGTACAACATCACCGTCAACGCCATCTGCCCGGGCTTTTTCCCCAGCAAGATGACCGTGGGCACGCTCAAGGCACTGGGCGAGGACAAGCTGGCCGCCCACGCGCCGCTCAAGCGTCTGGGCGACGATGAGGATCTCAAGGGCATCACGCTGCTTTATGCGTCCGACGCTGGCAAGCACATCACCGGCCAGTGGCTGGCAGTAGATGGCGGCGTCAGCGTAGTCACTGGTGGCTGATATGACCCCCACGCTTGTCACTTCGTGTACTGCGCTGCCCCCCGAGGGGGCCGTGCCCGGCTTGGGGCGGCCCTGCGCCGGGCAATCTTGAAGTTCGGCGTAGAAATCCCCTTCGTCAGCCACCTGGGTTTTGACCTGGTGCTGTTTGAAGGCGGGCAATCGCAAATCTACTACGAACCCAAGGCCGAACACCTCAATTCCTTTGGCGTGACGCACGGCGGCGCCTGCATGACGCTGCTGGACGTGGTGATGGCGCTGGCCGCGCGCAGCGTGGAGCAGGACATGGGCGCCGTCACCATCGAGATGAAAACCAGTTTCATGCAGCCCGCGCGCGGCAAGCTCACGGGCAAAGGGCGGCTGATGCACCGCACGGCCACCATGGCCTTCACCGAAGGCACGATTTTTGACGAACAGGGCAGGGCCTGCGCCCATGCCACAGGTACCTTCAAATTTGTCAAGGCGCTGCCCACGGGCCCCAAAAGCGCCAACCCGCTGAACATCATTTCCACCGACTGACCCCAGTCCAACCCGAGACAAACACCATGCCCCAGAACAAACAGATCCTGCTGGACAACCGCCCCACGGGCGAAGCCACCGCCAGTAACTTCAAGCTCGTTACCACCGACACGCCGGCCCTGGCCGACGGCCAGGTGCTGGTGCGCCACCATTTCATGAGCCTGGACCCGTACATGCGCGGCCGCATGAACGACGCCAAGAGCTACGCCCAACCTCAACCGCTGGGCCAGGTGATGCAGGGCGGCACGGCCGGTGAAATCGTTGAAAGCAAGTCGCCCAAGTACGCCGTGGGCGACAAGGTGGTGGGCATGGGCGGCTGGCAGGAGTACAGCGTGGTCAACGTGGAGCAGCCCGGCGCCTTGCGCAAGGTGGACACCACCCATGTGCCGCTGAGTCACTACCTGGGCGCGGTGGGCATGCCCGGTGTGACCGCCTGGTACGGCCTGGTCAAGATCATTGACGCCCAACCCGGCCAGACCGTGGTGGTCAGCGCCGCCACGGGCGCGGTGGGCAGTGCGTTTGGCGCCCTGGCCAAGGCCCGCGGCCTGCGCGCAGTGGGCATTGCCGGTGGCCCGGACAAATGCAAGTACGCCACCGAGGAGCTGGGTTTTGACGCCTGCATTGATTACCGCGAGCACAAAGACGCGGCCTCGCTGTCCAAGGCGCTCAAGGCAGCTTGCCCGGACGGCATTGATGGCTACTTTGAAAACGTGGGCGGCACCATTCTGGACGCCGTGCTGTCGCGCATGAACGCCTTTGGCCGCATCGCCCTGTGCGGCATGATCGCCGGCTACGACGGCCAGCCCCTGCCCATGGCCTACCCTCAGCTGATCCTGACCAACCGTTTGAAGATCCAGGGCTTCATCGTCAGTGAGCATATGGAAGTGTGGCCTGAGGCCCTGAAAGAACTGGGCACGCTGGTGGGTACCGGCAAGCTGCGTCCGCGTGAGTCTGTAGCTCAAGGGCTTGAGTCTGCGCCTGAGGCATTCCTCGGTCTTCTCAAGGGCAAGAACTTTGGCAAGCAGCTTGTGAAGCTTGTTTAATTTCCAGCCATGCGCGCGTCGTGCTTCTCGGGTTGCACCTCGCGGCAAAGGCGTGCGCGGACACCCGTCAACGCTTCACTAAAGCGGTCGCCTGCGGCGACTGCCTTGCGCTGCTCGGTCTTGCGGCCCGCCGAGGAACTCGCTGCGCGCTACGCGCTGCGCGCTGCGCTCAAACAGCCTCGGCAAGCCAGTCAACGTGCGCGCTTCGCGCGTGGCCGCAAGCCCTGTGCTGCTCAGCGCTTTAGAGGTGCATTGCCGGGTGTCCGCGCACGCCTTTGCAGAAGTGATGTTGGAGCGGCACCGGTGGCATACCCACCCCCGGCTTCGCGGCAGGCGGTGGCCGGCGGGGGCGATCTCTGTGGCGAGCACCGCAGCGGAGTCTGCGCAAC
>CALRYY010000037.1:0-35900 GCA_943372515.1 Ramlibacter sp. 2FC | reverse complement strand
CAGCGCGCTTCGTAAACTGACTCACCGCGGCTGTTAGAGCGGAGCGCGTAGCGCGTAGCGAGTTCTGCGGTGGGCCGCATGACCGAGCAGCGCAGGGCAGTCGCCGCAGGCGACCGCTTTAGTGAAGCGTTGACGGGGGTCCGCGCACGCCTTTGCCGCGCGGTGCATCGAACAAAACACAGGGCAAACCAAAACATATGACCATCACAGGCTTCTCCTTCCCCACAGCCATCAAGTTCGGCGCGGGCGCACGCAAGCTCGTTGCCGACCACCTGAAAGAGCAAGGCCTCAAGCGCCCGCTGATCGTGACTGACAAGGCGCTGGCGGCCCTGCCGGTGCTGGCCGAGTTCAAGACACACCTCAATGGACTGGACGTTGCCGTGTTCAACGGCGTGTTCGGCAACCCCACCTGCAGCCAGGTCATGGACGGCGCGGCCGCCTACAAGGCCCACAACGCCGACTGCGTGATCGGCTTTGGCGGCGGTGCGGCGCTGGACGTGGCCAAGGTCGTGGGCATTGCCGCCACGCATGACGGCGACATCCTGGAATACGTGTGGGACCACCCCAAGGTGCGCCCCATCACCAACCCGCTGCCGTACTTCGTGGCGCTGCCCACCACCTCGGGCACGGGCTCGGAGGTGGGCCGCTCGTCCGTCGTGAGCGAAAACGACACGCACCTCAAACGCGTGGTGTTCAGCCCCAAGATTCTGGCGAAATGCGTGTTTGCCGACCCCGAGCTGACGCTGGGCCTGCCCCCGCACGTGACGGCCGCCACCGGCATGGACGCGCTCACGCACAACATCGAAAGCTACCTGTCGCCCGCCTACCACCCGCTGTGCGACGGCATTGCGCTGGAGGGAACGCGCATTGCCGCCGCCGCGCTGCTGACGGCAGTGAACGAACCGTCCAACCTCAAGGCGCGCAGCGACATGATGATGTCGTCCATGATGGGTGCCATCGCCTTCCAGAAAGACCTGGGCGCAGTGCACTCGTGCGCGCATGCGCTGGGGGCCGTGTGCGACCTGCACCACGGTCTGGCCAACGCGCTGATGATCGACACCGTGATGGCGTGGAACTACGAAGCTGCACCCGCGAAGTTTGACGAGCTGGCCCATGTGTGCGGCGTGTCGGGCGGGGGCGAAAATTTCGTGCCCTGGCTGCGCGCGCTCAAGGCGCGCGTGGGCATCACCGGGCCGCTGTCGCAGCACGGCGTGAAGGCCGAACACATCCCGCGCCTGGTAGAGATCGCCACGGCCGACATCTGCCACCAGACCAACCCGCGGCCCTGCACGGCGGCGGACTTCAAGGCGCTGTTCGAGGCTGCGCTCTGATCGTATGGACCGCCTGAAGATCGGCATCAGCGCCTGCTTCTTTCACCCCGACCCGGGGCGCAAGGTCGCGGCCAGCAAGACGCTGCAGTTCATTGAACAGTCCACCGCGCACTGGGTCATGTCGCTGGGCGCGCTGCCGTTCATGGTGCCTGCGCCCAGCGGCGACACATTCCGTGGCGACGTGGCGGTGGCTGACTATGCGCAGGCGCTGGACGGCATCGTCATGCACGGCGGTGCAGATGTGTGGCCCGGCAGCTATGGCGAAGAACCCCTGCGTCCTGAATGGACCGGCGACCGCGTGCGTGACGAATATGAGATGGCGCTGGTGCGGGCCTTCAGCGCTGCGGGCAAGCCGGTGTTCGGCATCTGCCGCGGCCTGCAGCTGATCAACGTGGCGCATGGCGGCACGCTGTACCAGGACATCGCCACGCAAAAGCCCGGGTCGCGCACGCACCGTGATGCGGATGCCTATGACCTGAACTTTCACGATGTGGACATCCTGCCGGGCACGCGCCTGGCCGACCTGCTGGGCGGCTCTGGCAACCACACGATCAACAGCGTGCACCACCAGGGCATCAAGGACCTGGCGCCCGGCTTCAAGGTCGAGGCCACGTCGCCTGACGACGGGGTGATCGAAGCCATTCGCGCCACCGGCGGCGCCTGGATTCATGCGGTGCAGTGGCACCCCGAATTCCACCGTGCAGAGCTGGGCGTGGTGGACGACACGCCCTTGCTGCAAGATTTTCTGGACGCCGCGCGAGCGGCTCGCCGTACTTCATGAACACCATGACCACCCTAGCCATCCACAACCCCGCCACCGGCGACAAGATCGCTGACCTCCCCGCTGACACGCCGCAAAGTGTGGCCGCCAAAGCCGCTGCCGCCCGCGCCGCGCAGCCCGCCTGGGCCGCCACGGCGCTGGCAACGCGCAAAGCCTGCATCGAAAAATTCCGCGCTGGTGTGGTGCGCGACCTGGAGTCATTGGCCGCCACCATGACGCGCGAGACGGGCAAGCCCATCAAGATGTCGCGCAATGAGTTGAACGGCCTGCTGGGCCGCATCGACTTCTTCCTGGAAGAAATCGAGCTGGCAGTGGCGACAGAGACCGTCTACGACGAAGGCGGCATGACCGAGCAGATCCAGCACACATCGCTGGGCGTGGTGGCCAACATCTCGGCCTGGAACTACCCGTGGTTCGTGGGCTGCAACGTGATCATTCCCGCGCTGCTCACAGGCAATGCCGTGCTGTACAAACCGTCGGAATACGCGGCCATGACGGGCCTGGAGATTGCGCGCCTGCTGCACGAGGCCGGTGTGCCGCGCGACGTGATGGTGTGCCTGGTGGGGGCGGGCGAGGTGGGCACGGCGCTGCTGGCGCAGCCCATCGACGGTGTCTTCTTCACCGGGTCCGTCGCCACAGGCCAGCGCATTGCGCAGGCTGTGGGCGGCAGGTTCATCAAGCTGCAGCTGGAGCTGGGCGGCAAGGACCCGACCTATGTGGCTGATGATGCCGACCCGAAGGCCGCCGCCGAATCACTGGCCGACGGCGCCATGTACAACACGGGCCAAAGCTGCTGCAGCGTGGAGCGCATCTATGTGCACGAGGCTGTGCACGACGCCTTCGTCCAGCACTTTGTGGAAACAGTCAAGGGTATGCAGGCTGGCGACCCCATGAGCGACGCCACCTACATCGGCGCCATCACCCGCGCGCCGCAGCTGGACGTGCTGGACGCGCAGGTGGCCGACGCGAAGGCCAAGGGCGCCACGCTGCTGGCTGGCGGCGCGCGCAACCCCGGCCCTGGCAACTGGTACCAACCCACGGTGTTCAGCAACGTGAACCACACGATGGAGCTGATGAAGGAAGAAAGCTTCGGCCCCATCATCGGTATCCAGAAAGTGTCTGGCGACACCCAGGCGGTGCAGCTCATGAACGACACGCGCTACGGCCTGACGGCCGGTGTCTATACGCGCGACGAGGCCCGCGCGACCCGCCTGCTGGCGCAGGTGAACGCCGGCAGCGTCTACTGGAACTGCTGTGACCGCGTGAGCCCGCGCCTGCCCTGGAGCGGCGTGGGTGACAGCGGCGTGGGCCTGACGCTGTCCACCTACGGCATCGACACCTTCACGCGCACCAAGGCGTGGCATCTGCGTCAAGCGTGAAGAAGCTCACGTTATTTGATCTGGACCACACGCTGCTGTCGGGCGACAGCGACGTGCTCTGGGTCGACTTTCTGATGGACCGGGGTGTTGTAGACCGTGCGGCATTCGCGGCGCGCAACGCGGACGTAGAGGCCCGCTACAAGGCCGGCACCGTCAACGCGCAGGAGTTCGCTGATTTTTACGTGGGCACACTGGCCGGACGCACACCGGCCCAGTGGGAGCCGCTGCGCCAGGATTTCCTGGCCACTCAGATCGTGCCGCGCATCCCGCTGGCCGCCATCGCGCTGGTCAACCAGCACCTGGACGCGGGCGACCTGGTGGTGCTGACCACCGCCACCAACCGTTTCATCACGGAGCTTACCGCGCTGTACCTGGACATTGAGCACTTGATCGCCACCGACTGTGAGGTGGCAGAAGGCAGCTTCACCGGCCGCACCCAGGGCACGCTGAACATGCGCGAGGGCAAGGTCACGCGCCTGCATGAATGGCTGCGCGCCCGCGGTCATGCGCTGGACCAGTTTGACAGCACGGCTTACAGCGACAGCATCAACGATTTGCCGCTGCTGTCGGCGGCGAACCATCCTGTCGCCGTGGACCCCGATCCGCGGCTGGCTGAGCAGGCCCGCGAACGTGGGTGGGCGGTGATTCACCTGGATCGTTAAGCGGCGCCGTCCGACAGCAGTGTGCGTGAGGGCGGCCGACAATGGCCGCAACATGCCCGAAAACCGCCTCAAGATCGGCCTGTCCGCCTGCTTTTCGCATGCGGACCCCGCGCGCTCGCTGTTCACCAACAAGACGCTCCAGTATGTAGAGCAGTCCATCGCGCACTGGCTGATGTCGGCCGGCGCCATGGTGGTCATGGTGCCCTGCCCCACGGGCGAGACCCAGCGCGGCGACGTCAAGCTGTCGCATTACGCGCAGTGGCTGGACGGCGTGGTCATGCACGGCGGCGCCGATGTGTGGCCCGGCAGCTACGGCGAAGAGCCGCTCAAGGATGCCTGGATCGGCGACCGCATCCGCGACCTGTACGACCTGGCGCTGGTAGAGGCATTTGAGCAGGCGGGCAAGCCCATCTTCGGCGTGTGTCGCGGCCTGCAGCTGATCAACGTGGCCTTTGGCGGCACGCTGTACCAGGACATTGAAACCCAGCACGATCACCCCGAAACGCTGCGCCACCGTGACCCGGTCACCTACGACCAGAATTTTCATGAGATCGAACTGGTGGAGAACTCCCGCATGGCGGGCCTGTACCCCGGCGTGCTGCGCGCGCGGGTCAACAGCATTCACCACCAGGCGGTGAAAGACCTGGCGCCCCACTTCGTGGTGGAAGCCTGGAGCGCCCCGGACCGCATACCCGAGGCGATTCGCCGCCCGGCCACCGGCAGCCGGGGCTACATCGCCGCCACCCAGTGGCACCCGGAGTTTCACAAGATCGGCGGCAGCACACTGGACGACACGCCCATCCTCATGGACTTCCTGTTGGCCTGCACGCAGGCTCGCGCCCGCAACCGTCTGCCACCACGAAGCCTGCCCGGCCACATTCGCGACCGGGCAGCGCGCATGCTGCGTCAGGCGTTGCTGCGCCAGGGGTAGTGCGGCTAACCATGCACGACGCGTGAATCGCCCGGCGCCTGAGCCCGGTCGTTCATGCCGTAGTCGCGCACCACCCCCGCCACACGCAACCGGTAGTCAGCAAACGCCGTGTTGCGGCCGAACTGCTGGGTGTGGCGGTGGGCCTCCAGATTGCGCCATTGGGCGATGGCGGCCTCGTCGCGCCAGAAGCTCAGCGACAGCAGCTTGCCTGGCTCGCTCAGGCTCTGGAACCGCTCGATGGAGATGAAGCCGTCGATCTGTGCCAACAGCGGGCGCAGTGCGGCGGCGGCGTCCAGGTAGGCCTGCATCCTGCCCTGTGCGGGCACCACTTCAAAAATCACGGCCATCATCGTGGTGCACCTCCTTGCGCTGAAGGCTGAGTGTGTGGCCGGCCGTTGAAGGTGCCGTCCACCAGCTCACAGAAGGTTCTCTCTTCGCGCAGGATGAAGCGCATGCGCTGCGCCATCAGGAAGTTCTCGCGGCCTTCGGCATCGGTCTTCAACCGGACGCGGTAGGCCTCGTACGCCGCCAGGCTGTCAAAGCTGATCAGGCCCCAGGCCACGTCGTTGGTGCCTTCATGCGGCAAGAAGTAGCCCGCCAGATGTCCGCCACAGCGCGGGATGATGCGGCCCCAGTTGACGGCATAGGTCTTGAACGCGTCGCGCTGAAACGGGTCGAGCTGGTAGCGGATGAAGCAGGTCACAGTTGTGGGGTGTGTCATCGGGTTCTCTTTGGAAAGTGCGCCCATCTTGCGTTGCCGCGGTGCCAGAATGCTTTGCTCCGGAACGAAGCATCGGCTGTTCAAATGCACGTACCGTCACCCCCATGAACACCAACCAGATTGCGCACATCGCGTCCCTTGTCGGCGAGCCTGCCCGCACCGCCATGCTGCTGGCGCTGATGGACGGCCGCGCGTTGACCGCCCATGAGCTGGCCGCCGCCGGCAACATCGGCGCGGCTACGGCCAGTCGCCACCTGGCCCTGCTGGTAGAGGCCGGCCTGCTGGCCATGCAGCGCCAGGGCCGCCACCGTTATCACCGCCTCGCCTCACCCGACGTGGCCCGGGTGCTGGAGGGCCTGGCCCAGATGACCCAACTGGCCGCGCAACAGACGCCGCAGCGGCGTACCGTCACCGGCCCGCGTGACGCGGCCCTGCGCATGGCACGCACCTGTTACGACCACATCGCCGGGCGGTTGGGCGTGGCCATCACGCAGCACCTGCTGGACCACGGCGCGATTGCGTTCGATGGCGAGGCCGGATACGTGACGGACTGTGCAGTGGCCGTGCTGAAACGATTGGGTGTGGATGCGGCGGCACTGTCAGGCGCCGAAGGCAAGCGCCCCCACTGCCGCCCCTGCCTGGACTGGAGCGAGCGGCGCGCCCATGTGGCCGGCCGCCTGGGGGCGCTGATCTGTAGCCATTGCCTGGACAGCGGCTGGCTGGTGCGGCGCAAGGATTCGCGTGCGCTGGAGGTTACGCCCATAGGCGCCGTGGCCCTGCGCAACGGGCTGGGTCATGCACGCTGGAATGCGCTGACCCAGGACGCTTGAAGCTCAATCGAAGTCGAACAGCTCGCCCAGAAAGCCTTCGCGCTTTTTCTTGCGGTAATAGCCGCGCTCGTCGTAGTGGGGCGGGGGTGCCTGGCGGTAAGCCTGCTGGGGTTGCTGTACAGGTGCCGCTTGCGGTGCCGGTTGCGCCGTGGCGGCAGGCGCCGCCCGCTCAATGATCTTGTCCAGCTCGCCGCGGTCCAGCCAGACGCCGCGGCATTGGGGGCAGTAGTCAATCTCGATGCCGCTGCGCTCGGACATCACCAGGTTCACACCATCACAGGTCGGGCACTTCATGGTTGGGGGCTTTCAGTGGTTGCAAGCGGGTATTGTTCAGCGTTCTGATGCACGGCAGTGCAGGAAGTTTCCGACACCGGCCGTGAGACAAAGGTATTCCCCCTTCATGCACATACAAAACCTCTGCTTTGCCTGGCCCGGCCAGCCATCGTTGTTCAGCGGCCTGTCATTCAGTGTGCCGCCCGGCGTCACCTGGCTGGGCGGCGACGAAGGCACGGGCAAGACCACGCTGTTGCGCCTGATGGCCGGTGAGCTCCAGCCCCAGGCTGGCACCTTGCGCACGAGCGGCACTGTGTTCTGGGTCAACCCGCGCGCCGACGGCTGCGACGCGCTCACGCCCGGCCAGTGCTTTGAGCGCGTGGCGCAGCAGCACCCGGCGCTGGACCGGGCACTGCTGCAGACGCTGGTCAATGAACTGGACCTGACGCCGCACCTGACCAAGCGCCTGGACATGCTGTCCACCGGCTCGCGGCGCAAGGTCTGGCTGGCGGCGGCCTTTGCGTCGGGCGCCGCGCTCACGCTGCTGGACCAGCCCTTTGCCGCATTGGACAAGACGTCCATGGGCCTTATCACCGGGCTGCTGCAGGACGCAACCGCGCACCCGTTGCGGGCCTGGGTGGTGGCGGACTATGTGGAGCCAGCCGGAGTGGCGCTGGCGGCGACGTGGGATCTTGACGCGGCCTGACTAAAACATCGTGTTGTTGTTGGCGGCCTTTTCGGGCACGGGCTGCATCACATCCCAGTGCTCCACGATCTTGCCGTTCTCGACGCGAAAGATGTCAATGATGGCCGTGCCCCTGTCTTCAGGGGTGGGCTTGGAGTGGACATGGAGCACCACCAGGTCTTTCTCCGCAATCACACGCTTGATCTGGCTGCTGCGGTTGGGTTGCGTTTCGCTCAGGAACTTGATCAGCCCCCTGAGGCCTTCCAACCCGTTGGGCGCGCGCGGGTTGTGCTGGATGTACTTGTCACCCAGGTATTTCGCGGCGGCGTCCACGTCGCGCTTGACCAGCGCAGCGTCATAGAACGCCAGCACGATTTTCTTGTTGGCCTCAGCCGTGGCGTCGGCCTGGGCCCAGGCGCCGCTGGCAGCGACCAGGCACAGGGCAATGAGGAATTTGGCGAGTTTCATGGTTGTTCCTGAAGGTTTCCTGCGGTTGGGGTTATAGAAAAAAGAGAAAAAGCGTGTCTTCACCAACCCAGCGACATGGCGCTGACCCAGGTGCCGTGAAAGCCCTCATGCACCCGGCACGGGAATTTGATGGTGGCTACCGGCCCGCGGCTCAGGTGCCGGGCGTCCAGGATGACCAGGTCGGTGCGGTTCTCGGCGCGGCGGCCCACCATGGTCAGAAGCCAGCCGTGGCCCTCAGGCGCGTCGGCGCTGCGCGGCACAAAGTACGGCTCTTCGGGGGACGAGTTGGCGCCAGCGTAGAAGAAGTCGAGCTTGTCAGCGGTCTCGTCATAGTGGCCCAGGCAAGTGAAGGGTGGGCCCTTGGGGCCAGGCGGCAGCATGGGCCCGAGCGCCGTGTTGCTGGTGCCAAACCAGAACTGCGTGGCGCGCTTCATGGCATACCGGGGGTCGATCACCGGCATCTCACCGATGTGGTTGATCAGCCGCTTGATGCTGAAGCTGTCTTCAGGGCTTGCCAGGTTGAATGACCAGCGTTCGCCAAATGGCGGCTTCTCCTGCGCGTTGGGGTTGTGGATGTCCGGGAACTGGCTGAGCCAGCCCGAGCCGTTCACAAAATGGTCAAGGTGCAACGTTTCACCGTCTTCCCAGGCGTTGAAGGTATGCGTCTGCATGGCCACCACCGGGCAGGTGAACCAGCGGATGGACTTGACGCCTTCCTTGCGCGCAAAGATGCCGATCTGCGTTTTCTTGGTGTTGTCCCAATGCCAGTAGGGCTCGCCGTTTTTCACGCGGTCCCAATCGCAGACCATGGGGCAGATCACAAAGGCAATGTAGTTGCGCGACACCAGGAAGTCATGAACCATCGAGCAGTAAGGCGCCTCAAAGGTCTCGGTGCGGGTGAAGCGGCCGTCAGTGGCTATGGTGTGCACCTCAATCACGTTGTCGGCCACGCCCTGGGTGTTGTAGCCAAAGGCAATGCATTCGCCGGTCTCGGGGTCCAGCTTGGGGTGGGCGGTGAAGGTTCTGTTCTTGAGCTGGCCGTTGAAATCCCGCTCGCCCAGTGTCTGCAGAGTGGCCGGGTCCAGTTCATAGGGCCGGCCTGACTCCTTCAGCGCGTAGAGCCTGCCGTGGTGCCACATCACCGCGGTGTTGGCCGTGTTGTTGTCCTGCCCGGCCACCTCGGGCAGGTCGGTGAATGAATTGCGGTAGGAACCAAACAGCGCACGGCGCGCGCGGCGCTCCAGCTCGAACTTGGTGGTGCGCACATAGCGGGTCTTCAGGTCCGCATGGCCGTTTTCAAAACGCACCATGTGCACCATACCGTCGCCGTTCAGGAAGATGTCGTTGTCAAACAGCGGTGGGTAGGTGTGGTCGGCGCTGTTGCGGTAGTAAGCGCCGTTGAGCTCGGTCGGTATGGTGCCGATGACCTCCAGGTCGTGCACGTCGGCCTCAATGCGCACCGGGGCCGCATAGCCGCGGAACACGACGGTGTCGGGAAACTTCAGCCCGGCGGGCTCGGAGGGGTGGTTAGATAGATCCATGCGGTTTCTCAAAAAAAGCTCAGACAAACATCTTCAGAAGCCCTAAAGGGGTGGGCGGGCGCGGAATGCTGAACTTCACGTCCTTCCAGTCGGCCGCGGCGGGCCGCGCCAGGCAGCGTGCATGCCACTGCTGCATATGCGGCCAGTCGTCCAGCGCAATGCCGCATTGCGGCGCCAGGTCCATTACTGTGGCCACGTTCAGGTCGGCCACGGTAAAGCGACCGCCCATCAGCCAGTCGTTGCGGGCCAGGTGCGCGTCAAGCACCTTGAACGGGCGGTCCAGTTTGGCCATGGCCATTTGCGCCTGCTCCTCGTCGCGCGAGCCCTCGGCAAACAGCGCGCGGTTGGCCGAAGCAAACAGCAACGGCTTTTCCACCTCGGTCACTACCCAGAAGCTCCATTGCGTGGCCAGCGCGTCTTCCTGCAGGCCGGCGGGGGCCAGCGGGCCGCCGTGCTTCTTGCACAGGTACAGGTTGATGGCCATGGACTCGTAGACGATGAAGCCGTCGTCATTGATTACCGGCACACGGCCGTTGGGATTGATGGCCAGGAATTCGGGCGTGCGTGTGCTGCCGTCCATGAAATGGGTGGGCACATGCTCAAAGGGCAACGCAAGCTCCTTGAGCATCCACACCGTTCGGTGCGCGCGTGAGGCCATGGCCCCGTACAGAGTCAGCATCCATCGTTCCTTGTCGTGTTGTGGGTAAACGATAGGGCCCAACTGCTTGTTGGAAAAACAGTTTGTTGCGATGATTCGCATCGATGCGACCAATACCTGACCCGGCGATTCACCATGCGGCTTGACCGCTTTGACCTCAACCTGCTGGTGGTGCTGGATGCACTGCTGGAAGAGCGCAACGTCACACGCGCCAGCGCCCGCCTGCACATCGGGCAGTCGGCCGCCAGCGGTGCACTGGCGCGGCTGCGTGACTACTTTGGCGACGAACTTCTGGTGCCCGTGGGCCGTCAGCTGCACCTGACGCCGCTGGCCGAGAGCCTGGTGGAGCCGGTGCGCGACACCTTGCTGCGCGCGCGCGCCACCATCGCCCGCAAGCCGCAGTTCGATCCGGCCACGGCCGAGCGCCGTTTCCTGGTGTATGCGTCTGACTACGTCACCACCGTCATGCTGAGCGCGGCCGTGCAGCGCATGGCGTTGCTGGCACCGCTGGTGTCCATCGATGTCCGTGCGCCGGTGCGCAATGTGGCCGAGGTGTTCGAGCGCGGCGGCATCGACCTGCTGGTCATGCCGCGCCAGTACATCGAACCCATCCAGCACCCCAGCCAGCTGTGGTTCAGCGATGACCAGGTGTGCGTGGTCTGGTCCGCAAGCGAAGCGGCCCGCACGCCCATGGACTTTGACCGCTACATGGCCATGGGCCACGTGGCCGTGCGCTTTGGTGACGAGCGCAGCCTGACATTTGAAGAATGGTTCTTGCCACGCTACGGCAAGCAGCGCCGGGTAGAGGCCAGCGTGGACAACTTCAGCACCGTGCCGCTGCTGGTGGTGGGCACGCAGCGCATCGCCACGCTGCACCGGCGTCTGGCGGTGCACTATGCCCGGCACCTGCCGCTGACGCTGATCGAGCCGCCATTTGAAATGCCCGCTGTACAAGAGACGCTGTGCTGGCCCCGCTACCAGGACCAGGACCCGGCGCACCGCTGGTTTCGCGACGTCCTGATGGACTGCGCGAAACCAGCTGCCGCCGGCACGTCAGTTGTCGGCCACGAAGCCTGATGCCCTGACGATGGGCGCCCAGCGCGCCAGGTCGGTGCGGGCCATGCGGTCCAGCTCCTGCGGCGTGGACGACGCGGCCTCCAGGCTGCTGATCGCCAGCGCCTGTGCATAGGCGGGCGACGCCAGTGCCGCGCGCACGATGGGCCCCACGCGGGCCATCACGTCGGCGGTGGGCGCGCCCGCGATGTACACGCCAAACCAGTCGCGCATCTCAAGCCCCGGCACCTTCTGCTCGGCAAACGTGGGCACATCGGGCGCAAACCGCGAGCGCGCCGGCCCGCTGGCGGCCAGCAGGCGCAGCTTGCCTGCCTTGGCGTGCTGGATCATGTCGCCCAGCGTCAGCACCACGGCGCTGATCTGCCCGCCCATCACATCGTTCAGGGCCGGTGTGCCGCCGCGGTAGGCCGCGTGTGTCATGTCCAGGCCCAGCGCGCGGCTCATCGCGTCGCCCACAAAGTGCGGCGGTGCACCCGCAGCCGGTGAACCGTAGGTGACACGGCCCGGGTTGGCCTTGGCCCACACGGCAAAGTCGGCAATGTTGTTGACGTGAGCGGGTACGGCCGGCCCCACGCCGAAGCCAAAGTCCACCTGCGCCGCCAGGCTCACCGGCGCAAAGTCCTTGAGCGGGTCGTAGTTGAGCGTCTTGTAGCTGTGGGGGTTGATGGTCAGCACGCCGGCGGGGTTCAGCAGCAGCGTGGTGCCGTCAGGCGCCGCCTGGCGCGCCACGTTGACGGCCACGCGCCCGCCTGCGCCGGGGCGGTTGTCCACGATGACGGACCGGGCCAGCTTGCCGGTCAGCTGGTCGGCCAGGCGCCGCGCCATCAGGTCGGGCGCGCCGCCGGGTGGAAAGCCCACCAGGATGCGGGCGGTGTCGGGCAGGACCTGCGCACGCGTAGCGCCTGCCGCCCACAGGGAAATGGCAGCCAGGCCGAACTGAAGTGTCTGGCGGCGGTTGGGGGTTTGCATGATGTGCTCCTTCGTTATTTTGGATCGTGATTCAGAACGTATGGCGCACGCCCACCACGTAGCTGTTGGCCGTGCCCACGGGCAGCTTGTCGGATGCTGCCATGCCGTACACGCTGGTGCGTTTGGACAGGTTGTGGATGTAGCCCAGGCTGGTGGTCTTGCGCGTGGTGTTGGTCGCGCCGCTGGTGCGGTCTTTGGCCCAGGCCAGCTGCAGCTCGCCGTTGCCCAGCGGCGCGGTCAGGCCGATGTGGGGCATTTTGTCTTTGGTGCGCGCCAGGTCGTTCTTCAGGGTTGAGTATTGGGCAAACAGCTTGACGGCCCTGAAGTCGTAGCTGCCGCCCACCATGGTCAGGGTTTCGTCCTGCACGGCGGGCGCATCGGGTGGCGGGGCGTGGCGCACGCGCGCGGTGGCGGCGGTCAACAGCAACGGCCCGTCGCGGTACACCACGCTGGCGTTGAAGTTGTTGCCGCCCAGCGGGCCTTCCTTGGCCTGGTACACCAGCGTGCCCACCATGCCGCCCAGGCGCGGTGTGGTGTAGGCAATGCTGTTGGGCAGCGAGGTGTCCAGCCCGTTGTTGCCGCGCGTGCTGCCGTTGTACTGCTGGCGAAAGCCCGGCGAGAAGATCGAGTTGCTGCCCATCGCGCTGCTGAACACCATGGCCAGCCAGGCAGGGTTGGCTACGTTGCCCAGCTTGATGTCGCCAAAGTCACCCTGCAGGCCGACCCATGACGCGCGTGAAAAGAACGGGTCCTGCACGGGCAGCGGACCGAAACGCCCGTTGGCGCCGCTGTCCACGCGCATGAAAGATTCCAGCTGGAAGCTCGCCTTCAGCCCGCCGCCCAGGTCCTCTGTGCCGCGAAATCCGAAATAGCTGGTCTGCACGCCGCCGTTGTGCACGCCCCTGATTTTGGTAATGGGGGCATTGGGTGCGCCGGGTGGCTGAGAGGCCAGCGTGCCCACGGCAACGTCAACCGTGCCGTAGAGCTGGACTTGTGCATGCACATGACTGCCGGCCAGTGCGAGTGTGGCCGCCACGGCGGCGGCAAGGTGGGTTTTCTGTCTCATGAGTCTGTCTCCATTCAGGGGCTGTTATGCAAGCCTTATGGCTGCCGGAGGAGACTCTAGAAGTGCGCGCGCAGATCGGGAAACAGTTTGATCTGATGCGAGGTATTGGCGCGGCGGATGGCCGCGCCAGTACCTCGGATTACGGCCGCCCGTAGCGCAGCACGATGCTGCTGCCGCCCTTGGCCCGGCCGTTCAGCCGCGTCAGCAGCTCGGACATGGTCAGGCCCGGGGGCAGCTCGGACGGCTCTGCGTCGGTGGCGATCACCGTGTACACGTAGTGGTGCTGGCCGGTGTTGACCGGTGGGCACGGGCCCATGTAGTTGGGCAGGTTGAGCGTGCTTTTTCCGCCCACGTACTTGGGCGACGGCGTGCTGATTTCGTTTTCTGCAAAGCCGGTGACGGCGGGCGCAATGCCATAGGCCACCCAATGCACCACACCCAGGCCGTTGCGGCCCTCCTGGTCGTACATCAGCAGCGCCAGGCTTTTGGTGCCCGCGGGCAGGTCGCGCCAGGCCAGCGGCGGCGACACGTTTTGCCCCACGCAATTGGGGTTGCTGGCCAGGTCGCCCGCATGGCGCGTCTGCAATGTGGCGCCGTCGCTGAACGCGGGCGACCAGAGCGTGAACACGGGCACGGCGGGTTGTGCAGCAGTGGGTGCGCCAGGACCGCCAGGCGCTGCGCAGCCGGCCAGCAGTGCCGCGGCAGCGGCGATGGCAAGAACTGTTTTCATGAAAAGTCTCCTCGTTGTGGTGGTGGAAATCTGTGCGGGCTCAAGCCGCTTGTTCAACGGCCACGCCTAAAGCGGCAGCCAGTTCGTCGGCCAGCGCGGCCGCCTCATCTGCCGTGCGGGCCACGCCATAGACGTAGTTGTCAGGCCGCACGATGGCGGCGCTGCACTCGTGGCGCTGGAACCAGCCGGCGGCCACGCCGTCGGCCTCGTGCAGGTCACTGAGCGGCACCACGCGGAGGAACGGCAGCTGCAACACCGGTGCGTCAACACCAGCGGCCAGCACCAGCCGCCAGCCGTTGCCGGCTATCGCATCCAGGCGCTCGCGCGCACCGCCTGCCTGCACCCACGGCTGGGGAAAGAGGCTGCCGCGCGCCGCATGGGTCTGCGCGGCCAGCAGGCCGGTCGCAAGCTGCGGCATGATGTCCTGGCGCGGTGTGTCCTTCACCACACCGCCGCACTCGGCCAGCAGGCGCGCATCGCGCTCGCGGGCTTTGACAGGGTCGCGTTCACAGATCACAGCGCCCACGCCCTTGATGCGGCTGGTCAGTTCACGCACATGGGCCTTGCGCTCCGTGCCGTAGCTGTCCAGCAGCGCCTGTGCGGCGGCGCCCCGCACCTCGCCGCGCAGCACGCAGCCCAGCTTCCAGCTGATGTTGGTGGCGTCGCGTATGCCCTGGCACATGCCCTGGCCCAGAAAGGGCGGCTGCATGTGGGCCGCGTCACCCGCCAGGAACACGCGGTCTTGTCGCCAGCTGTCGGCCACCAGCGCATGAAAGCGGTAGCTGGCCTGGCGCCACAGCGCGCCGTCCTCAGGCGTCAGCCAGCGCGACAGCAGCCGCCATGTTTCCTGCGCTGTGGCGGCGTGCTTGGGGTCTTCACCGGGCTTCAGTGATAGCTCCCACCGGCGGTGGTTGCCGGGGCCGATGACCAGGGTGCAGGGCCGATCAGGCTCGCAGTACTGCACGCTCACCTTCGGCAGCTTGGCCAGCCCGCGTTCATTCATCAGCACGTCCACCACCAGCCAGGGCTCGTCAAAGTCCAGGTCTTGCAGCGGCATGTTCAGCTGCGTGCGCACGGTGCTGGAGCCGCCGTCACAAGCAATGGCGTATTGGGCGCGCACCTGCGTGGTGGTGTTGCCGTCAGCGATATGCAGCGTGACACCTTGTGCGTCCTGCTCAATCTGCGTCATCTCCACGCCCAGTTGCACCGTCACGTTGCGCATCTGCGCCACGCGCGCGCGCAGCACCCGCTCCACCGGCGGCTGGGTGAACACGAGTGACGGTGTATAGCCCTGCGGGTAGGGCGGCGCCACCATGGTCATGCGCCGGATCAGCTGGCCGTCCACGCCAAAGTATTCGGACGGCGTGAACGGCTCGCAATGCTTCTGTACGTCATCCACCACGCCCAGCTGCTGGAACACGCGCATGATCTCGTGGTCCAGCGCAATGGCGCGCGGGATCTGGTACACGTCGGGCAGCCGCTCGCAGACGTAGACGCTCAGGCCCTGCTGGCCCAGCAGCGCCGCCGCCACCACGCCTGCGGGCCCATAGCCGCAGATCGCCACGTCGTACACATGCGTCGGTGTCATGGCGCTTCGTTGACGATGGGGTTGGACAACGTGCCGATGTGCTCGATCTCTACTTCGTAGGTGTCGCCGGCTTTCATCCACACCGGCGGCGTGCGTGCCTGGCCCACACCGGCGGGCGTGCCCATGACGATCACGTCGCCGGGCTCCAGCGTCAGCACGTCGGCCAGCAGCGCAATGGTTTCAGCCACGTTGAAGATCATGTCGCTGGTGTTGGCGTCCTGCATCACCTGGCCGTTCAGGCGGCCCTGGATCTTCAGTCCCACTGCGCCCGGGGGCAGTGCGTCGGCGGTGACCAGCACGGGGCCAAAGGCGCCCGTGCCGTCAAAGTTCTTGCCGATGGTCCACTGCGGCGTGCGCTTCTGGTAGTCACGCACGCTCATGTCGTTGAAGCAGCTGTAGCCAAACACGTACTGCAGCGCGTCGGCTTCCTGGGTGTGGCGCGGCACCTTGCGGCCAATCACCACGGCCAGCTCGGCTTCGTAGTCAAACTTTGACGACACCGTGGGCACCACGCCGGCGTCGCCATGCGCGATCAGCGACGACGCACCGCGAAAGAAGAACCACGGGTAGTCGGGCTTGTCGCGCCCGCCTTCCTTGGCGTGGTCAAAGTAGTTCAGGCCAAGGCACACCGTCTTGCCGGGCTCGGGCACCAGCGGTGCGAGTGTTGCACCCGTCAGCGCCTGGCGCGCGGTGGTGCCCGCTACCGCCTGCTGCGCCGCGCCATTCAGGTCCACGCCGGCTTTCAGGGCCAGGCGCAGGTCCGCGGGCACCGCGGGGTTGGCGTCATTCAGGTCGATCAGGTGGTCGCCGTCCACAACGGCCAGGCGGGCCGCGCCGTCGCGCAGGTAGGTGGTGAATTTCATGGTGCTGCTTTCAGGAAAGTAAAAAAATCTCAAGGGGTGGGCACAAACAGCACACGCCGTTGCGCCTCTTTCAGCGTGGCGCCCGGTGCGGGCGAGATGCCCCACTGGTCCACGCGGCCGGTGGGCCATTTCCAGTCGATGGGGCCGCGTGCCACATAGCTGTCGTCCACCTGCTCCACCTCGGCCGTGTATTCAATGACCACGCCAAACGGGTCGATGAAATAGTTGAAGAGGTTGTTGCCTGGCCCGTGGCGCCCAGGTCCCCACTGGATGGGAAAGCCCGCGTCCTTCATGCGCCCGCCGCCGCGCATCACCGCATCGCCGTCGGGCATCAGGAATGCAATGTGGTTCAGCGCGTCGTTGTCGCTCACGCCCACGGCCAGCGTGTGGTGGTCTGCGTTGCAGTTCATGAAGGCAATGGCCACGGTGCGGTCCGCCAGCTTGAAGCCCAGCGCGTCGGTCAGAAACTGTTGCGTGTCGTCCACCGCGTGGCTGTTCAGCACCACATGCGTCAGGCGCTGCGGCCGGTCGCGCTGCGGGGTGGGCGTGCGGCGGGTGTCGCCATGCACCACCTGCAGGATGCGCCCGTGCGGGTCGCACAGCGTCAGGCCGGTGCCGCCCGCCGGGTTGCGGTCCAGCGCACCGATGGGCGACACGATGCGCCCGCCCGCGCGCGGCACCGCGTCGGCCACGGCCTGCAGCGCGTCGGCACTGCGTGCGCGCAGCGTGACCTGGCGGATCTGCGGCACCGGACCGCCCGCGTACAGCGCCAGCAGGTGGTGGTCGTCGCCGCTGCCGCACAGGTACAGCGCGCCGTCCTTTCGGTGGGTGACCTCCAGGTTCCACACCTGGGTGTAGAAGGCTTCGGCCTGTGCCAGGTCGGGCACGTTCAGCGCGACGCTGCGCACCGCCTCGATCCAGGGTGAACTCATGGGGTTTCCTTGTGCAGGCCGAGAAATCGCCCGGCGTTGTGGTGAACCAGCCGCAGCACCGCATCGGCGCCCAGGCCCGCGGCCTCGATGCGCTCGACCGGCGTGCGGTCGTGAAAGTTGAACGGGTAGTCGGTGCCGATCATCAGCTGCGTGTCGCCAAAGCTGTCCACCAGGTGGCGCAGCGTGGGCGTGTCAAACACCAGCGTGTCGTAGAACAGGCGGCGCGCCTGTTCGCGCGGGGCCAGGGTGATGCTGTCTTTGAGCGCCGGGAACACACCCCAGCCCTGTTGCAGCCGAGGCAGCAGCGACGCCAGCGTGCCCCCGCCGTGGCTGAACGCCATGCGCAGCCCCGGGCGGCGCACCAGCAGGTTGCTGGTAATGACGGAGGCTGCGGCCAGGCCCACGTCGCCCGGGTAGCCAATGACCTGCTGCAGCGGCGCCGGCCCCACCAGCCGGTCCATGCCGGCGGGCCGGATGGCGTGCACGAACACGGCCGCGCCCAGTGCCTCGCAGACTTCAAAAAACGGGTCGAACTGCGGCGCGCCGATCGGTGCGCCGTTGATGTTGCTGCCCACCTCCACACCTGCAAACCCCAGCACCTTCACCACGTACGCCAGCTCGCGGATCGCCAGGCTCATGTCCTGCAGCGGCACGGCGCCCAGGCCAGCCAGGCCACCGCCCGATTCAGCCACCATGGCGGCGATCTGGTCGTTCAGGTAGCGCAGCAGCTGTTGTGCATCGTAGGGCTCCATCCAGTACGACAGCAGCTCGGGCATGGGCGACACCACCTGCAGCGCCAGGCCCATGCCGGGCAGGTCCTGAAGGCGCTTGGCCGTGTCCCAGCATTTGTCGGCCACGGTGCGGTACACCTTGCCGGAAATCATCACATTGCGGTGACAGGGCTGCGCGGCCGCCATCGATGGCCAGTCGGTGGGCACCTTGTTGCCGATGTACGCCGGAAAGTTTTCGGGCACCACATGGGCGTGCGTGTCGATGCCGCAGGCGCAGCGGGTGAGTGAGGCCACGCGCTTACTCCGCCGTGATGCCCAGCGCCTTGACCACCTTGGCCCAGCGCTCGCGTTCAGCGCGCATGAATGCGTCAAATTCCGCCACCGACATCTTCTGCTCGGCCAGCGAGCCCAGGGCCAGCAGGCGCTGGGCCACTTCGGGCTGGCGCAGCACGGCTTCCAGGTCGCGGTTGGCGCGGGCCACCACATCGGGCGGTGTGCCCGCGGGGGCAAACAGGCCGTTCCAGCCCGTGTACTCAAAACCCGCAAAGCTTTCGCCCAGCGTGGGCACGCCGGGCATGTCTGCCGCGCGCTGTGCGGTGCTGATGGCCAGCGCGCGCACCTGGCCGGCCTTGATATAGGCGGTGAGCGCGGCGTCGGGCAGGCACACCAGCTGCACCCGGCCGCCGATTACGTCCTGCATCGCATCAGTAGCCTTGGTGTAGGGCACGTGGTTGAACTTGACGCCCGCCATGCTGGCCACGCTGTCGGCCAGCATGCCCGAGAAGGTCTTGGGCCCTTCGGTGGCAATGCTGATGGTGCCCGGCTGCGCCTTCGCTTTGGCAAACACGTCGGCCAGGTCCCTGACGGGAAAGCCCGCTGCGGCGGCAATCACAAACGGGCTGCGGCCCACCAGGCGCACCGGTACAAAGTCCTTGGCCGGGTCGTAGGGCAGGGCCTTGAAGGTGAAGGCATTGGTCACCATGGCGGCCGTGGTGGCGTAATAGAACGTGTAGCCATCGGCCGGTGAGCGCGCCGCCGCCTGCGCGCCGATCACATTCTGGCCGCCGGGGCGGTTGTCGATGACCACGGGCTGGCCCCAGGCGCGGCTGAGCTGTTCGCCCACATAGCGCGCCAGGATGTCGGGGCCGGCGCCTGCCGGTTGCGACAGGATGAATTTGACGGGCCGCTGCGGCCAGGCGGGGGCCTGCGCGATGGCGGCCTGGGCAAAAGGGAGCAGCGCGGCGGCGCGGGCAAAGTCTCTGCGTTTCATGGTCTTGTCTCCTGGAATGACCGCATGCTAGGCACACGCAAGATATCTGTACAGACGATGACGTGGATTCGTAGAATCCATGCTATGGATATCAGAAATGTGGACCTCAACCTGCTGGTGGTGTTTGACGCCATGGCCCGCCACCGCAGCGTGGGCCGCGCCGGCGAGGCCCTGGGCCTGAGCCAGCCGGCGGCCAGCGCGGCGCTGGCGCGGCTGCGCCTGACGTTTGACGACGCGCTGTTTGTGCGGGCCGGCACGCTCATGCGCCCCACCCCCCGCGCGCTGGAGTTGGCGCCGGCCGTGCACCGCGTGGTGGAGGCCATCAACACCGACATCCTGCAGCAGGCCAGCTTTGACCCGGCACGCGCGGACCGCAGCTTCACCATCCTCACGCCCGACATTGGCGAGGTGGCGTTTTTGCCAGGTGTGCTGCGCCGCCTGCAGCACGAGGCGCCGCAGGTGCGGCTGATCGCCAGCGCCCAGCCGCGCCAGGCTGCGGCCCAGGCGCTGGAGTCAGGCGAGGCCGATCTGGCCGTGGGCTTCTTTCCCGACCTGCAAAAGGCAGGGTTCTTCCGCCAGGGGCTGTTTCGCACGTCGTACGCGTGCATTGCCTGTGCCAAGGCGGGGCCGCGCACCGAGCGCATGACGCTCAAGCAGTACCTGAACGCGCGCCATGTGGTGGTGCGCCCCGACGGGCGCGAGCACACGCTGGAGCGTTACCTGGAGGCCAAGGGCTGGCGGCGCCAGGTGACGCTGGAGCTGTCGCATTTCATGAGCCTGCTGGCGCTGCTGCCGGGCTCTGACCTGGTGGCCACCGTGCCCGAAGACATTGCCACCGTGATGCAGCGCCACGTGCCCATCCGCCGCATTGCCATGCCGTTCAAGCCACCGGTGATCGACGTGCAGCAGTTCTGGCACCGGCGCATGCGCCACGACCCGGCCAGCCAGTGGCTGCGCGGGCTGTTTCACGAGGTCAACCGGCGCGACGATCACGCGGCACTGCCGGCGTGAGCTTTGCTGCCGCAGCGCAGGCGCAGTTCAGCCGGCCTTGAGCCCGGCGGCTTCCACGCCCGCAATGCAGATCAGCTCGTCTTCGTCGCCCGTGCCGCCGCTGGCGCCCACGGCGCCGATCACTTTGCCGTCGGCGTCCTTGATGACCACGGCGCCGGTCTGCGGCAGAAATTTGCCGTCGGCCGTGGCGGCCAGCGACACAAAGAAATTGGGGTTGCCCTTGGCGCGTTCGGCCAGCGTGCGGCTGGACACCCCCATTCCCACCGCGCCCCAGGCCTTGGCGCGCGCAATGTCAAAGCGGAACATGCTGGCGCCGTCTTCGCTGGCAAAAGCCTTGAGGTGGCCCGCGCCGTCCAGCACCGCAATGCCCATGGGCTGGTAGCCCATCTCTTTCGATTTGGCCAGGGCGGCGGTGAGGATCAGGCTGGCTTGCTGGAGCGTGAGGGTCTGCATGGTGGAGGGGTCCGTGAGCGGTTGGAAAAGCTGCGTATTGTGACGGCTTCAATCTTCGGGCGTGAAGCCGGTGACCTTCACCACGTTGCCCCAGAACGCATGGTTTTCGCGCACCGTGGCGGCAAAGCGGTCGGGCGCCACGCGCATGGCCTCCAGCCCGTTCTTGCTGATCACGTCCTGCATGGCGGGCAAGGTCAAAGCGTCGTTCACGGCGGCGTTCAGCGCCGCGACCTTGACCGCGGGCATGCCCACCGGGCCGTACCAGCCCAGCCAGTCCACAAAGGCCACATCCTTGTAGCCCAGTTCGGTCAGCGTGGGCGTGTCGGGCAGGGCCTTCCAGCGCGTGGGGGCCGTCACGGCCAGCGCGCGCAGCGTGCCCGCGCGGATGTGGGGCAGCACTTCGCTCACCACGTTGAAGCTCACCGGCACCTGGCCGCCGCGCAAGTCGTTGAGCAGCGGCGCCCCGCCCTTGTACGGCACGGCCCGCATGTCGACCCCCGCCTGTTTGGCCAGCATGGCGCCGGCCAGGTGCAGCGACGAACCCGACGCCGGCACGCCGTAGTTGGCAAGCGTTGGGTTGGCCGTGGCCCATTTCAGGTAATCGGCCACGGTGCGGATGTTGGCGGGCAAGCCGGGGCCGGCGGTGAACACGGCCGTGTACGCGCACAGCCCGGCAATGGGCGTGAAGTCGGCCAGCGTGTCGTAGGGCAGCTTCTTGAACACATGGGGGTGCAGCGTGATGACGGTGCTGGGGCAACCCAGGATGTTGTTGCCGTCGGGCGCGGAGCGCTTGACGTATTCGGCGGCAATGCGGCCGCTGGCACCGGGCTTGCTGTCGTAAATGATGTTCTGCGGGTACTTGCCACGCATGGCCTCAATCAGCGGGCGCGCCACCTGGTCGCCCAAGCCCCCGCCGGGCGGAAAGCCCGACCACAACGTCATGTTGGGCGTGCCCTGGCCGCGCACGGGCCAGCCGGCCGCCAGGCTGCCAAAGGCCGCGCCGGCCTGGATCAGTGTTCTGCGTTTCATGGTTTGTCTCCGGTTGTTGTGGGTACGCGGGTGAGCGACTGGAAGCCGTACTTGTTCATGCTGACGAACTGCCCCATGGCCGGATGCGGCAGGAAGAATGTGCGGCAGTCCAGCACGGCCGGCAGGCCCGAGCGGATCGCGCGCTGCACCGCGGCGGCCACGTCGCCCGCGCGCGTCACCACTTCGCCATGGCAGCCAAAGCCGCGGGCAATGGCGGCGTAGTCGGTATCCTCCAGCGCCGTGCCGATCTCGAAGTCCAGGCTCATCTTCTGGCCGTGGCGTATCACGCCCCAGGCCGCGTTGTTGTGCACGACGGTGATCACCGCCAGCCGGTAGCGGCGCGCGGTGTCCAGCTCGTTCAGAGTGAAGCCGAATGCGCCATCGCCCGTCAGGTTGAACACCGCACTGCCGGGGTGCTGCGACTGCAGCGCCAGGGCAGCGGGCAGGCCAAACCCCAGCTGGCTCATGCCCGGCTCGTGAAAGCGCGTGCGCACGTCGTGCACGGGCGTGAAGTCGTTGCTCCAGAACGTGGTGTGTCCGCCGTCGTACACCGCCAGTGCGTTGGCGGGCATGGCATCCGCCACGGCTTTGGCCAGCGCGGCGGGGTGCATGGCGTCGCCGGCTTCAAGGCCCGTGTCTGCGGCCATGGCGGCCAGCTTGCTTTCGTAGCCGGCGCGCACCTGGCGCACGCCGGCCAGCCATTCGCCGCTGCACGGCGTGTGGCCGTCAAGCGCCGCCAGCAGGTCGCGCAGCGCCTCGCCGGCATCGGCCTGCATGGCCACCGCGTGCATGGCAGGATGGCCCAGCGCAGACGGATCGATGTTGATGTTGATGAGCTGGTGGTGCCGCCGCGCCAGCGCGCCGCGCTCGTCCCACATCCACGACGACCAGCGGCAACCCACGCTGACGATCACGTCGGCCTGCTCGAACGCGTGCTTGACCGCGTCGCCGGCAATGATGCCGCCGTGGCCTATGAAATGCGCGCTGGCCGAGGGCACCACGCCAAGCGCCATCTGCGTGGGCACCACGGGTGCGTTCAGCCGCTGCGCGAGCGCGCGCAAGGCACCCGCCGCACCGGCGGCCACCACGCCGCCGCCGGCCACGACCAGCGGTCGCTGTGCAGTGCGCAGCAATGCCACCGCTGCGTCAACCGCCGCCGCCGCTGGCCGCGGCCCCTGCGTGGCGCGGTAGCGGTGCGGAGGCACATCAAATTCATCGACCGCAAACGCATGCACCTCGCCCAGCACGTCTTGCGGAATGTCCAGGTGCACCGGGCCAGGCCGGCCGGTCAGCGCTTCGCGAAACGCGCGGCGGGCCAGCTCGGGCAAGCGGCGGCCGTCATTCACCACGGCGTTCCATTTGGTCAGCGGGGCCGTGACCGCGCGGGTGTCCAGGTCCATGAACACGCCGGTGTGCGGGTACGACGCCGCGCGGTGCTGGTTGGTGGTGATGGCCAAAAGCGGCAGGTTGTTGTTGAAGGCCACACCCAGGCCCGACGCCAGGTTCAGCCCACCCGGGCCCAGCTCGGCCACGGCCACCGCCAGCTTGCCGGTTCCGGCGTACACGGCCGCGGCCATCATGGGCGCCGCGGCTTCGTGGCGCACGCCAATGAAGCGGATGCCGGCCTCACGGCTGAGCGCATGGAACAGCGGCGACAGCTTGCCGCCCACGATGCCAAACACCGTGTCTACGCCCTCGGCCAGCAGCGCGCGCACCAGCGCCTGTGCGCCGGTCAGGCGCAGTGCGGCAGGGACAAGCGGGACGACGGTCTGGGGGTTGTGGCTCATTCAGCTGATGATGCGCGCCGGCCCGGGCAAACGCGATGGACGATTGCGCCTTGGGCGTGTACTTTTCCGGCATCAGGTTCACAATCAGGTTCCATGTCTTCTGCCCAACTGCTGCTGGTGCCGTTCAGTGAAGTCCGTCACGACGCGCCCGACGACTGCTTGCATTACGAGTCGGTTGCCGTACGCGGCGCCGAGATGGACTGGACGATTCCGGCGCACCGGCATGCGGGTTTGCACCAGTTCCAGTTCCTGGCGCATGGCAGCGTCAGCGGCACCATCGACGGGCGCGACTTTGCCGCGCAGGCCCCCGTGCTGCTGATGCTGGCCCCGGGCTCGGTGCACGGTTTTACCTACACACGTGACGCAGTGGGCCACCAGGTAACGGTGCCCACGGCAACGCTGCAACAGCTGCTGGGCGGCTCCAGCCTGGCGGCCACTGAACTGGGCGCGTCGTTTGTGCTGCCGGTGCACGACGGTGACGGCGCTGAATGCACCGGCCTGTTTGCCCGCATCGCGCAGGAGTTCGGCGGCCGCAGCCCCGGCCGTGTGCATGCGCTGCTGGCCTGCGCCACTCTGCTGGCGGTGCAGTACCTGCGCCGCCGGGGCGACCATTTCTCACGCGAGAAAACACAGGGCGCGCGCGATGCGCTGGTGCAGCGCTACCTGGCGCTTGTCGAGCAGCACTACCGCACGCACAAGCCGCTGTCGTTTTATGCCGGTGCATTGGGCGTCACGCCAGACCACCTGAGCCGCAGCTGCCGTAACGCCACCAAACAGTCTGCGTTGCAGGCGCTGCACGACAGGCTGATGCTGGAGGCCCGCCGCCTGCTGGCCTACACCGCGCTGCCGGTGGCCGAAGTGGCGCAACAACTGGGCTACGAAGACGCGGCCTACTTCAGCAAGTTCTTTACCCGCACGGTAGGTAACACGCCGTCGGACTACCGCACACTGGTGGCGCAGGGTGTGAAGGAGGCGGGGCGGGCGGGATAGCGGCCACCGGTTGCAGCCATGAGCCGTATTTCAGCAAATGCGGCTCATATGTTGAGCCGCACGCTCCCTGATGGCGGCCTGCCTGCCCGGGTAGACGGCGCCCGGGCTGTGCTGGCAAAGCACCTCGGCCAGATCGCGAACATCGATGGTTGGGTGCTTTTGACCGGTCTCAAGTACCTGGTCCTCAAGCTCTGCCCAGTTGGGCGCTGCCTCAGTGCCGGCACGAAGGGCCGCTCCAGCCATTTGCGCGAAGTACTGCACGGGGGCGGAACTGTCAGCACTCAGCCCGCCAAGGCGGTCCTGGCGCCGCTTTCGTTCAGCATCAAACAATGCGTTCCTCAGGCGCTCCAGTTTGAGGCGATCAGGCACGTCGCTTTCCCGCGTCGTCTTTTTGGAGATCAACATGCCTTCCACATCCAGCGTCCAGACGGGAACGCCGCCCAGGTCGATGCGTTTGACGTGCGGGCGCAAGTCGTCGAAGGTTTTGTCTGCGGCGACGTACAGGATGTCGATGGCGATATCGCCTTCGAACGCGGTCGAATACCCCTGGTCCAGGTAGGCTGGATTCAATTGCGCCAGGGCGGCCCGGCTGTTGGGCACGGCTTGAAGGGCTTTGAGCAATCGTGCGTTGTTGTCAGGGTCCACAGGCAGGAACAGGTCTATGTCCCGGGTCATTCGGGGAAAGCCATGCAAGGCCATGGCGGCGCCGCCGATGACGACGTACTCGACTGCGTTGTCGCGCAACACCTGCGCCAGCAGCGTGATGTCGTCGGGTGTCGGCGGGCGACGCTGGGGGTTTTTACTCATAACCCGTCCCGCGAAAGTGCAAGGCGCAGCGCCCGTTCGGTTTCGCGCTGTTCATCGAACCGGTTCTTCGCGTCGGGCGTGGCGAAGTGCCTGGCTGCCCCAGCATCTGAAGGCCCCAGAACCTGTCGGAAGCCGACCATCTGGCGCTGCAGCGTGCCCCAGGCGGAAGCCAGCCACTTTGAACGCTCAAACGGCAACATCGCCTGTACGCGCAAGGCCTCGGCGAGTTCACGCTGTTCCTGATGCGTTGACATCTCCAGGGCGGTGGCATAGCTGAGTGCCGGGGGCGCGGGCAGTGGCGCAGAAGGGCCGGCTACCGCTTGCGACCTGGGCTCAATATCAACGCCGAGCGCCGAACACAGCCCGCGCAATGTGCTCAAAGCGCAGTCCCCGCCCGCCTCAATGCTCACCAGCGAACGCCGGCTGATGCCAGCTTTGTCGGCAACCTCCTGCTGACGCAAACCGTTCTTCTTCCGGGTTCGAAAGAGCTCGGCAACGATCGGGTCAACTGGTCTGACTGGAATCCCCTTGTGCATCATATGAGAAGTTTACTTCACTTACGACGGTATAGCCCTCTTCGTTGGTCGTGGCACAGTCTTTGCATCTCATCTTGGATACAAGATTGGATGCTCAAACATGGTGCACACCGTCCTTCCTGCTGAAACTGCTGCCGCCGCCCCTGTGGGCGCCGCGCCGGCCAGTGCGCCGCAGGCCTGGATTTCCCGCTTCGACACACCGCTGGTCATTACTGCCAAGGGCCCGCTGGCCGGCCTGCGCTTTGCAGCCAAGGACAACATCGACGCTGCCGGGCTGCCCACCACGGCCGCCTGCGCGCCTTTTGCCTACACGCCCGTCGCACACGCCACGGTGGTGGACAAACTGCTCAATGCTGGTGCATCGCTGGTCGGCAAGACCAACCTGGACCAGTTCGCCTGCGGCCTGAACGGCACGCGTTCGCCTTATGGCGCGGTGCCCAATGCTTTCAATGCTGCCTATGTGTCAGGCGGCTCCAGTTCGGGCTCCGCCCATGTGGTGGCGTCAGGCGAGGTGGACTTTTCACTGGGCACCGACACCGCCGGTTCGGGCAGGGTGCCTGCGGGGCTGAACAACATCGTGGGCTTGAAGCCCAGCAAGGGGCTGATCAGCGCGCGCGGCGTGGTGCCTGCGGCGCAGAGCGTGGACTGCGTATCCATCTTTGCGCGCACGGTGGGCCTGGCTGCACAGGTGCTGCACACTGCCATGGGGCATGACGCGCTGGACCCGTTCTCGCGCAAGCTGCACATGGCCGGTGCACCGCTGCCTGCAGCGTTCCGCTTTGGTGTGCCGACCGAGCTGCCCTTTTGTGGGGATGCCGCCGCCGAAGCTGCATTCGGCCAGGCCATCACTCGGCTGCGTGCCCTGGGCGGCACACCGGTGGCGGTGGACTTCACGCCGCTGGCGCAGGCTGCGGCGCTGCTGTATGAAAGCGCATTGGTGGCCGAGCGATATGCGGCCATCCGTCCTTTCTTCGATGCACATGAAGCCGACGTGATGGAGCCGGTGCGCGGCATCATCGCCAGCGGCCGGGCCTACAGCGCGGCCGACCTGGTGGATGCGCAGGTGCAGCTGCGCGCATTGGGCCAGCGCGCTGCCGCCATGTGGGGCGACATTGACGTGCTGCTGGTGCCCACCGCCCCCACGCACTACACCATTGCCGCCATGCAGGCCGACCCGGTGGCGCTCAACCGCAACCTGGGCGCGTACACCAACTTTGTGAACCTGCTGGACTATGCCGCGCTGTCGGTGCCCAGCAGCATCCGCGCGGACGGCCTGCCGTTTGGCATCACGCTGATTGGTCCGTGCGCCAGCGACTGGCAGCTGGCCGAGCTGGGCCAGCGCTTTCACCACAGCACGGGCCTCACGCAGGGCGCCACGGGGCAGCCGCTGCCCGCGCCCATTGCCATCCCCGGCCTGCAGACGCAAGCCATGGTCAAGGTGGCCGTGGTCGGTGCGCATTTGTCGGGCATGCCGCTGAACAGCCAGCTGACCGAGCGCGGCGCGCGGCTGGTTGGCACCACCAGCACCGCACCGCACTACCGCTTTTACGCATTGCCCGGCACCACGCCGCCCAAGCCCGGCTTGCTGCGTGTGGCCGACGGCACGGGCGGTGCGATTGCGCTGGAAATCTGGGAAATGCCCTTGGCGCAGTACGGCAGCTTTGTGGCGCTGATCCCCGCGCCGCTGGGCATCGGCACCCTGGCCCTGGCAGACGGCACCAGTGTGCAGGGCTTTGTGTGCGAAGCCCTGGCGACACAAGGTGCGCAGGACATCACCCATCTGGGCGGCTGGCGCGCGTACATCGCGTCGCTGAAAGCCACTGCCTGATCCTCAACCCATTCATCCATCCAACCCCGCAGGAGCATTCCATGAGCCAACACCGTCAAGCCACCCGCCGCACCCTGATCAAGGCCGGCGCCGCCTCCGCAGCCCTGGGCCTGCTGGGCGCGCCCGCCATTGTGCGTGCGCAAGCCGGCCCCAAGATCCGCATCGGCTACTGGCCCATTGCGGCCGGCCTGCCGTTCTACTCAGCCATCGAGCTGGGCTATTTCAAGGAAGCCGGCCTGGATGTGGAGCCGCTGAAGTTCGCGGGCGCCCAGCAGGTGATGGAGGCGGTGTTGTCTGGCCGTGCCGACGGCACCGCCAACGGCACGGGCTCGGCCAACATCGCCATTGGCGAAATCGCGCAACCCGGCACCTTCAAGATCTTCTGTTCCAACCCCAGCAACGTGAAAAACGTGCTGGACGAAGTGATCGTGCCCGTGGCCAGCCCCGCCAAGGTCATGTCCGACCTGAAGGGCAAGCGTGTGGGCTCGGGCCCCGGCATCCAGAACGTGACGCTGGCCAAGACCGTGCTGGAGCGTGGCGGCGCCACGGGCGCCACTGTGGTGGAGCTGCCCATCGGCCAGCACGTGGCCGCACTGGCCGCCGGCCAGATCGACGCCGCCTACACGCTGGAACCCACCGGCACCATCGGCCGCATGAACGGCACCACCCGCGTGCTGGAGCCGGGCGTGATCGCCACATACGTGCTGGGTGACCCCATGGCGCCGTGGTTTGGCGGCTCGGCGTCGCTGGCCTCGGCCTTCATCCAGAAGAACCCGGACGTGGCAAAGAAGTTCATCGCGGCCTACGGCAAGGGCGTGGCCTATGTGCGCAGCAAGCCGGTTGAGGCACGCCAGTACATGAAGGGCTATACCGCCATTGAAGGCCCGCTGACCAGCGAGGTGCCGCTGGCCGCGTACACCATGTACAACGAGTTCACGCCGGCCGATGTGGCGCATTTCCAGAAGTTCTTCGACCTGTTCAGCGAAAAGGGCATCTTCAGCAAACGGCTGATGGTCGACAGCATGCTCTACAAAGGTTAAACACCATGAGAGCCACACCTGACGCCATGCCGGGTGCGCCTGTGCCGCCTGCAGCGGCGGCCACGCCCAAACCCTGGACGCCGCCGGCCGTCAACGCTCCCGCCGCCCCGCCGCGCGCGCCGCAGTGGGAACGGTTCCTTCCGTTCATCGGCCCCATTGTGCTGTTCATCCTGTGGGACCTGGCGGTGCGCACCGGCTTCATCAAGGCCATCTTGCTGCCGCCGCCCATGGACGCCCTGGGCACGCTGATCAGCGGCCTGTGGGGCGGCCCGCTGCTGAAAGACTTTGGCGTCACGGTCATGCGCACGGTGCAGGCCTTTCTGATCGCCGCCGCCGTGGGCATGCCGCTGGGCGTGCTGCTGGGCAGCAACGAGCGGGCTTACCGCAGCGTGGAGTTTTTGATTGATTTCTTCCGCTCCACACCGTCGTCGGCGCTGATCCCGCTGTTCCTCATGATTTTTGGGGTGTCGGACGTCAACAAGGTGGCGATTGCCGCATTTGGCGCCTTCCTGATCGTGGTGTTCAACAGTGCCTACGGTGTGATCAACGCGCGCAAGCAGCGTGTGATGGCGGCCAAGGTGATGGGCGCGACGCGCTGGCAGATTTTCAAGGACGTGCTGGTCTGGGAAAGCCTGCAACCCAGCTTTGTGGGGCTGCGCTCGGCGGTGTCCATGGCGCTGGTGATCGTGATCGTGGCCGAGATGTTCATTGGCGCCGACAGTGGCCTGGGCAACCGGATCATCAACTCGCAGCAGGTCATGAATGTGCGCGACATGTACGCGTCCATCCTGGCGGCGGGCGCTTTGGGCTACGCACTCAACATCCTGTTCCTCTTGATGGAACGCAAGATTGTCCACTGGAGCGGAAGATGAACGCAGTAGTCAACGCCCCCGTGTTTGCCGATGTCCCCGTTCCGGAGTTCAAGCCCGGCCCTGCCGGCACGCACATCACCATCCGCGGCCTGACCAAGTATTTCGCGGGCTGGCCGCTGTACGAAAACTTTGACCTGGACATCCCCAAGCACAAGATCGTGTCGGTGTTCGGCCCCAACGGCTGCGGCAAGAGCACGCTGATCAACATGATCGCGGGGCTGATCCCCATCGACAGCGGCGAGATCCTGTTTGATGGCAAAAGCCTGAAGGACACCAAGATCGGCTACGTTTTCCAGAACTACCGTGAGGCCATGTTCCCGTGGATGCGCACCATCGACAACATTGCCTACCCGCTCAAGCTCGAGGGCAAGTCCAAGGCCGAGGTGGACCGCCGCATGGCCGAGCTGGTGGCGTCGTTTGACGTCAAGTTCGACCTCAACCGCTACCCCTATGAACTGTCTGGCGGCCAGCAGCAGACGGCGTCCATCATGCGCGCGCTGGCCAACAACCCCGAGGTGCTGTTCCTGGACGAGCCGTTCTCTGCGCTGGACTTCGAGATGACGCTGTTCATCCGTGAAAAGCTGCAGGAGGTGTTCATGAAAACCGGCACCACCATGCTGCTGGTGTCGCACGACCTGGAAGAAGCCGTGTACCTGGCCGACCAGGTGCTGCTGCTGACCAAGCGGCCGACCAAGGTGGCGGAAATCCTGGCGTATGACGATGCGCGGCCGCGTACCGTTGAAACGCTGTCGGAGCCCAGCTTCATCGCCACGAAGAAGCTCAGCCTGGAGATCTTCCAGCGCGAGGTCCGCCGGTGAACGAGGCCGAAACACTTGCCTACGTGAAAGCCAGCGCCGCCGCGTTGGGCATGCCCCTGGACGCCGCGCGCGCCTTGCGTGTGGCGGGTCACCTGGAGCGCACGGCCGCCATGGCCGCGCTGCTGGAGCGCGTGCCGCTGGCGCCAGAAGACGAACTGGCCGAAATCTTCAATCCTTGCCCCCGGGACCGCGCATCGACATGAATGCCTCCGAAGCCCTTGAAGCCTGCATCGCCCGCATCGAGGCGACTGATGGGCAGGTCAACGCCTTCACCGGCAAGAGCTATGCGCGCGCTCGCGCCGAGGCCGCTGCCATCGACGCACGCCGCGCGCGTGGCGAAGCACTGGGCCCGCTGGCCGGCGTGCCCTACGCGGTGAAAAACCTGTTCGACATCGAAGGCGAGGTGACGCTGGCCGGCTCCAAGGTCAACCGGGGTCACCCTGCCGCCAGCGCCGATGCCTTCCTGGTGCAGCGCATGAAAGCGGCCGGCGCGGTGCTGGTCGGCTCGCTGAACATGGACGAATACGCCTATGGCTTCACGACAGAGAACACGCACTACGGCGCCTGCCACAACCCGCACGACCTGACGCGCATCGCGGGCGGGTCGTCAGGCGGCTGCGGCGCGGCGGTGGCGGCGGGCCAGGTGCCCATCACGCTGGGCTCGGACACCAACGGGTCGATCCGCGTGCCGTCGTCGCTGTGTGGTGTGTGGGGGCTCAAGCCCACCTTCGGGCGCCTGTCGCGCCGTGGCAGCTACCCGTTTGTGCACAGCGTGGACCATCTGGGCCCGTTTGCGGATTCGGTGGAACGGCTGGCCGCGACCTATGACGCGCTGCAGTCGCCCGACCCGCTGGATGCGGGCTGCCACGCGACGCAGATCGAGCCGGTGATGCCGTCTCTGGCGCACGGTGTCGGCGGTTTGCGCATCGGCCTGCTCGGCGGTTACTTCCATGACAACGCCACGGCACCCGCACGCGAGGTGGCCCGGGCCGCCGCCCGCGCGCTGGACGTGATTGAACTCGTGGAGTGGCCCGACCCAGCCCTGGCCCGCGCGGCGGCCTTCATCACCAGTGCCAGCGAAGGCGGCGCGCTGCACCTGGAAGATCTGCGCACCTGCGCGGATGACTTCGAGCCGCTGTCGGTGGACCGTTTCATCGCGGGCGCCCTGCAGCCGGCCGCCTGGTACCTGCGCGCGCAGCGCTTTCGCCGCCTGTACCGCGACCGCGTCAACGCGCTGTTCCAGCACTGGGACGTGCTCATCGCGCCCGCCACACCCGTGGCCGCGCCCGTGATCGGCACCGAGTGGCTGGACATCAACGGCCAGCGCCAGCCCTGCCGCCCGTCCCTTGGCCTGCTGACGCAACCCATTTCCTTTGCCGGCTGTCCCGTGGTGGCTGCACCGATGTGGCCGTCAGGCACTGACGGACTGCCCATAGGCGTGCAAGTGATTGCCGCGCCCTGGCGCGAAGACCTGGCGCTGCGCGCGGCCCATGTGCTGCAGCAAATGGGCATGGCGCACCTGCGCCCCTGTCATGCCGGGCTCGACCCGGCATCCATGCCTCATGTGCCTGTACGTTCCACCGTGGATGCCGGATCGGGTCCGGCATGACAAGCAGCAACATGCACATCAACCTGCCCGACATCGTGGCTGAAGTCACAGCCGCCTTCGCGCGCTATGAAAAGGCTCTGATCACCAACGACGTGGCCGTGCTGGACGAACTGTTCTGGGACAGCCCGCATACGCTGCGCTACGGCGGCACCGAAAACCTGTACGGCTACGACGCCATCCGCGCATTCCGCGCGGGCCGCTCGCCGCAGGGCCTGGCACGTGAACTGATGCGCACGGTGATCACCACCTACGGCCGCGACTTTGCTACCGCGAACACCGAATTCCGTCGCACCGGCGCCGCACGTACCGGCCGCCAGAGCCAGACCTGGCTGCGAACACCCGATGGCTGGCGCGTGGTGAGCGCGCACGTGAGCCTGCTGGACGCGCCGCCGCCGCTTTCCTGATCGACTTTACCCACCCCTTGCACGAATCCTGCTAACCCCCTTTCAACCCCGGAGAAGACCATGACCTTGCAACACACCAACCGCCGTGACTCCCTCAAAACCCTGGCCGCTTTGGGCGCCGTGGCCGCCAGCCCGCTGGCCTTTGCGCAAAAGCCGCTGACCGTGGGCGTGATCTACGTCGGCCCGCGCGACGACTTTGGCTACAACCAGGCGCAGGCCGCCGCTGCCGCCGAGCTGAAGAAGATGCCCGGCATCAAGGTGGTGGAAGAAGAAAACGTGCCCGAAACCGCCGCCGTGCAAAAGACCATGACCGGCATGATTGCCCAGGACGGCGCCAGCGTGCTGTTCCCCACGTCGTTCGGTTACTTTGACCCGCACATGCTGGCCATGGCCGCAAAATACCCCGACGTGCGCTTTGCCCACTGCGGCGGCATGTGGACCGAAGGCAAACACCCCAAGAACACGGGCAGCTACTTTGGCTACATCGACGAATGCCAGTACCTCAACGGCGTGGTGGCCGGCCACATGAGCAAGAGCGGCAAGATCGGCTTTGTGGCCGCCAAGCCCATTCCGCAGGTGCTGCGCAACATCAATGCGTTTTTGATGGGCGCGCGTTCGGTCAAGCCCGGCATCACCTGCAGCGTGATCTTCACCGGCGACTGGTCCATGGCCGTGAAAGAGGCTGAAGCCACCAACAGCCTGGCCGACCAGGGCGTGGACGTGTTCACCATGCACGTGGACGGCCCCAAGGTCGTTGTGGAGACCGCCGCCAAACGGGGCAAGATGGTCTGCGGCTACCACGCATCACAAGCCAAGCTCGCACCGCAGGCCTACCTGACAGGCGCCGAATGGAACTGGCTGACTGCGTACAAGACCGTCATTGACGCTGCCAAGGCCGGCAAGCCGCACCCCAATTTCATCCGCGGCGGCCTGAAAGAAGGCTACGTGAAGATGTCCGCCTACGGCCCGGCCGTGACCGACGCTGCCAAGAAGAACGCCGACGACATCAAGGGCAAGATGATCGCCGGCACGCTCGACATCTTCAAGGGCCCGCTGAAGGACAACAAGGGCAACACGGTGATTGCGGCGGGCAAGACGCTGAAACAGACGGACCTGGAGCTGGAGAAGATGAACTACCTGGTCGAGGGGGTCATCGGGAGTATCTGACCCTGGATGTCATGCCGGACTTGATCCGGCATCCATGCAGGCACGCCAACGTGGATCCCGGGTCAAGCCCGGGATGACAACGCCCACATCATCATGCGCGACACCCTCACCGACATCGCCCTGCCCGTTGCCGCCATCGCGGCGGCGCTGTTGTTGTTCGGCGTGTTCGTGTGGTTTGCAGGTGTGAGCCCGCTGGAGGTGTGGTTCCTGCTGTTCAAGGGTGCGTTTGGCGACTGGTTCAGCTGGCAGAACACATTGCAGCGCGCCGCGCCGCTGATGCTTACCGCCCTGTGCGTGGCCATACCGGCACGCGCAGGGCTGGTCATCATCGGTGGCGAGGGTGCCATGGTGCTGGGTGGGCTGGCCTGCGCCGCGTTGCCCTATGTCTTCACACCCCCAGCCAACGCAGTGGGCACCGTGCTGGTGTGCGTCACCGGTGCGGTAGCCGGTGCACTGTGGATCATGCTGGCGGGTTGGCTGCGCCAGTTTCGCGGCATCAACGAAACCATCTCCAGCCTGCTGCTGGCCTATGTGGCCATTGGTCTGTTCAAGCATTGGGTCGAAGGCCCGCTGCGCGATCCGGCCAGCCTGAACAAACCGTCCACCTATGCGCTGGCCGAGGGCATGCGCATCGGTGGCATTGCGGGCTCGGACATCCATTGGGGCCTGGTGCTGGGCATCGTGGCCTGCATCGCGCTGGGCGTGTGGCTTAAATGGACGGCGTCGGGCTTTTCGGTGCGCGTGGTGGGCGGCAACCCGCGCACGGCGCAGCTGGTGGGCCTGCCGGCATCGCGTCTCATTTTGCTGGCCTGTGCGGTGGGTGGCGCCTGCGCCGGCCTGGCCGGTGCGGTGGAGGTGGCGGCGGTGCACACCAGCGCCAATGCGTCGCTGATCGCAGGCTATGGCTACGCGGGCATCCTGGTGGCGTTCATTGCGCGGCACAACCCGATTGCGGTGATCCCGGTGGCCATCCTGTTCGGCGGCTTTGGCGCGGCGGGCAGCCTGTTGCAGCGCCGCCTGGGGCTGCCTGATGCATCGGTCATGGTGCTGCAGGGCATTGCGTTTGTGCTGATCCTGGCCAGCGAGGCGCTGCGCGACGTGGACTGGAAGGCCTTGCGGGCCAAGGTGGCCAAGGCTGCCGGGCCCAGCGGTGCGCAGGCGTCGATGGGAGACAAGATCGCATGAGCACCACAAAGAATGTCATGCCGGGCTTGACCCGGCATCCAGGGACCCCGGATCAAGTCCGGGGTGGCAGGTCATGACAGCAGATGTTCTTCTGACTTTCTGCGCCGGCATCCTGGGCGGTGCACTGCGCGTGGGCGTTCCGTTTCTGTTCGTGAGCCTGGGTGAATGTCTGACCGAAAAATCCGGCCGCATTAACCTGGGGCTGGAGGGCGTGCTGGTGCTGTCGGCCATGGCAGCCTTTGGCGGCGCGTACCTCAGCGGCTCGGCCTGGACCGGCGTGCTGATAGGCGCCGCCGCAGGCGCATTGCTGGCGACGCTGCATGGCGTGCTGTGCTCTCTGCCGCGTGTGAACGACGTGGCCACAGGCATCGCGCTCATGCTGCTGGGCACGGGCCTGGCGTTTTACCTGGGCAAGCCGCTGATCCAGCCGCAGGCGCCGCAGATCCCGGCCATTGCCCTGGGCAACTGGGCCGACAACGCCTCCCTTCGCGCCGCGCTGCAGGTCAACGCGCTGCTGCCCGTGGGGCTGGTGATTGCGGGGGCGCTGTGGTGGGGCTTTGCGCGTACGCGCATGGGCCTGCTGGTGCGCATGGCGGGCGATTCAGCCAATGCCACGCGCGCGCTGGGCTATTCGGTGTCGGGCATCCGCATCGCGGCCACGGCAGCAGGCGGCGCCATTGCGGGGCTGGGCGGCGCGTCGCTCACGTTGTTTTACCCCGGCAGCTGGAACGAGGGCATCTCCAGCGGTCAGGGCCTGATCGCCGTGGCGCTGGTGATCTTTGCGCGCTGGAGCCCGCTGCGCTGCATCGGTGCGGCGGCGCTGTTTGGCGGCGCGGGCGCCATTGGCCCGGCGCTGCAGTCCATCGGTATCGGCTGGGGCT
>CALRYY010000036.1:0-35906 GCA_943372515.1 Ramlibacter sp. 2FC | reverse complement strand
CAGCCCACCACGGCCAGCCAGATCTTCCACCTGCTGCGCCGCCAGATGATCCGCAACCTGCGCAAGCCGCTGGTCATCATGACGCCCAAGTCATTGCTGCGAAACAAGGACGCCACCTCGCCGCTGTCCGAGTTCACCAAGGGCCAGTTCCAGACGGTGATCCCCGAGCACAAGGAAGAGGTCAACAAGAAGGCCGACAAGGTCAGGCGCGTGATTGCCTGCTCGGGCAAGGTCTATTACGACCTGGCCAAGAAGCGCGAGGAAAAGCAGGCCGACGACGTGGTCATCCTGCGCGTGGAGCAGCTGTACCCGTTCCCGCACAAGGCGTTCGCGGCCGAGCTCAAGAAATACCCGAACGTGACCGACATCGTCTGGTGCCAGGACGAGCCGCAGAACCAGGGCGCCTGGTTCTTTGTGCAGCACTACATCCACGAGAACATGCTCGAAGGGCAAAAGCTCGGCTACTCCGGCCGCGCTGCATCCGCCTCGCCCGCCGTGGGCTATTCGCACCTGCATCAGGAGCAGCAAAAGGCCCTGGTAGATGGCGCCTTCGGCAAGCTCAAGGGCTTTGTCCTCACGAAATAAGATTTAGGAAAAATTGAAAATGGCTATCGTAGAAGTGAAAGTTCCGCAGCTGTCTGAATCCGTGGCCGAAGCCACCATGCTGCAATGGAAAAAGAAGGCCGGTGACACGGTCGCGATCGATGAAATCCTGATCGAGATCGAAACCGACAAGGTGGTGCTGGAAGTGCCGGCGCCGGCAGCCGGCGTACTGGCTGAAATCCTGGTGGCTGACGGCGGCACCGTGGTGGCCGAACAGCTGATTGCCCGGATCGACACCGAAGGCAAGGGAGCCGCCGCAGCACCTGCGGCAGCGCCCGCCGCTGCGGCGCCTGCAGTTGCAGCGGCCGCTGCGACCACGGGCGGATCCAAGGCTGGCGTCGCAATGCCCGCCGCCGCCAAGATCATGGCCGACAACAACCTGCCTGCAGGCTCCGTTGCCGGTACGGGCAAGGACGGCCGTGTGACCAAGGGCGACGTGCTGGGTGCCGTAGCCGGTGGTGCCAGGCCCGCTGCAGCACCCGCTGTAGCCATACCCACCGGTGCTCCTCGCGCTGCGCTTCCGCAGGTGGCAGGCCCCGCCACGCCCGACCTGGGCGACCGCCCCGAGCAGCGCGTGCCCATGAGCCGCCTGCGCGCCCGAGTGGCCGAGCGCCTGCTGCAATCGCAATCCTCCAACGCCATCCTGACCACGTTCAACGAAGTCAACATGGCGCCGGTGATGGAAATGCGCAAGCGCTTCCAGGAAAAGTTCGAGAAGGAACACGGCGTCAAGATCGGCTTCATGAGCTTCTTCGTGAAGGCGGCAGTGCATGCGCTCAAGAAATACCCGGTGCTCAACGCGTCAGTGGACGGCAACGACATCGTCTACCACGGCTACTTCGACATCGGCATTGCGGTGGGTTCGCCGCGCGGCCTGGTGGTGCCCATCCTGCGCAACGCCGACCAGATGAGCTTTGCCGACATCGAAAAGAAAATCGCCGAATACGGTGCCAAGGCGCGCGACGGCAAGCTGGGTATTGAGGAAATGACCGGCGGCACCTTCTCCATCAGCAACGGCGGTGTGTTCGGCTCCATGCTGTCCACCCCCATCATCAACCCGCCGCAGTCGGCCATCCTGGGCGTGCACGCGACCAAGGACCGTGCCGTGGTGGAAAACGGCCAGGTCGTGGTGCGCCCGATCAACTACCTGGCCATGAGCTACGACCACCGCATCATCGACGGCCGCGAAGCCGTGCTGGGTTTGGTGGCGATGAAAGAGGCACTGGAAGATCCGGCCCGCCTCTTGTTTGATATTTGATCCACCCCCGAAGCGGCCTTCGGCCGCCTCCCCCTCAAGGGGGCGACACCAACGCCCCGGCAAAGCCGGTTCCGTGGTGTCTCCCGAAAAGTCCCTGGAGAATGGGCAAAGGAAATTTGCATGAGTAAACAATTTGACGTGATCGTCATCGGCGGCGGTCCCGGTGGCTATATTGCCGCCATCCGCGCCGCCCAGCTGGGCTTCAACGTGGCCTGTATTGACGAGTGGAAAAACGACAAGGGTGGCCCGGCCCCCGGCGGCACCTGTACCAACGTGGGCTGCATCCCGTCCAAGGCCCTGCTGCAGTCGTCCGAACACTTCGAACATGCCGGCAAGCACTTTGCCGACCATGGCATTGAAGTCAAGGGCCTGGGCCTGGACCTGGGCAAGATGATTGCCCGCAAGGACGCCGTTGTGAAGCAGAACAACGACGGCATTCTGTACCTGTTCAAGAAGAACAAGATCAGCTTCTTCCATGGCCGTGGCTCGTTTGTCAAAGCGATGGATGGTGGCTACGAAATCAAGGTGGCCGGCACCGCTGAGGACAGCCTGACGGGCAAGCAGATCATCCTGGCCACAGGCTCAAACGCCCGTGCGCTGCCCGGCACGCCGTTTGATGAAGTCAATGTGCTGTCCAACGACGGCGCTTTGCGCATTGGTGCTGTGCCCAAGAAGCTGGGCCTGATTGGTTCCGGCGTGATCGGTCTGGAAATGGGCTCGGTCTGGCGCCGCCTGGGCGCTGAGGTAACCGTACTTGAAGGCCTGCCCACGTTTCTGGGCGCGGTGGACGAGCAGATTGCCAAGGAGGCCAAAAAGGCCTTTGACAAGCAGGGCCTGAAGATCGAGCTGGGCGTGAAGGTCGGCGAGATCAAGTCCGGCAAAAAGGGCGTCAGCGTGGCCTACACCAATGCCAAGGGTGAAGCTCAGACCCTGGACGTGGACAAGCTTATCGTGTCGATCGGCCGCGTGCCCAACACCATCGGCCTGAATGCCGAGGCTGTGGGCCTGAAGCTGGACGAGCGCGGCGCCATCGTGGTGGACGACGACTGCAAGACCAACCTGAGCGGCGTATGGGCGGTGGGCGACGTGGTGCGTGGCCCCATGCTGGCCCACAAGGCCGAGGAGGAGGGTGTGGCCGTGGCCGAGCGCATTGCCGGCCAGCACGGGCATGTGAACTTCAACACCGTCCCCTGGGTGATCTATACCAGCCCCGAGATCGCTTGGGTGGGCCGCACCGAGCAGCAGCTCAAAGCCGATGGCGTCAAGTACAAGGCAGGCACCTTCCCGTTCCTGGCCAACGGCCGCGCGCGCGCTTTGGGTGACACGACCGGCATGGTCAAGTTCCTGGCCGATGCCACAACGGACGAGATTTTGGGCGTGCACATCGTGGGCCCCATGGCCAGCGAACTGATCTCTGAAGCCGTGGTGGCCATGGAGTTCAAGGCCAGCGCTGAGGACATCGCCCGTATCTGCCACGCGCACCCGTCGCTGTCCGAGGCGACGAAAGAAGCCGCATTGGCGGTGGACAAACGCACCCTCAACTTCTAAGCCCGTCCAGTGACGTCGGTCCGCGAGGCATATGACAAGGAATTGCTTGCGCGGGGTTACACCAGTGACCCCGCGCAGCTTCGCGCAGTCGATGCACTGGAACGTTGCGCCCGGGAGTGGGCGGCTTTCAAGGAGCAACGCTCCAACGCCTTCAAGAAGCTGATCAACCGCCCTGACGTCCCGCGCGGGGTGTACATGTATGGCGGGGTAGGGCGTGGCAAGAGCTTCCTGATGGACTGCTTCTACAACGCCGTGCCGATCGTGCGCAAGACGCGCCTTCACTTTCATGAGTTCATGCGTGAGGTGCACCGCGAGCTGACCGAGCTGCAAGGCACTGTGAATCCGCTGGACGAACTGGGCAAGCGCATGGCCAAACGCTACCGGCTGGTGTGCTTTGATGAATTTCACGTGGCCGACATCACCGACGCGATGATCCTGCACCGGCTGCTGGCCGCCATGTTCGACAACGGCATCGGCTTTGTTACCACGTCCAATTTCCGTCCTGATGACCTGTACCCCAATGGCCTGCACCGTGACCGTATCCTGCCGGCCATTGCACTTCTAAACCAGCAGCTGGAAGTCATCAACGTGGACAACGGCACCGACTACCGGCGCCGCACCATGGAGCAGGTCAAGCTGTACCACACGCCCCTGGGCCCCGAGGCGGACGCGCAGATGGACGAGGCCTTCACCCGCCTGGCCGAAAGCCACGACGAAGACCCGGTGCTGCACATCGAGGCGCGCGACATCCGGTCGCGGCGCAAGGCGGGGGGGGTTGTCTGGTTTGACTTCAAGACGCTGTGCGGCGGACCGCGCTCGCAAAACGACTACCTTGAAATCGCCACGCAGTTCCACACCGTGTTGCTGTCTGACGTGCCGCAGATGTTCGTGCGCCATGCATCCGAGGCGCGCCGCTTCACCTGGCTGGTGGATGTGCTGTACGACCGCCGGGTCAAACTGATCTTGTCGGCGCAGGTGCCGCCTGAGGCGCTGTACACCGAGGGGCCGATGGCGCATGAATTCCCACGCACCATTTCACGCCTGAACGAGATGCAGTCGGCCGAATTCCTGGCCCTGGACCGGCGCGTGGTGGATACTCGCCTGACATGAAACCCGGTCTTTTCGCTCCTTTTTTGATAGCGTTTTGCGTCGTCACCACGGTCGTGCAGGCGCAGGGCGATGCGCAGCAACAAATGGACCAGGAGCGCTCGCGCATCGCCGCCGAGCGCCAGGCCGCCGACAGCCGGTATGCCCAGGCAGAAGCAGCCTGCTATGCGCGTTTTGCTGTCAATGATTGTGTGAATGCGGCAAAGGCAGCCCGGCGCGAAACGCTGGCCGACCTGCGTCGCCAGGAAGTCTCGCTCAACGACGACGAGCGCCGTCGCAAAGGCGCGGCTCAACGCCAGCGGCTGGATGAGCGATCGTCAGCTGAGAACCAGCAGCGGGCGGCGCAACAGCGTGCCCAGGCGCTGCAAGATGCCGCCCTGCGCGAGGAGCGGGGTGCGCGCAAGGCCGCGGCAGCGGCGCTGCCTGCCAGCGCTGTGGCGCCCCCGGTCGTTGTAACAGTGCCCGCCCCAGCGCCACCCGCGCCCGACGCCGCTGCCATCGACAGACACAACAAAAAGCTGGAAGAAGCCAAGGCTCGCAAGGAGCGTCTGGAGCGACGCCAACAGGAGCGGACCAAGCCACTCGCCAAACCCCTGCCGGTGCCCGCCTCCTGAGGCCAGGCAGCGCAAGCAGCAAAAGCGCAAGTCAGAGGGAGTCCAGCGGCTCCAGCTTGACGATCACCAGCGACAGGTTGTCGCCGCCCCCACGCCCGCGCGAGCGGGCCTTGTCGATCAGGAATTCTGTTGCTTCTCGCGGTGACAGTGAAGACAGCACGGAGCCCAGCTCATTGGGGCTGAAGTAGTGCCACACCCCATCGCTGCACGCCATGAGCACATCGCCCGGGCGCAGTTGCGGGATGAAGTGCACGTCAATCGGGGGGTCGTCTTCGGTCCCCAGGCAGCCCATCAGGATGTTGGATTGCGGGTGGACGTTTGCTTCTTCTTCGGTGATCTCGCCCTTGTCCACCAGCGTCTGCACGTACGAGTGGTCCATGGTGCGCTTGACCAGCTTGTTGCCGTGGAAGTGGTAAACGCGGGAGTCGCCCGCATGGACCCAATGGCAGTCGCCGGCCGGATTGATCAGGAAGGCGGCCAGGGTGCTGTGGGGTTCCTGTTCAGAGGAAATGGCCGTCAGCTTGATGACGATATGGGCTTCCTGGACCATCTGCTTGAGCATGGACGGCGTGTCGTCATGGTCGGGTGAGTACCGCTCGAACAGCTGCTTGGCGGTCATCATCACTTGGTCAGATGCCTTGCGCCCGCCGCTGCGACCGCCCATGCCGTCTGCCACCACGCCCAGCACACACCCGGTAATGCGCGGGTGGCTGATCAGGGCGATCTGGTCCTGCTGGTATTCGCGGTCACCCTTGTGGATGCCCGTCGATGCGGTAAGTCGGTAGCCTTTGCTCATAGGATTGGAACCTGGCGCCTTTGCTGGTGACAGGGGCGCTCGATAGGCCCCCCTGAAACGCGTATTATCAAGCGAACCCGCCGTTACCGGCCCGGAAGTATATTTTTGGACTCAAATCTCCATTCTCCTGAGCGTCGCCTCATCGAGTTGCGCATCGAGCATGGCGATCTTGACGCCCTGATCGACCGCCTCGCCCACGAGACCCCTGTGGACGAACTGATGGCGCGCCGCCTCAAGAAGCGCCGCCTTGCGTTGCGCGACCAGATTTCCCGCCTGGAACTGGCACTAGACCCCAAAGAACCAGCGTGATGCTGCCCCCACGCTCCCTCACTTCGTGTAGGTCGCTGCCCCCCGAGGGGGCCGCAGTCGCCTTGGGGCGGCCCGGCGGCGACTGATGACCCCTTTGCAAGACACCGTCCGCGAAGCATTCGCGCCCGGCGGCGTGCTGTCCCGTGCGGCGGACCATTTCCATCCACGCAGCGGCCAAACCGAGATGGCTCTGGCCGTGGCGCGCGTGGTGGAGCAGGGCGGAGCCCTGGTGGTGGAGGCGGGCACGGGCGTGGGCAAGACGTTTTCATATCTGGTGCCAGCCTTGCTCAGTGGGGAACGTATCCTGCTGTCCACCGCCACCAAAACCCTGCAGGACCAGCTGTTCGGTCGTGACCTGCCAAGACTGGTCCAGGCGCTGGGCCTGCCGGTGCGCACGGCGCTGCTCAAGGGCCGGGGCAGCTACCTGTGCACGCACCGCATGGAGCTTGCGCGCCAGGACGTCACGCTGCCGGACCGCACGGCTGTGCGCACCCTGGCCAAGGTCGAGGAATGGGCACGGATTACCCGCACAGGCGATCTGGCCGAACTGCCGGGGCTGGATGAGCGCTCGCCGGTGATACCGCTGATCACGTCCACACGCGACAACTGCCTGGGTTCGACCTGCCCCAAATTCCGGGGCTGCCACGTCAACCAGGCCCGGCGCGAGGCGCTGGCTGCCGATGTGGTGGTCATCAATCATCACCTGTTCTTTGCCGACCTGGCCGTGCGTGAATCGGGCATGGCCGAGCTGCTGCCCACGGTGCGTGTGGCGATCTTTGACGAGGCACACCAGCTCAACGAAACCGGCGTGCAGTTCCTGGGAGCGCAGCTGGGCACGGGCCAGGTCATCGACTTTGCGCGCGACATGCTGGGCGCGGGGATGCAGCTGGCGCGTGGCCTGGCGGACTGGCAGCAGCTGGCGTCGGCGACTGAGCGCGCCGGGCGCGATTTGCGCCTTGCGGTGGGTCGGACCGCCCCCGGCGCCCGCGTGCGCTGGACGGACGCGGCGCCCGAGCAGGCCGAGCCCATTGTTTGGGCTCAGGCACTGCAGGCTCTGCAACAGGCCTGCAACGACGCCATGGCTGCACTGGACACGGTCAGCGAGTTGGCCCCCGATTTTGTGCGCCTGCACGAACGCGCAGCCGGGCTGGCGCAGCGCGCGGGCCAGTTTGCCGGCGCCTGTGCGCCCGGATCGGTGCGCTGGGCTGATGCGGGAACGCAATTGCGCCTGGTCGAGTCGCCGCTGGATATTGCCAGCGCCGTACGCAGCAAGATCCTGCGCGAGGATGCGCCGCCAGCCGCGGACGAACCCCGGCGCTCCTGGATCTTCACATCGGCCACGCTGGGTGACGATGCCCGGCTACGCTGGTTCACCGAGCCCTGCGGGCTGACCGAGGCCGAAGTCCTGCAGGTCGAAAGCCCGTTTGACTACGCGACGCAGGCCGCTGTCTATGTGCCACGCGAGCTGCCCAAACCCAATGACCCATCCCACAGCGTGCAGGTTGCACAGCTTGCGGGGGACGCCGTTCAGCGCCTGGGTGGCGCCACCATGGTCCTGACGACCACATTGAGGGCCCTTCGCGCGATTGGCGAGGCGTTGCAGGCCAGGTTTGACACATCGGGTGAGGTCGAAGTGCTGGTGCAGGGCCAATGGCCCAAGCGGCGCCTGATCGAACGGTTCCGTGAAGGCGCGGGGCAGGGGCGGGCGGGCTGCGTGCTGGTCGCCTCGGCCTCGTTCTGGGAAGGGGTGGACGTACCCGGCGACGCATTGCAACTCGTGATCATCGACAAGCTGCCTTTCCCCCCGCCCAATGACCCGCTGGTAGAGGCAAGAACCCGCCGACTTGAATCCGAGGGCCGCAGCCCGTTCAACGATTACTTTGTGCCCGAGGCGGCTGTTGCGCTCAAGCAGGGCGCCGGACGGCTGATCCGAAGGGAGTCCGACCAGGGCGTGCTCGTGGTGTGCGACACGCGGCTGGCGACAATGGGCTATGGGCGCAGGCTGTTGGCGGCGCTGCCGCCCATGCGCAGGCTGGCGTCAGGCGCGGAATTTGACGAGGTGCTGGATGGCCTGGCGGCTACCAGAACTTCCACCACGGATTCTGGTTGGTCTTGAAGCCGCTGCCCATGAATTCGCTGCGAGGGTAGTTTTTTTCCATGACCCGGCGGGCGTCGTCGCGCAATTGGGTCATGCCCAGCGCGTCGTAGGAGCGAACCATGATGTACAGGGCTTCTTCCAGGGCTGGTACGTCGCGGTAATCGGCCAGTGCAGACTGGGCGCGGTTGATGGCGGCCAGGTAGGCGCCGCGGCTGAAGTAATAGCGGGCTACGTGCACCTCATACTGCGCCAGCGAATTGACGATGTAGGTCATGCGCAGGCGCGCGTCGGGCGTGTAGCGCGAATCAGGAAATCGCGTGGCGAGTTCGCGAAATGCCTCGAACGACTCCTTGGCGGCCTTCTGGTCGCGCTCGGACAGGTCCTGGCGCGACACAAACGAGAACAGCCCCAGGTTGTCGTTGAAATTCACGATGCCCTTGAGGTACAGCGCGTAATCCAGCGCGGGGCTTGCCGGGTGCAACTTGATGAAACGCTCCAGCGTCGCGATGGCCTGGGCCTGCTCGTTGGACTTGTAATACGCATACGCCCGCTCGAGTTGGGCTTGCTGTGCCAGCGGCGTGCCGGCTGCGCGGCCTTCTAGCTTTTCGAACAGCGGGATGGCCTTGTCGAAGGCGCCGCCGTCCAGCTCGGCCTTGGCTTCGGCGTAAATCTTGTTCGGGCTCCAGGTGCCGGTCGGGTCGACGGTGGTAGAAGAGCAGGCCTGCAACAGCACTGCCACTGCGCCCGCCAGCAGCAGGCGGGGGACGACCGATAATTTGGCGCTAGGCATCAGTGGCAACTTTCTTGGAACAACTCAAAACGATTATATCGACGGACCTGCCTGCAGACCCTTTGCAGGAGTTGCCCGACGACCCGGCCGAAGCAGGGCCGGACGCTGAATTGCGCCCGTTGCTTGTCAGCGCGGCGCTGCACAACCAGCGGCTGGACCGCGCGCTGGTGGCCTTGGTGCCAGAGTTTTCGCGCAGCTACCTGCAGCAGCTGATCGAGGCAGGAGGGGTCACGCTCAGCGGCAAGCCCGCCGTCAAGGCATCGGCGCGGGTGAAGGCTGGCGAGCGCGGCGAAATCGAATTGCGGCCCACGCCGCAAAGCCAGGCCTTTTTGCCCGAACCGATGGCACTGGATGTGGTGTTTGAGGACGAGCACCTGTGCGTCATCAACAAGCCTTCCGGGCTGGTGGTTCACCCTGCGCCGGGCAACTGGCAGGGCACGCTGCTCAACGGCCTGCTGGCGCGCGACGACCAAGCCCGGGTTCTGCCGCGCGCGGGCATCGTGCACCGGCTGGACAAGGACACCAGCGGGCTCATGGTGGTGGCCCGTACACGCGCGGCCATGGATGCGCTGGTGCAACTGATCGCCGCGCGCGAGGTCAGCCGCCAGTATGTGGCGCTGGGGCACCGCCCGTGGGTGGGTGGCGCGCGGCGCCAGGTAGATGCTGCCATCGGGCGCGACCCGAGCAACCGCCTGCGCATGGCCGTGGTGGACCTGGAGCGCCAGGGCGGCAAGACGGCGCGCACCGATTTCGAACTGCTCGAGAATTCGCCCGACGGGTGCTGGGTGAGGTGCACCCTGCATACGGGCCGCACCCATCAGATCCGCGTTCACATGGCGTCCATCGGCCACCCGCTGGTGGCCGATGAGACCTACGGTGGGGCATGCGCCGCCGGGCTGCAGCGCCAGGCCTTGCATGCGTACCGGCTGGCCTTTGTGCACCCCCTGACAGGCGATTCCCTGGCGTTTGTGTCGCCATTGCCGACAGACATCCGCCAGGCACTTGCCAGCTGGGGCCTGCGTTACAATGAGCCCCAACGGCCGGAAGGCCATGCCCCTGTCGACGGGGGCCCGCGCCGCGAAACCTGAAGGTTGATCCCGGTGCCGTGGGCTCGACCCACCTTGCCCCTTTGTTCATCGCGCCGTCTGGCGCCTGTCCCGGAACCTGACCATGAATACGGCGGATGCCAAGCGCGTCCTCGAAACCGCGTTGATCTGTTCGCAGCAACCCCTGCCGGTGCGGGAGATGCGCGTGCTGTTCAACGACGAACTGGGCGCCGACACCATCAAGACCCTGCTGCAGGACCTGCAGCACGACTGGGCGCAGCGCGGCGTGGAACTCGTAGGCGTGGCCAGTGGCTGGCGCTTTCAGAGCCGCCCGGAAATGCGTGAATACCTGGACCGCCTGCACCCCGAGAAACCCCCCAAGTACACCCGGGCGACGCTTGAAACCCTGGCCATCATTGCCTACCGCCAGCCTGTCACCCGTGGCGACATGGAAGATATCCGTGGCGTCACCATCAACTCGCTCATCATCAAGCAGCTCGAAGACCGGGGCTGGGTCGAAGTCATCGGCCACCGTGAGGCCGCCGGGCGGCCCGCCCTGTTTGCTACCACGCGCCAGTTCCTGGACGACCTGGGCCTGGAATCGCTGGACCAGTTGCCCGAGCTGGGTAACCCCGCGGAGCAGGCCGGCGTGCTTGAGGCACTGAATGGCGGCCGCGCCGACGACGTGCAGCCGGGCTTGCTGATGGATGGCGGGCCTGAACCTGAACCTGAACCTGAACCTGAGCCCGCAATTGAATCGCCGTCTGCGGCTGGCGATGAATCCCCCGCTGTCGCCGAACCGGCGCCCGGCGCCCCGCACGACGCCGAACCCACCCAACGGGACCTCACATGACCGAACCCACCGAGGGCGTCGAGCCCGCGCCGACCCCGCAAGACCCGGTTGAAAACCGCCCCGTTGCCACGCAGCAGGCGCACCAGCCTGGGCGCGCCGAATTGGACGACGACTACGAGGATGGGGACGAAGACGATGAGGACGAGGATGGCGAGGGCCCCGGTGCCGCTCGCCGCAAGGCGCAAGCCGCCCCCGCCGCGGCCCAGGTGCCCGGCATCCTGTTTGCCGATGTGGTGTCGGGCCAGTTCGACGCCGACGAGGAAAGCCCCGAAGTCGCTCTGGCCAAGCGTGTGCTGGCGCCGCAGGCCGAAACCCCCAAGCTGCACAAGGTGCTGGCCCAGGCCGGGCTGGGCTCGCGCCTGGAAATGGAGCAGCTGATTCTGGAAGGGCGCATCTCGGTCAACAACGAGCCGGCCCATATTGGGCAGCGCATCCAGTTTGGCGACCAGATCAAGGTCAACGGCAAACCCATCCGGTTTCGCATTGCGCCGCCGCCTGCGCGCGTCATTGCGTACCACAAGCCCACAGGCGAGGTCGTCACGCACGACGACCCGCAAAACCGCCCCACCGTGTTTCGCCGGTTGCCCAAGTTGTTTCAGGGCAAATGGCAGTCCGTGGGCCGTCTGGACCTGAACACCGAAGGCCTGCTGCTGTTCACCAGCTCGGGTGAGCTGGCCAACAAGCTGATGCACCCGCGCTTCGGGCTGGAGCGTGAATACGCTGTACGTGTCCTGGGGGCACTCAATAACGACGAAAAAGACCGCCTGCTGTCCGGCGTGAAGCTGGATGACGGCATGGCGCAGTTCGGCTCGATTGAGAACGGCGGTGGCGAGGGGGCCAACACCTGGTACCGCGTAACGATCTCCGAGGGGCGCAACCGTGAAGTCCGCCGCATGTTCGAGGCCGTGGGCCATGGCGTCAGCCGGCTGATCCGCATCCGCTATGGCGCCATGGTGCTGCCGCGGGGCTTGAAGCGCGGGGGCTGGATGGAACTGGATGAGCGCGACATCCGCGCGCTGGTGCAAGCCGCCGGCGGCCCTGGCGACGACCGGCCGACGCGCCCCGAAGGCGAAGAGCGCGCAGACGGTGGCCGTGGCGGGCGCAACAACAACAATCGACGCAGGGGCGGGCGCACCGGCGGGCCCAGGCCATCGGGGCCGGGTAACCAGGCCGGCAACTTGGGTAGTAATGGGCCCGGGCAGGGCGCGGGTCAAGGCATGGGCCAGGGTCAGCGCCGCAAGAAACCGCAGGACCGCTCAGGCGGCGGGCAGAACGCCCAGCCCGATCCGATGAAAACCGCATTTGGCTACATCGGTGCCGACAGCTTTACCCGCCAGCGTCAGGGACCGGGCCAGGGGCAAGGCCCCCGCCGGGGTGGTGGCAGCGGGGGCGGTGGCGGCGGTACCGGCGGGGGCAATGGCCAGCGGCGCGGTGGCCGGGGCCGCTAAGCCGCAGAGCCAGTCACGGGCTTGACGCCAGTGCAGGTTAAAATGCAAGGCTTTGCCCGTGGGGCAAAAAGCAATCTACAAGTTTTCAGGAAGAACATTCAAATGGCTATCGAACGCACCCTCTCCATCATCAAGCCCGACGCCGTGGCCAAGAACGTGATCGGCCAGATCTACGCCCGCTTCGAGGCCGCCGGCCTGAAGGTCGTTGCCGCCAAAATGGCGCACCTGTCGCGCGGTGAAGCCGAGCAGTTCTACGCTGTTCACAAAGAGCGTCCTTTCTTCAAGGACCTGGTTGAATTCATGATCTCCGGCCCCGTGATGATCCAGGCTCTGGAAGGCGAAGGCGCCATCCTCAAGAACCGCGACCTGATGGGCGCGACCGACCCCAAGAAGGCTGCCCCCGGCACCATCCGCGCCGACTTCGCCGACAGCATTGATGCCAATGCCGTGCACGGCTCCGACGCTGCTGAAACCGCCAAGGGTGAGATTGCCTTCTTCTTCCCCGGCATGAACGTTTACTCGCGCTAAAGCGGGAAACCCCATGCAATGACGGCCAACCTTCTCGACTTCGACCTGGAGGGCTTGGCCGCCTTTTGCGAACGGCTCGGTGAAAAGCGCTTTCGCGCGACGCAGCTGTTTCGCTGGATCCACCAAAAAGGCGCCACCGACTTCGACCAGATGAGCGATCTGGCCAAGTCGCTGCGCGAAAAGCTCAAGACCACGGCCCATCTGCAGGCCCTGCCGGTCATCACCCAGCACGAATCCGCCGACGGCACCATCAAGTGGTTGTTCGACGTGGGCGACGGCAATGCGGTGGAGGCTGTTTTCATTCCCGAAGATGATCGCGGCACGCTGTGCGTTTCGTCGCAAGCTGGTTGTGCCGTGGGCTGCCGCTTTTGCTCCACAGGTCATCAGGGTTTCAGCCGCAACCTGACCACCGCTGAAATCGTCGCCCAGCTCTGGTTTGCCGAGCACTTTCTGCGCCGCCACCTCAACAAGACCGAACGCGTCATCTCCAATGTGGTGATGATGGGTATGGGCGAGCCGCTGCAGAACTATTCGGCGCTGGTGCCGGCCCTGCGCGTGATGCTGGACGACCACGGCTATGGCCTGTCGCGCCGCCGGGTGACGGTGTCCACGTCGGGCGTGGTGCCGATGATGGACCGCCTGGGCGAGGACTGCCCGGTGGCTCTGGCCGTGTCGCTGCACGCGCCCAATGACGCGTTGCGCGACAACCTCGTTCCCCTGAACCGCAAATACCCGCTGGCCGAGCTTCTGGATGCCTGCAACCGCTATCTGGCGCATGCGCCACGGGACTTCATCACGTTTGAATATTGCATGCTCGACGGGGTGAATGACCGGCCCGAGCACGCGCACCAGCTGGTCGAGCTGGTGCGCCACCACGGCGGAAGCGGTGTGTCTTGCAAGCTCAACCTGATCCCGTTCAACCCGTTCCCGGCGTCGGGCCTGCTGCGCTCGCCGCAAAATCAGGTACTGGCTTTTGCGAAAATCCTCAGTGATGCTGGTATCGTCACCACCGTGCGCAAAACACGTGGGGACGACATCGATGCAGCCTGTGGCCAGCTGGCCGGCGACGTCAAGGACCGCACCCGCGTGGGCGACCGTATCGCCCAGCAGCGCACCGTGATGCTGATGCCCGTCAAGCCTGCGCCTCGTCAGGCCAAGGAGATCCTGGAACCATGAAAGCACTTGCGTTGGGTGAATGCACAACGGCCGCCCGGCGGCTTTTGTGGGCGTGCCTGCTGCTGTGCGCGGCGTTGGCGGGTTGTGCCGGCAACGCAGGCAGTGATGGAGCGGGGGCGCGCACCGACATCATCACGGAATCCGACGAGCCCGAAAACCGCAAGCGGGCGCGCATCCGCATGGAACTGGCCATCGGCTATTTCGAGCAAGGCCAGACCAATGTGGCGCTGGATGAGCTCAAGCAGGTCATTGCCGCCGACCCCAATTTCCCCGACGCGTACAACCTGCGCGGCCTGATCTACATGCGGCTGAACGACATGCGCCAGGCCGAAGACAGCTTTCGCCGTGCCATCGCGCTGAATCCGCGTGACGCCAATTCCCACCACAATTTTGGCTGGATGCTGTGCCAGCAGGGGCGCTTCCCCGAGTCGTACCGCGAGTTCGAAATGGCCATGGCCAACCCGCTGTATACCGGGCGCGCCAAGACACTGATGGCGCTGGGCGTCTGCCAGGTCAGGGGCGGACAGCGCGTGGAAGCCGAGAAAAGCCTGGCGCGGGCCTATGAGCTGGACGCTGGCAACCCTGTGACGGGCTACAACCTGGCAAGCCTGCTGTTCCAGCGCGGCGATTTCGAACGGGCGCAGTTCTACATCCGCCGTCTGAACAACAGCGACCTGGCCAATGCCGAATCGCTCTGGCTGGGCGTCAAGGTCGAGCGCCGCATGAACGACAGGGTGGCCATGGATCAGTTGGCCGACCAGTTAAAAAAGCGCTTCCCGCAGTCACGGGAAGCGGCGGCATACACACGGGGGGCGTTTGATGAGTGATTCGCAGCAGCAAGCAGACGCGCAAGACGCAGCGCAGGGCGCGCCAGTGCATGCAGGGCCGAGCGCCGGCACCTTGCTGCGCGAGGCTCGCGAAGCCGCCGGTCTGCACATCGCCGCGCTGGCGGTGTCGCTCAAGGTGCCCGTACGCAAACTGGAGGCGCTGGAGGCTGACCGGCTGGACCTGCTGCCCGACGCCGTTTTCGTGCGGGCCCTGGCGTCCAGCGTGTGCCGCACGCTCAAGATGGACCCGGCACCGGTGCTGGAGCGCCTGCCGCAGACAGCCGCGCCTCGCCTGGTGCGCGACAGCGGTGGCATCAACACCCCGTTTCGCGCCCCCAGCGACGGCCGCAACCCCTCGTGGTTCGATCAACTGTCCAAGCCGGTGTTTCTGGCTGTCTTTGCATTGCTGCTGGGTGCGTTGGTCTTGATTTTCCTGCCGTCAGCCCGTCAGGACGACGCGGCGGGGCCCGGCAAGCCTGAGGTGACTTCCGCTGCGGTGCCTGCCAGCCCGGTGGCGCCGCCTGAGGCTGCGCCTGCCATGGCTGTGGTAGCCGCACCCGTAGTTGCGACCACACCTGCACCCACGCCCGTGCTTGCACCCCTGGCGGCACCGGCACCGGCGCCTGCACCAGTGGCGCAGCCCACTGCCGTCATTTCGCCGGGAAGTGCCGCCACTCCTGCAAAGACCGCATCCCCCACCTTCTCGGTGGCGGCGTTGTCCACACCCGCAGTGCTCAGCCCCACAGCCGTGGTGACACCTGCGGCTGCGTTGCCCACAACGGGCATCGTTGTTTTCAAGACCCAGGGAGAATCCTGGGTGGAGGTGACCGACGCCAAAGGCGTGATTGCCGTGCGCAAGACCTTGGCCCCCGGAGAGGTGGTGGGCGCCAGCGGCGCCTTGCCACTGGCGGTGGTGATCGGCCGCGCCAACGCCACGCGGGTCGAAGTGCGTGGCCGCCCGTTCGACCTGAACGCGGTGGCAAAAGACAACGTAGCCCGGTTCGAGGTGAAGTGATGCAGCCCTGCCTTCCGATTGAACCTGCAGCGCCTAAGGCACGGCGTTCGCGCCAGGCGCAGACGGTCTGGGGCTCGCGCATCGTGACTGTGGGTGGCGACGCACCGGTGCGCGTGCAGTCCATGACCAATACCGACACGGTGGACGCCATCGGCACCGCCATCCAGGTCAAGGAACTGGCCATTGCGGGATCCGAGATGGTGCGCATCACCGTCAACACGCCCGAGGCCGCGCAGCAGGTGCCCTACATCCGCGAACAGCTGGACCGCATGGGCATTGACGTTCCGTTGATCGGTGACTTCCACTACAACGGCCACCGCCTGCTGACCGACTACCCGGCCTGCGCCGAGGCGCTGTCCAAGTACCGCATCAACCCCGGCAACGTGGGCAAGGGCGACAAACACGACCGCCAGTTCGGCCAGATGATTGAAGCTGCCATGCGCTGGAACAAGCCCGTGCGTATCGGCGTCAACTGGGGCAGCCTGGACCAGGAACTGCTGGCCAGCCTGATGGACGAGAACAGCCGGCGCGCGGCGCCCTGGGACGCCAAATCGGTCATGTACGAAGCGCTGGTCACATCCGCCATCGATTCCGCCCGCCGGGCCGAGGAAATGGGCATGGACGGCAACCAGATCATCCTGAGCTGCAAGGTCAGCGGTGTGCAAGACCTGATATCCGTGTACCGCGAGCTTGCCAAACGCTGCGATTACGCATTGCACCTGGGCCTGACCGAAGCCGGCATGGGCACCAAGGGTACGGTGGCGTCGGCCACGGCGCTGTCCATCCTGCTGCAAGAGGGTATTGGCGACACCATCCGCGTGTCGCTGACGCCGCAGCCTGGTGAGTCGCGCACCCAGGAAGTGGTCATTGCGTCTGAAATCCTGCAGGCTCTGGGCCTGCGCAGTTTTGTGCCCAGTGTCACGGCCTGTCCGGGTTGTGGCCGCACCACCAGCACCACCTTCCAGGAACTCGCCAAGCAGATTGACGACTACCTGCGCGCGCAGATGCCTGTGTGGCGCAAGAAGTACCCCGGCGTGGAAAAGATGAAAGTGGCTGTGATGGGCTGCATCGTGAACGGCCCGGGCGAAAGCAAGCATGCCGACATCGGCATCAGCCTGCCCGGCACCGGCGAGGCACCGGCCGCGCCGGTGTACATCGATGGCGAAAAGGCGCTCACGCTGCGTGGCGACAACATCGCCAACGAGTTCCACCAGCTTGTTGAAAACTACATTGAAAAGCGTTTCGGCCGCGAATCCGTGACCGAAACTGCCTGAACCCCATCCCATGGCTGAGAAACTGAGTGCCGTCAAAGGCATGAACGACATATTGCCGCCCGCTGTACCGCGGACGGAAAAGCTGCCGGACTCCGTCCTGTGGCAGTGGTTTGAGTCCACGGTGCGTACCGTAATGGGCCGCTATGGCTACCAGTACCTGCTCACCCCCATCGTCGAGCCCACGGCCCTGTTTGTGCGGGGCCTGGGTGAGGTGACCGACATCGTCGAAAAGGAGATGTATTCCTTCACCGACTCGATGAACGGCGACAAACTCACGCTGCGGCCCGAGGCCACCGCCGGCATCGTGCGCGCCGTGATCGAGCACAACGCCCTGTACAACGGCCCGCTGCGCGTGTGGACGGTGGGGCCGATGTTCCGCCACGAGCGCCCGCAAAAAGGCCGCTACCGCCAGTTCCATCAGCTTGATGTCGAGGCTTTGGGCCTGGCAGGGCCCGACGTGGATGCGGAGATGATCCTCATGGCCCGGGCCCTGTGGCGCGAGCTGGGCCTGGTCGAGGGCGAGCATGTGCGCCTGGAGATCAACAGCCTGGGCCAGCCGGACGAGCGCCGTGCCCACCGCGACGCCCTGGTGAAGTATTTCGAGCAGAACGCACAGCAGCTGGACGCCGATGCCCAGCGCCGCCTGCACAGCAACCCCTTGCGGATCCTGGACACCAAAAACCCGGCCATGCAGGCGCTGATCGAAGCGGCGCCTCAGCTCATGGACTTCCTGGGGGCCGAATCGCTTGCACACTTCAACGCCGTACGCGCCGTGCTGGACGCAGTGGGGTTGCAGTACCGCGTCAATCCGCGTTTGGTGCGCGGCATGGACTACTACAACCTCACTGTGTTTGAGTGGGTGACCGATCAGCTCGGGTCGCAGGGTACGGTCTGCGGCGGTGGGCGGTACGACGGCCTGATTGAGCAACTGGGTGGCAAGCGCGCGCCCGCCGTGGGTTTTGGCCTGGGCATCGAGCGGCTGTTGCTGCTGATCCAGGCGCTGGGCCTGCCGGTGCCGGATGCGACGCCCGATGCCTACGCCATCGTGCCGCCTGGCGCGCCCCTGGCGCAGGTCATGGCTGTGTTGGAGGCCTTGCGCACGCAGGGTGTGCGGGTGCAACAGCACGCCGCAGGCCCGGACGGGCAGGGCAGCATGAAGTCACAGTTCAAGAAGGCGGATGCCAGTGGCGCGGCGCACGCCTTGATCTTTGGCGCCGACGAGTTGGCGCAGGGCATGGTGACAGTCAAGGCTCTGCGCGATGGCGCGGGTGCGCAGGTGCAACGGCCGCTGGCTGACACTGTGGCCTGGGCGGCCTCTCTACAATCCACGGTTTGATACCGATACCTCATGGCAAAACACCTCGACCTTGAAGAACAGGAACAGCTTGACCAGCTCAAGCACTTCTGGAACCAGTACGGCAACCTGATCACCTGGGTGCTGATTGCGGTATTTGGCTCCGTGGCGGCCTGGAACGGCTGGCAGTACTGGCAACGCACGCAAAGCGTTCAGGCTTCCGCCCTGTACGAAGAAGTCAACCGTGCCGCGCAAACAGGCGATGCCGCGCGGCTGGACCGCAGTTTTGCCGACATGAAAGACAAGTTTGGTGGCACGGTGTTTGCGCAGCAGGCTGGCCTGCTGGTGGCCAAGACCCTTTATGAAAAGGGCAACGTGGATGGCGCCAAGGCGGCGCTTACCTGGGTCGCAGACAAGGCTTCTGACGCCGGTTACCAGTCGCTGGCTCGTTTGCGGCTGGCCGGCGTGTTGATCGAGGCCAAGGCCTACGACGACGCGCTCAAGCAGCTGGCGGGCACATTCCCCGCAGAAATGCAGCCGCTGGTGGCCGATCGCCGCGGAGACATCTACCTGCTGCAAGGCAAGAAGGCCGAAGCACGCGAAGCCTATACGCTGGCTTTCAAGGGGCTGGATGAGCGCACCGAGTACCGGCGTCTGGTCGAGGTCAAGCTCAATTCGCTCGGGGTGGACCCGCAACCGCCAAAGGCCGCGCCGGCCGCTGATGCAGGAGCCAAGTCGTGATCGTCAACATGCCCTCACTGTCATCCCCGCGAGCTGGCCGTGCATTGGCCGCCGTTGCGCTAGCCGTTGCACTGGTTGCCTGTTCGAGCAAGCCCGAGCGGCCCAAGCCTGCAGACCTCGCCCCCAGTGCAGCACTGATCGGTGTACGTCAGGCCTGGACGGCCCGTGTGGGCGAAGTGACATTCCCGCTGCAAGCCCAGGTCAGCGGCAGCACGCTGGCCGTGGCCGGCGGCGACGGAACCGTGGCCCTGCTGGACGCAGCCTCGGGGCGCGATATCTGGCGCGCAAACGCTGGTGCGCCCCTGTCGGCGGGTGTGGGCAGCGACGGCAAGGTTGCCGCCGTTGTGACCACGGCCAACGACGTGGTGGCGATGGCGGACGGCAAGGTGCTGTGGCGTCAGAAGCTGCCCGCGCAGGTCTATGCGGCGCCGCTGGTGGCTGGCTCACGCGTATTTGTATTGGCCGCTGACCGTTCGGTCACTGCGTTTGACGGACAAACCGGCCGCCGGCTGTGGGCGCAGCAGCGCCCTGGTGAGCCGCTTATCCTGCGTCAAGCGGGCGTCATCCTGGCGGTGGGCGATACGCTGGTGGTAGGCCAGGCGGGCCGTCTGGTGGGCATGAACCCGATCAATGGCAGCGCGCGTTGGGACGCCCCCATTGCGACGCCGCGTGGCACCAACGATATCGAGCGGCTGGTGGACCTGGTCGCCGGCGTCTCGCGTCTGGGCGACTCGGTCTGTGTGCGTGCTTTCCAGGCCAGCGTGGGCTGCGTCAATGCAGCGCGGGGCGCGGTGCAATGGACCAAGCCCGCCAACGCCGCGGTGGGCGTTCATGGCGACGACCGCAACGTGTACGGCACCGAGTCTGATGGCAAGGTCGTAGCATGGCGACGCGCCGACGGCGAGCGCGCCTGGACCACCGACCGCCTGCAATACCGTACCCTGACCGCGCCGTTGGCCCTGGGCCGATCAGTCGTCATTGGCGACAGTACGGGCCTGGTACACCTGTTGTCGCGTGAAGACGGCACGCCGCTGAACCGGTTGTCAACCGACGGCTCTCCCATCGCGGCCGCCCCGCTTCTGGCTGGCGGCACGCTCGTGGTCATCACCAGAAACGGTGGCGTATTCGGGTACGCACCTGAATAAGCCTCCTCCATGAAACCTGTCCTGGCCCTAGTCGGCCGCCCGAACGTCGGCAAATCGACGCTGTTCAACCGCCTGACCAAGACGCGCGACGCCATCGTCGCCGACTTTGCAGGCCTGACGCGCGACCGCCACTACGGCAATGGCCGCCAGGGCAAGCACGAGTACATCGTCATTGATACCGGCGGCTTCGAGCCCACGGCCGAAAGCGGCATCTACATGGAGATGGCCAAGCAGACGCGACAGGCTGTCGCCGAAGCCGACGCCGTGATCTTTGTGGTGGATGCCCGTGCCGGCATATCGGCGCAGGACCACGACATCGCCAAATACCTGCGTCGATTGGGCAAGCCCTGCGTGCTGACCGCCAACAAGGCCGAAGGCATGCAAGAGGGCGTGCAGCTGACCGAGTTTTACGAGCTGGGCCTGGGCGAGGTGGTGCCGGTGTCGGCGGCGCATGGCCAGGGCATCCGCAGCCTGGTGGACCTGGCGCTGGCCCCCCTGAACCTGCCTGACCCTGACGAAGAAGCCGAGGCCGAAGACAGCGGCGTTATCAAACTGGCGGTCGCGGGCCGGCCCAACGTCGGCAAATCCACGCTGATCAACACCTGGCTGGGTGAAGAGCGCCTGGTCGCCTTTGACATGCCGGGCACCACGCGCGACGCCATCAGCGTCCCGTTCGAGCGAAACGGCCAGAAGTTCGAGCTGATCGACACCGCCGGCCTGCGCCGCAAGGGCAGGGTCTTTGAGGCGATCGAGAAGTTCTCGGTCGTCAAGACGCTGCAGGCCATTGAGTCAGCCAACGTCGTGTTGCTGCTGTTGGACGCCACCCAGGGCGTCACCGACCAGGACGCCCACATTGCGGGCTATGTGCTCGAAAGCGGCAGGGCGGTGGTCCTGGCCATCAACAAATGGGACGCGGTGGATGACTACCAGCGCGAGTTCCTGCAGCGGTCCATCGAGACGCGCCTGGCCTTCCTGAAATTTGCCGCGCTGCATTTCATCTCTGCCAAAAAGCGCCAGGGCCTGGGCCCTCTGTGGGCCTCCATCGCACAGGCCCACAAATCGGCCATGTGCAAGATGTCCACGCCGGTACTGACCCGGCTGCTGCTCGAATCCGTGCAGTTCCAGAGCCCCAAGCGGGCCGGCATGTTCCGTCCCAAGCTGCGTTATGCCCACCAGGGGGGCATGAACCCGCCAGTGATCATCATCCACGGCAATTCGCTGGAACATGTGACCGAGGCGTACAAGCGCTTTCTGGAGGGGCGCTTCCGCAAGGAGTTCAACCTGATCGGCACACCCCTGCGTATCGAGATGAAGACCTCGCACAATCCTTACGCGGACCGAGACGAAAGCTGACGAGTCCGAAAAACCCTGCGGGTATCGGTTTTGGACTACTTGATTACCCTAGGGCTGTGGTAAGGTGTGCTTTCCAACAACACTTCCGAACACGGAGAATATCGTGAGCAACAAAGGGCAACTCCTGCAAGACCCCTTCCTCAATACCTTGCGCCGTGAGCATGTGCCTGTGTCGATTTACCTCGTCAACGGCATCAAGCTCCAAGGCCAGATTGAGTCCTTTGACCAATACGTCGTCCTGTTGCGCAACACGGTCACCCAGATGGTGTACAAGCACGCCATTTCGACCATTGTGCCGGGCCGTGCCGTGAACTTCACGGCCGCTGAAGGCACCGAAGCCACAGCTCCCTGAGCTCCTGGACCAAGCGGGCTGACACAAGACGAGCCGTATTTCCCGTATCTACAGCCGATTTGAGTTCGCCCGCTTCGTCCACTTCGCCTGCCACTCCCCGCGTTCCAGCCATTCTGGTCGGCGTGGATTTGGGGATTGCGCATTTCGACGCCGAGCTCGAAGAGCTCGGTTTGTTGGCCCAGACCGCCGGCCTTGAGCCCGTGGCCCGCGTGGCCTGCAAGCGCAAGGCGCCCGACGCGGCGCTGTTCGTGGGCAGCGGCAAGGCCGATGAAATCCGCATGCTTGCTGACGCCACCGGCGCGCAGGAAATCCTTTTTGACCAGTCCCTGAGCCCGGCGCAGCAACGCAACCTGGAGCGCCATATTGGCCTGCCGGTCAACGACCGCACGCTTCTCATTCTGGAAATCTTTGCCCAGCGCGCGCGCAGCCACGAGGGCAAGCTGCAGGTCGAACTGGCCCGGCTGCAGTACCTGAGCACCCGGCTGGTTCGCCGCTGGTCCCACCTGGAACGCCAAACCGGCGGCGCCGGCGTGCGCGGCGGTCCGGGCGAGAAACAGATCGAACTGGACCGCCGGATGATTTCCGAGTCGATCAAGCGTACCAAGGAGCGTCTGCACAAGGTCAAGCGCCAGCGCCAGACCCAGCGCCGCCAACGCGAGCGGCGCGACGCTTTCAACATTTCATTGGTCGGCTACACCAACGCCGGTAAATCCACGCTGTTCAACGCGCTGGTCAAGGCGCGTGCCTATGCGGCTGACCAGCTGTTTGCCACGCTGGACACCACGACGCGCCAGCTTTACCTCGGGGACGGGCAGGGCGGGGGCCGCACAGTGTCCTTGTCTGACACGGTCGGATTCATCCGCGACCTGCCCCACGGCCTGATCGACGCCTTCCAGGCGACCTTGCAGGAGGCGGTGGATGCCGACCTGTTGCTGCACGTGGTGGATGCGGCCAACCCCAACTTTCCCGAGCAGATCGAGCAAGTCCAGCGCGTGCTCGCCGAAATAGGCGCCGCTGACATCCCCCAGGTTCTGGTGTTCAACAAGATGGATGCCCTTGAAAACGCACAACAACCGCTGCAACTGACGGACATGTACGAGCTTGATGGTGTCGCCGTTCCCCGCCTGTTTGTCAGCGCCCGCAGTGGTGCCGGTCTGGCGGCGCTGCGCGAACAACTCGTGCGCGAACTGACGGGGCGCACCGGCCCGCACGCCATATCCCCGCAAGACGCTGCCCCATTGCATGAGACTGCCGCCTGATTGGGCACAATCCGGTTACGACAAGAAAAGAGACCGCACCGAATGAATCTTCATCCAAGCCGCCTGTCCTGGGCAGGTGTCAAAGGCCGCGTCAGGGGCATGTTCAACCTTAACGACCCCCGCTGGGGCCGTGGCGACGACAAGCCTGCCGACGAGAACCGCCCCGAAGGCGCCCGCCCGGACAACCAGCCGCCGTCCAACGGCAACAATGGCAACAACGGTCCGCGCGGGCAGGGCCCCAATCAGGGCCCGCCCGATCTGGACGAACTCTGGCGCGATTTCAACCGCAAGCTGGGCGGCCTGTTCGGTGGTGCACGCAATGGCCGCCGTGCTGAGCCCGCAGGTGGAGGGGGCGGCATGGGCGGTGGCGGTGGTTTCCAGCCCGACATGAAAAGCGCCGGCATTGGCGCCGGCCTGATCGCGGGCGTGGTTGCGCTGATCTGGCTGGGCACAGGGTTTTTCATCGTGCAGGAAGGCCAGCAGGCTGTGATCACGCAGTTTGGCCGCTACAAGTCCACCGTCGGCGCGGGCTTCAACTGGCGCCTGCCGTACCCGATCCAGCGCCATGAACTGGTGTTTGTGACGCAGATCAGGTCCGTTGACGTGGGCCGTGACAACGTGATCAAGGCCACAGGCCTGCGTGAATCGGCCATGCTCACTGAAGACGAGAACATCGTCGAAATCAAGTTCGCTGTGCAATACCGTCTGAATGACGCTCGCGCCTACCTGTTTGAAAGCCGCAACCCTGCCGAGGCGGTGGTGCAGGCGGCAGAGACCGCCGTGCGCGAAGTGGTGGGCAAAATGAAGATGGACACCGCGCTGGCAGAAGAGCGCGACCAGATCGGCCCGCGCGTGCGCACGCTCATGCAAAGCATTCTGGACCGCTACAAGGTCGGCATTGAAGTGGTCGGCATCAACCTGCAGCAAAGTGGGGTGCGCCCGCCCGAGCAGGTGCAGGCGGCATTTGACGACGTGCTCAAGGCTGGCCAGGAACGCGAGCGCGCCAAGAACGAAGCCCAGGCCTACGCCAACGACGTGATTCCGCGCGCTGTAGGTTCGGCCGCGCGACTGAAGGAAGAGGCTGACGCCTACAAGGCCCGCATCGTGGCGCAGGCCCAGGGTGATGCACAACGCTTCCGCTCGGTGCTGGCTGAATACCAGAAGGCGCCGCAGGTCACGCGTGACCGCATGTACCTGGACGCCATGCAACAGATCTATGGCAACGTGACCAAGGTGCTGGTGGAGTCGCGTCAGGGCTCCAACCTGCTGTACCTGCCGCTGGACAAGATCATGCAGCAGACCGCCCAGGGTGGCGCTGCGGCAACGCCTGATGCGCCGGTACCTGCGGCCACGGCCGCGGTGCCGGGCACCCCGGGCCCGGCGGCTGGCGTGGCAGCCGATTCGCGTGCCCGTGACGGCTCGCGCACCCGTGACCGCGAAACGCGCTGAACGAGAACAACACCATGAACAGAATTGGTTTTATCGCTTCCTCGCTGCTGGTGGCCCTGGCGCTGCTCAGCTCGATGCTCTTTGTTGTGGACCAGCGCCAGTTCGGCGTGGTGTATGCACTGGGCCAGATCAAGGAAGTCATCACCGAGCCGGGGCTGAACTTCAAGCTGCCGCCGCCCTTCCAGAACGTGTCGTACTTTGACAAACGCCTGCTCACGCTGGACAGCGTTGACGCCGAGCCCATGCTCACGGCTGAAAAGCAGCGCGTGGTGATTGACTGGTACGTGCGCTGGCGCATTACCGATCCGTCTGAGTACATCCGCAACGTAGGCCTTGACGAATCGGCCGGAGCGAACCAGCTCAACCGGGTGGTGCGCAATGCCTTCCAGGAAGAGATCAACAAACGCACCGTCAAGGACCTGCTGTCACTCAAGCGCGAACAGCTCATGGCTGACGTGAAACGCGAGGTGTTGGAGGTAGTGCGCGGCGCCAAGCCTTGGGGCGTGGACGTGGTGGATGTGCGCATTACACGGGTGGACTATGTGGACGCGATCACCGAGTCGGTCTACCGGCGCATGGAGGCCGAGCGCAAGCGCGTGGCCAACGAGCTGCGGTCCACCGGTGGCGCTGAAGGCGAGAAGATCCGCGCCGACGCCGACCGACAGCGCGAAGTGGCCATTGCCAATGCCTACCGTGACGCCCAGAAGATCAAGGGCGAGGGCGACGCCGAAGCCGCACGCATCTATGCCGACGCTTTTGGCCGCGACCCGCAGTTTGCGCAGTTCTACCGCAGCCTGGACGCCTACAAGGCCAGCTTCAGCAAGAAGAGCGACGTGATGGTGCTGGACCCTTCATCGGAATTCTTCAAAACCTTCCGCAACGGTGGCGGCAGCGCTGCGGCACCTGCCAAGAAATAACTTGGACGGCGACACCTTCTGGGCCGCAGTGGCCCTGGTGCTGGTGCTGGAGGGTTTGTTCCCGCTCCTGTCGCCTGGCGGCTGGCGCGGGATGTTCCAGAAACTGCTGACGCTCACCGATGGGCAACTGCGGTTTTTTGGCCTGGCCAGCGTACTCGGCGGGCTCATCATGTTGTGGCTTGTGACCTGATTGCCGCAAGCTGCGGCGGGCGGGTCCGGCGACACCGGTAAAATACCGTTTTTAACAGCACCCAAAATCCCATGTCCGCCTGGGTCCTGCCGGATCACATCGCCGATGTATTGCCCTCCGAGGCCCGGCACATCGAAGAACTCCGTCGCGAATTGCTCGACACCGCCCGTGGCTATGGTTACGAGCTGGTGATGCCGCCGTTGCTGGAGCACCTGGAGTCGTTGCTCAGCGGCACTGGCGAGGCGCTGGACCTGCAGACCTTCAAGCTGGTGGACCAGCTGTCGGGCCGCATGATGGGCCTGCGCGCCGACACCACCCCGCAGGTGGCCCGCATTGACGCCCACCTGCTTAACCGCCAGGGTGTGACGCGCCTGTGCTATTGCGGCCCCGTTTTGCATACCCGTCCCGACCGGCCCCATGCCACGCGCGAGCCCCTGCAGTTTGGCGCCGAAATCTATGGGCACGCCGGGCTGGAAGCCGACCTGGAGGCCCTGTTGCTCGCGTTGGACTGCCTGAAGGCCGCCCAGGTAGGCGACGTGATCGTGGACATGGCCGACGCGCGCATCGTGCGCTCCCTGCTGGCCGGCGTGTCGCTGGACGCCGCCGCGCTGGGCCGCGTGCATGCGGCGCTGGCCGCCAAGGACACCAGTGAACTCAGCGCATTGACGCGTACGTTCCCCGCAACAACCCGCGAAGGCCTTCTGGCTCTGACCGGCCTGTACGGAGACGCCACTGTGCTGGCCGAGGCGGAACGCGTGCTGCCGGCGTCGGCCCAACTGCAAGCGGCGCTGGCCAGCCTGCGCTGGCTCTCGCAACACCTGAACGGCACGCGCGTGCTGTTCGACCTGGCCGATCTGCGTGGTTATGCCTATTACAGCGGCGTGCGCTTTGCGATTTACACCGGCGGTGCCAGCGATGCACTGGTGCGTGGCGGGCGATATGACGAGGTGGGTGCCGTCTTTGGCCGCAACCGTCCTGCCGTCGGGTTCAGCCTGGATGTGCGCGAACTGGTGGGCGTGGTGCAGCCACGCCAATTGCGCGCGGCGATCCGCGCGCCCTGGAGCGAGGCCGCCGACCTGCGAGCAGCCATTGCGGCCCTGCGCGGGCGCGGCGAAACCGTGGTTTGCGTGCTGCCGGGCCACGAAAGCGAAGTAGATGAGTTCCATTGCGATCGCGAGCTGGCCCTGGCCGCGGGGCAGTGGGTCGTGAAAGCCATTTGATGAATGCAAAAGCCGAAATGAAAAAGACAACTGGTCGTAACGTAGTGGTCGTCGGCACCCAATGGGGCGATGAAGGCAAGGGCAAGCTGGTCGACTGGCTGACCGAGATGGCGCAAGGGGTGGTGCGCTTTCAGGGCGGGCACAACGCCGGGCACACGCTGGTGATCAACGGCGTCAAGACAGCGCTGCACCTGATCCCCAGCGGCATCATGCGCCCGGGCGTGAAGTGTTATATCGGCAACGGTGTGGTGCTGTCTGCGGGCAAGCTGTTCGAAGAAATCGAAGGGCTGGAAAAGGCCGGCGTTGAAGTGCGTTCGCGCCTGCGCATCTCCGAGGCCTGTCCGCTGATCCTGCCATTTCACGCCGCTTTGGATATCGCGCGCGAGAACTACCGCGAAAAGGGCGGCTCCGAAAAGATCGGTACCACGGGCCGCGGCATCGGCCCCGCTTACGAGGACAAAATTGCCCGCCGTGCACTGCGCGTGCAGGACCTCAAGCATCCGCAACGCTTTGGTGAAAAACTCAAGGTCCTGCTGGACCTGCACAACCACGTGCTGGTCGAGGTACTGGGCGCACAGCCCATTGACTACGACATGGTGTTTGACGAGGCCATGAAGCATGCCGAGCTGCTCAAGCCCATGATGGCCGATGTGTCGCGTGAGCTCAATGAAGCCCACCTGCGCGGCGACAACCTGCTGTTTGAAGGCGCCCAGGGCACCTTGCTTGACGTGGACCATGGCACCTACCCGTATGTCACGTCCAGCAATTGCGTGGCGGGAAATGCGGCAGCGGGGTCGGGCGTGGGGCCAGGCATGCTTCACTACATCCTGGGCATCACAAAGGCCTATTGCACCCGCGTGGGTGGCGGGCCTTTCCCGACCGAGCTCGAGTGGGAAAAGGAAGGAACACCGGGCTGGCACATGAGCACCGTCGGGGCCGAAAAGGGGGTCACCACCGGCCGCAGCCGGCGTTGCGGCTGGTTTGACGCGGCGCTGCTCAAGCGCAGCGCGCAGGTCAATGGCCTGAGCGGCCTGTGCATTACAAAGCTCGACGTGCTGGATGGCCTGAAGGAACTCAAGCTGTGCACCGGTTACAACATGGATGGGGAGTACACCGACATCCTGCCGATGGGGGCTGACGAAATTTCGCGCTGCAATCCGGTGTACGAAACCATGGAAGGCTGGAGCGAATCTACCGTGGGCATCACGCAGTACGAGAAGCTGCCGGTGAATGCACGGCTGTACCTGCAACGCATCGAGCAGGTAACTGGCGTGCCCATCGCTATGATCTCTACCAGCCCCGACCGGGATCACACGATCAAGATGCGCCACCCCTACCTGGCCGGCTAATTCCAAGCGATAGATACGGATGACCAACATGCTGACTGAAGACGGAAAACACCTGTACGTCAGTTATGACGAATACCACAACCTGATCGAAAAGCTGGCGATACGGGTGCACCAGTCCGGCTGGCAGTTTGACACCATCCTGTGCCTGGCACGCGGTGGCATGCGCCCCGGCGACATCCTGAGCCGCATCTTCGACAAGCCGCTGGCCATCATGTCCACCAGCTCGTACCGCGCCGACGCGGGCACGGTGCAGGGCCACCTGGACATCGCGCGATACATCACCACGCCGCAGGGCGAAATCGCCGGCAAGGTGCTGCTGGTGGATGACCTGGCGGATTCCGGCCACACGCTCAAGGCCGTGATCAACCTGCTGAAGACCAGCTATTCGCCGATCACCGAGCTGCGCAGCGCGGTGATCTGGACCAAGGGCCTGTCGGCATTTACCCCCGACTATTCGGTTGAATTTTTGCCCACCAACCCCTGGATCCACCAGCCCTTTGAAGGCTACGACAACCTGTCACCCGACAAGCTGCTGGAGAAGTGGAAGGTCTGACGCGCGGTATGCGCGCCCGGGCTAACATTGCTCCATGAGCCATACGCCCACTGACCTGGTCCACCACCCCTACACCGCGCCGGCGGGCTTCGCCGCACCTCAGCCGGGCGTCTTCAAGGCGTCCACCGTCATCTTCCCCAACGTCGCGGCCATGCGCTCGCGCGACTGGAAGTACAAGAACGGCTACACCTACGGCCTTCACGGCACGCCCACCACCTTTGTGCTGGAAGAGCGCATCGCCGCACTGGAGGGCGGGCGCCAGTGCGTGCTGGTACCCAGCGGTCTGGCGGCCATTGCCAACACCAACCTGGCATTGCTCAAAAGCGGCGACCAAGTACTGATTCCCGACAACGCCTACGGCCCCAACAAGGCGCTTGCCGAAGGCGAACTGGCCGCCTGGGGCATCACGCACCAGCTGTACGACGCAATGGACCCAGCTGACCTGCAGGCTCGCATCACCCCGCGCACCCGGCTGGTCTGGCTGGAGGCGCCAGGGTCGGTCACCATGGAGTTCCCGCCACTGGCACACCACGCCCACATTTGCCGCCAGCGGGACATCCTCACTGCGCTGGACAACACCTGGGGCGCAGGCCTGGCATTCAACGGGTTTGACCTGGGACGGGGCACGCGATTTGTGCCCGGCAGTGGTGCCGACATCGTGGTGCAGGCGCTGACCAAATACCCCAGCGGCGGCGGTGACGTGCTGATGGGCAGCATCGTGACACGCGACGAAGCCCTGCACCTGAAGCTCAAGCTCACCCATATGCGCCTGGGCTGGGGCGTGGGCGCCAATGATGCCGAGGCCGTGCTGCGTGCACTGCCCAGCATCGCCTTGCGTTACCAGGCGCAGGACCTGGCGGCGCGCACGCTGGCGCAGTGGCTGCAGCAGCAGCCGCAGGTGGCGCAGGTGTTGCACCCGGCGCTTGCGGGCTCGCCGGGCCATGAGCACTGGCGTGCCCTGTGCACCGAAGACGGGCAGGGCGCAGGCGCCAGCCTGGCAGCTGGGCTGTTTTCTGTGGTGTTTGACGACCGTTACAGCACGGCCCATGTGGACGCCTTCTGCGACGCGCTGAAGCTGTTCAAGCTGGGCTATTCCTGGGGCGGCCCGGTCAGCCTGGTGGTGCCCTATGACATCCCGTCGATGCGCACGGCCTGGCCGCACAAGGGCGTGCTGGTGCGATTCTCATTGGGGCTGGAGGCGGTGCAGGACCTGCAGGCCGACCTGGCCTGTGCCTTGGCCGCGCTGTCAGCAAGCCCGCCCTGACACCGTTGGTAACGGGCTGTTTATCGCGTACAGTGGGCGACAATGAACCAAAGAAACGGATAGCCTGTGGCCACACCCAATTACGGATACGAAAAGCGGCAGAAAGAGCTGGCCAAAAAGCGCAAAAAAGAAGACAAGCTCAAGGCCAAGGCCGAGCGCAAGGTCGGCGGCCCGAACGACGATGCGACTGACGGCACAGACGACAGTGGTGGCGAACCGGCTCAAACGCCCCCAACGCCCCCGGCGCAACCCTGAAGTCTCTAAGGAGTCATGAACCCTCTGCGCGCAGCAGGTCATGCGCCAGGCGGGTCATCTCCCCAGCCGACCGGTCGGTTGCAACAACGGGTACCGCATCCACGTACTGCGCAAAGTTGTTGCGAATGGACCGCTCGTATCCCGGGTCGTAATGCAGTGACAGCAGCTCGCGCACCACGGTATTGAAATCCCCCGCGTTAACCTTGTCCTTCCACGCCTGAATGGTGGCCTTGCCCCGCAATTCCACCAGGGCGTCCAGCCGCTCGCAGAACAGGTTGCGGTCGCGCACAAAGAATTCATAGTCTTCCAGCAGCAGCGACACGCGTTCGTCGTCAGACAGTTCCAGCCGCAGGCAGGGGCTGGCGCGCATGGCTGCAATCAGCGCATCGGGCACCGCCAGGTTGCCGACCTTGCGGCTTTCGCTCTCTACAAACACGGCGCGCGCCGGGTCAAAGCTGCGCAGGCGCTGCCACACCAGGGTGTCAAACCGCTTTTGTGATGGCTGCGGTTGCCCCGGCACCTGGCCCAGCACCGAGCTGCGGTGGCTGGCCAATGCTTCCAGGTCCAGCACCTGGCCGCCGGCTGCTTGCAGTGCCTGCAGCAGCCGCGTCTTGCCCGAGCCGGTGGGGCCGCAGACCACGCGGTAGCTGAATCGTTGCGCCAGCTGCGGCATGTCCGCCAGCACGGCGCCACGAAACGCCTTGTAGCCGCCCTCGACCAGCGTGACCTTGAAGCCGATCTGGCCCAGCACCAGCGCCAGCGAGCCGCTGCGCTTGCCGCCACGCCAGCAATACACCAGCGGCTGCCAGCCCTTGGGTTTGTCCAGAATGTTGCGCTCGATGTGGCGGGCAATGTTGGCTGCCACAAGCGCGGCACCGTGCTTTTGCGCCTCAAACGGGCTGACCTGGACGTACATCGTTCCCACGCGCTTGCGCTCTTCGTTGTCCAGCGACGGCCAGTTGACGGCGCCCGGCAGGTGATCCAGCGCAAATTCGTCTTCGCTGCGGGCATCAATGACTGCGCTGAAGCTGTCCAGCCGCGCCACGGCGTCGGCCGCCGGGATGACGTGCACGCTCATCGCAGCAGTTTTCGCAGCTCAGGCCAGACGTTGTCCAGCATGATGGGGTGCGCCTCTTCGCGGGGGTGAATGCGGTCGGACTGGAATAACCGCAGCGGGTCTGCCCCGTCAGCCACGCCCTTCAGGAAGAAGGGCACGACGGCCGCCTTGTGGGCGGAAGCAACCTTGGCAAACACCCCGGCAAACTGGCGGGCGTAGTCGGCACCGTAATTGGGCGGCACCTGCATGCCCACCAGCAACACGCGTGCGCCCGCGGCCTGCGCCGCCTGGGTCATGGCGGCCAGGTTGGTCTCCGTCATGGCCAGCGGCAGGCCGCGCAGGGCATCGTTGCCGCCCAGCTCAATCACCACATGCGTGGGCTTTTCGCGCGCCAGCAGGGCCGGCAGGCGGGAGCGGCCGCCCGACGTGGTGTCACCACTGATGCTGGCATTTACGACCCGCGCGGCGATTTTCTCCCGCGCCAGGCGTTGCTCCAGCAGCGCCGCCCATCCCGTGCCGCGTTTCAGGCCATACTCGGCACTGAGTGAGTCGCCCACGATCAGGATGGTCCGGGCAGCAGCCGGGGCCTGCGCCGATACCCGGGCGCCATAACACCCAGCTAATGCCGCCGCGATAAATTCACGCCGTCGCCACCACGCCATCACCATGTCTGAACCCATCATTTCCGTTGAACACGTCTGCAAGTCGGTGACTGATTCCACCGGCACCCTGGACATTTTGCGCGATATTCACTTTGCACTGGCGCCGCGCGAGACCGTGGCCATCGTGGGCGCATCGGGCTCGGGCAAAAGCACGTTGCTGTCCATCATCGCCGGTCTCGATACACCTACCAGCGGCACCGTGCGGCTGGCATGCCAGGACATCTTTGCCATGGACGAAGATTCGCGCGCGGCACTGCGCGCGCAGAAAGTGGGTTTTGTGTTCCAGAGCTTCCAGCTCATGGGCAACCTGAATGCGCTTGAAAACGTCATGCTCCCCCTGGAGCTGGCGGGCCGGCGCGATTCGCGCAAGGCCGCCACCGAGATGCTGGACCGTGTGGGCCTGGGCGCGCGGCTGGGGCATTACCCCAAGGTGCTGTCGGGTGGCGAGCAGCAGCGCGTGGCGCTGGCCCGGGCTTTTGTTGTGCAGCCGGCCGTGTTGCTGGCCGATGAGCCCACCGGCAGCCTGGACTTTGCCACCGGTGAAACCGTGATGCAGCTCATGTTTGACCTGAACCGCGAGCAGGGTACGACGCTGGTGCTGGTGACGCACGACCGCGGTATTGCAGCGCGCTGCGAACAGCGCATCACCATCGAAGCAGGCAAGATCAGCCAGGCCTGACAGGCGTCTGGCATGCTGGCGGCGATGTCAACGGTGGGGCAGGGCGCGCTTGATCGCCTGCAGGAACACATCGCGCTGCTGCGGGTGGTCGATATTGCCGGCGACCGCCGTCACGAATTCCTTGAACGTCGCGCTGTGCGCAACCTCCCTGCGGATCAGCATTTTGGCCATGGGGCCGATGAATTTGCTGAGCGTGTGCTCAATGATCGCCATGTCCTCGGGGGGGATATCCACCTGGCGGGTGGAATGCTGCGGGATGGACGGCTCCAGGCGTGACGGCTCCAGCCGGCTGGCCGGCTGGCTCATCGGGTGGCTTGCAGGTTGCCCCGTGGTGCGACTCAAGGGGCGGCTCAGCGGCTGGCCCAGCGGCTGGCTCAGCGGCATGGGCCGGCTGGGCGGGGAGCTTCGTGGCAACGGCTGGCTGTGGCCGGGGTTGCTCTGGCTGTAGCTGTGGCTTTGGACGCCACTGACGAACATCTCGCGCGCCTTGGGCTCCTGGATGGACGGTCCCAGTGCCTCGCGCAGTTCAAGGATGCTGCGCGCCAGCGGTGCGGCCTTGCGCACCAGTACCTTGGCCAGTGGGCCGATGTGTCGCGTGAGCTCGACTTCGACCTCGGCCAGCAGCGTGGCGTCCATCGTCTGGATGGACGTGGCCGGGCGCGTCTGGGTGTAGCCTGTGGCCGGGCCTTCGCGGCGGGTGGTACCGCGCGGACCCGCCGCCACCGAGTACACCTCGTGCAGGCGCGAATGCTTGTCGCCAAACTGGCCCAGGTACTGGAACATTTCGGCCGTGTCGTCGGTGATGCGCGAGATCACATCGTAGTAGGCGCGTGACACCAGCACCTGGTTGGCCTGCGCAAAATCCATGATGCGCTGTGCGACGTTGATGCCGTCGCCCACCACGTTCACACGTTCGTTGATGTCGGAGATGACCCGCACCGGCCCCATGTGCAGGCCCACGCGCACCGACAGGTGGCTCCCGTAGCGCTGGCCCAGCAGGTCGCGCAGCAGCATGGCCGAATGCAGGGCTTCCTCGGGGTCACCCAGGAAACAGATGGCGGCGCCGTCACCGGTGTCGATGGCGATGCGGCTGCTTTCGTCCACGCCCTTGAGCGCCTTGCCAATCAGCTCGTTGAAAAGCCGTTTCAGGGCCACCTGGTCGTCCACCGAGCGTACGGAGTAGCCGATCAGGTCCAGAAACATGATCGTGCACAGCAGGTTCTTGCGGGTCATTCCCGCCTGGCTGGGCGGTGCGCCCGTGGACAGGCTGGTGCTGACGCTGCCCGCGGTGCTCGGCTGCACATAGCCCGAAGCCCCCAGGCCGGTGCGCGGCGCGCTCACGTCAAGGTCAACAGTCTTGGTGTCCGGGTGCTCGCTGCCCTGGATGGCCGCGCGCAACTGCGCCACGGCTTGCGGCCGGCGGCCCTCATCGGGCTGCATGGCCCAGTCAATGGCCTCAAGCAGCGACGCACCGAACACGACCGGGTCAGCCACGCTTGCGGCAGGCAGCAGGGTATCGTTCTTGACGCGCGAAGCAGACTCCACCGGCTTCTTGCCGGTGGTCATCCAGTACATCACTGCACCCAATGAATAGATGTCGGTCCAGGGCCCCTGGTTGCCCTGCGAGTGGTATTGCTCAAACGGCGCGAACCCGGGGCTCACGATGTTGGTCATGTCGTGGTTGGCCGTCACACGGCGTGCCGCGCCGAAATCCAGCAGCACCGGGGTGCCGTCGGCGCGCACGTAGATGTTGTCAGGCTTGATGTCGCGATGCAAAAAGCCCGTCTTGTGCACGGCGTCCAGGCCGTCGAGCAGCGGATAGATGATGGAAAGAAGCGCGCGCTGGTTCAGCGGTGCGTTCTGCGGCACCCAGCGTTTGAGTGGGTCGCCGGATTCGTATTCCATCACGATGTACGCCGTACCATTCTCGCGGAAGTAGCGCAGTACCCGCACAATGTTGGGGTGCCGAAACGTGGCCAGAGCCCGCGCCTCGTCGAGAAAACGCTCCAGTCCCCACTGGTACTGGCTGCGGATTTCTTCGGACCCGCCGCGCACCTGCACGCCCTGGTTCGCCACGCGGGTGACGGAGTCGCTGGGAAAGTATTCCTTGATGGCAACCGGCAAGTTGAGATTGATGTCGCGCGCCAGGTAGGTGATGCCGAATCCGCCGCCGCCCAGGGGCCGCTCAATCTGGTACTCCAGCAGCTTGTAGCCACCCGGAAGGCAAGCTGCGTCCGCTGCCGCAGAAGCCGGCGGGGGTGGGGGGCCTGCTGCTGCGCTCATGGACCGGAACCTGTTACGGCCATCACTGGTCGATCATCTGCATGGCCTTTTCAAGGCTGCGGCGCATCCGGTTGAAAGAACTGCCCAGCACGGCCATCTCGTCCTTGCCCTTTTCATTGAATTCGGGCACGGTGAACTCACCGGTGCTGATCTTGTCGGCCGCCTGCGACATCCTGCGGATGGGCCGCACGATCAGCCAGCTGAGCATGATGTTCAGCACGATGAACACAACCACAAACACGCCGGCCAGCGACGCCATGAAGGTCGTGAAGGCGCGTTCTGCGTTGCGCAGTGGAACGTCCATGGGCACGGTGACGACCTGAGCACCCACGATTTCATTGTGCTTCCAGCCAAAGCCGTTCGCTTCGCCGTAGATCTTGAGCATGGTGGGCGGCGCGGCAGCGGCCGTGCTGTGGCACTGCAGGCAGGCGGGGTTGCTGATCTGGATGGGCTTGGCTATGAACAGGCTGCGCCCGGTGGACGACTGGCGCTCTGACACCACTTCCTTCAGGTCGCTGTGCAGGCGAAACTGCTGGACCAGGTCTGCTTCCCAGTCGGCCGCGCGGTTGCGCGGGTTGGTGGGGTTGAGCGTGG
>CALRYY010000035.1:0-36414 GCA_943372515.1 Ramlibacter sp. 2FC | reverse complement strand
AGCCAGCGCGTGGTGCAGCACGACGCCGTGCTGGCCACCCTGGCGCTGCTGCAGCCGGGCGCTGAAGCGTCCGCGCCCGAGCAGCGCCTGAGCGCCCTGTACCCGCAGATCCTGGGCGTGCAGCGGCGTGACCGCGACGCCACCTGGGTCGACGCCCGGCTGGCCGCAGCCGAAACCCTGTCTCGCGCTGTGCGCCGCCCGGTGCTGGCCCATGTGGACCTGGCTCGCGGGCGCTACCAGCTGGTGCTGGCCGCCGAGCCCACCAGCTTTGCGCTGCAGATGGACTTGCGCGCCACCGTGCCCTGGAGCGAATGGCCCATGGCGCCCGACACCAGCCCCGTGCGCGTGACGCTGGAGCACGACAGCCAGAGCTTCGTGGTGCAGCCCGGGCGCATCGGCGCGGGCGGCTGGCGTTTTGACTTTCACAAGCACCTGGCCGCCGACAGCCAGCCGTTTGATGTGGTGGCCATCCGCCAGGTGGGCTGGGCCGAACTGCCCTGGGGCTGGATGGCGGCCTGGACACTGGCCGTGGCCGGCCTGCTGGCTGGCGCCGGTGTGCTGGTGCGCCAGCGCGAAGAGCGCCGCCGGGCCGAAGAGCTGTTGCGCCTGGGCCAGGTGGCCCGGCTGAACACCATGGGCGAGCTGGCCGCAGGGATGGCACACGAGCTCAACCAGCCACTGACAGCCCTGCTGGCCAACACCCAGGCCGCCGGCCGCCTGCTGGCGGACGACCCACCCGACCTGCCCACGGCGCGCGACGCCATGGCGCAGGCCGTGCAGCAGGCCCGCCGCGCCGCCGACGTGGTGGGCCGGCTGCGCCGCGCCGTGCAGCGGCCCGACACGGCGGCGCAGGCCCAGTCCGTGGTGCTGCAGGACGCCGTGCGCAATGCACTGCATCTGCTGGCGCCCGAGCTGCAACGCCGCCAGGTCGCAAGCCAGGTCGATGCGCCTGACGGGCCCGTGGCCGTGCTGGCCGAACCTGTGGCGCTGGAGCAGATCATCCACAACCTGCTGATGAACGCGCTGCAGGCGCTGGAGCAGGTGAGCGCACCCGAGCGCCAGCTGCTGCTGACGCTGACCACCAGCGCCTCGCATGGCGTGTTGACCGTGGCCGACACCGGCCCGGGTATGGCGCCCGAGGTATTGCCGCGCGTGTTCGAGCCCTTCTTCACCACCCGCACAGGCGGCCTGGGCCTGGGCCTGAGCCTGTGCGAAACACTGGCCGGCGGCATGGGCGGGCAGCTCACCGCCGCGCACCATACGCCGCGGGGTGCGGCCTTTCGCCTGAGCCTGCCGCTGGCATCCGCATGAACACCCTGTCCCCGCTCATCCATCTGATTGACGACGACGAGGCCGTGCGGTCCAGCCTGGCGCTGCTCATCAGCACCGTGGGGCTGCGGGTGCAGGCCTGGGCCGACCCGCTGGCGTTCATGGCCGGGTTTGACCGCCAGGGCATTGGCGCCATCGTGCTGGACGTGCGCATGCCCGGCATCAGCGGCCTGACGGTGCTGGACCAGCTGGTGGCGCAGGGTGTGGACCAGCCGGTGATCATGCTCACCGGCCACGGCACGGTAGAGATGTGCCGGCGCGCGTTCAAGTCGGGCGCGGCGGAGTTTCTGGAAAAGCCGGTGGACGACGAAGCCTTGCTGGAGGCTCTGCAAAACGCCGTGCGGGCGCATGTGAAGTCGCGCGAGCGCCACCAGGCCGACCGCGCTGCGCGCGAGCGCTATGCCCAGCTGTCCGCGCGCGAGCGCGAGGTGCTGGGCCTGATCGTCGCGGGCCTGACCAACAAGGAAATCGGCCGCGCTCTGGATGTGTCGCCGCGCACGGTGGAAACGCATCGCGCCAACCTGTTTGCCAAGCTGCAGGCGGAGTCATTGGCGCAGCTGATCAGAAGCTATGCGGTGCTGGTGGATGAGAACGCTGCGTAAGGCTGCGTAGTTATACGGAGCCCCGCGCGTAGCCGTACGAATGGGCGAAACGGCTTGCAATTTCTAAAGTTCTCTCACGGTTGATTTGACCGTTTTAATTCCCGGAGAACACCATGCACAAGATCATTTCCGCCCTCGCCCTGTCGCTCGTCGCCGCCACCGCCGCCCACGCCCAGGCGGTGCGCACCGAAAAGAACATGTCACTGGAGCTGGCCAACCAGATCGCCGGCGCCACTGTGGCCGCCTGCACCGCCGGCGGCTATGCCGTGACGGCCACGGTCGTGGACCGCGCGGGCAGCGTGCGCGCCGTGCAGCGCGCCGACAACGCCGGCCCGCACACCCTGGCGGCCAGCCTGCAAAAGGCCTTCACCTCGGCTTCAGCCAAAAACAACACGCTGGCCATGATGGAAGGCGCCCAAAAGAACCCGGCCGCCGCCAACCTGGTGCACATCCCCGGCTTTTTGCTGTTGGGCGGTGGCGTGCCGGTGAAGGTGGGCAATGAAGTGATCGGTGCCGTGGGTGTAGGCGGCGCGCCCGGCGGCCACCTGGACGAGCAATGCGCAGTGGCTGCGCTGGACAAGTTCCGCGACCAGCTCAAATAAACCCGCACTGACTGGAACCATCACCATGAAACCGAACCGCATCCAAGCCCTGTTACGCCCCTTGCTGCTGGCCGCTGCCTGCGGTGTCGGCACAGTGGCTGCACCCGCCCTGGCCCAGGTCGGCCCCACGCCGGCCGAAGCCGTGAAGTACCAGGGCCTGCACGCCGCCGCCCACAAGGGCGACGTGGCGCAGATCACCCGGCTGGCCGCCGCCAAGGCCGACCTGAACGCCCGCGACGGTAACGGCCGCACGCCGCTGCATGTGGCCACGTTTGCCAGGCAGCGCGATGCTATTCGCGCGCTGGTCCAGGCCGGTGCCGACATCAACCTGCTGGAAAACGACCGCTATGACGGCGTGACCATCGCCTCCGTGGCCGACGACGAGGAAACGCTTCGCGTGCTGCTGTCGCTGGGCGCCAGTGCCAAACAGGTCACCAGCCGCTACGACGGTACCGCCCTGATCGCCGCCGCCCACCTGGGCCACGACGGTGTGGTGCACCAGCTGATTGCTGCCGGTGCGCCGCTGGACCATGTGAACAACCTGCACTGGACGGCGGTGATCGAGTCCATCGTGCTGGGAAATGGCGGCGCGCGCCATCAGGCCACGCTCAAGGCGCTGATTGACGCCAGGGCGAGCCTGCAGCTCAAGGACCGCCAGGGCGCCACGCCGCTGCAGCTGGCGCGCTCGCGCGGCTACGCCGAGATGGTCAGCATGCTGGAGGCCGCAGGCGCACGCTGACGCCACGTCGATAGGGGAAAACACAATACGCCGGGCGGGCCTGCGCCCCTAGCATCAGCTCCATGTCTGCAAATGCCGGGGCGGGGCCATCGGGTGCCAGCCGCCCCACCATCCACCGCGAAGTTCTGCCGTCGGCGTCGCCCCACGTGAGCCTGGCGCTGGTGGTGATCCCCGGGCCGGTGCATGAGATCGAACCCGAGCCTTACCTGCGCATCAGTTTCAACGTGGGACCTTCGTATTCGTTTGACGCGTCCGGCCCCGGCACGCATGCCAGCTTTGCCATGCGCCACCACGCGCTCATGGTGATCCCGCCGGGCACCACGGTCGCGCACAGCACGGCCACGCCGCGACCCACGGGCCGCGCGCTCAAGCCGGCGCGGCTGGCCACGTTTCGCATCTCTGCCGACTTGCTGGCCGACAGCGCCATTGCGCTGGGCCTGCCGCCTGAGCGCGCGCAGCTGCGCCACCAGGTGGTGCCGGGTGACGAGGTGCTGCGACTGCTGTCGCAGGCGCTGTATGCCGACCTGCGCGAAGGCCACCCCGACGGCGCGCGCGCTACCGAGCGGCTGGCCATGGCCCTGGTCACGCGCCTGCTGCTGCGCGAACAGGGCCGCACCGCCGGGCCGGCCCAAAGCGGGCTGGACAAAGCCAGGGCCCACATTGACGCGCACCTGGGCGACGGCCTGAGCCTGGAGGATCTGGCCGCTGTGGCGGGCATGAGCCTGTTTCATTTTTGCCGTGTGTTTCGTGAGTCCACCGGCGTCACGCCGCACCAGTACATCGTGGGCCGTCGCATGGAGCTGGCCTGCCGGCTGCTGTGGTCGGCGCGGCTGGCAAGCGGCGGCGGCCCCGGCATGCTGGACATTGCGCTGGCCTGCGGCTTCAGCTCGCAAAGCCACTTTGCCGCGCAGTTTCGCCGCCACACGGGCCAGACGCCCCGCCAGTGGCAGCGCAACCTGGGCCCGGCCGCCGATACGCCTGAGGTGCCTTGAGTTACCCGCGCGACAGCCTCACAGGGTTTGCCTGAGGCGGCGCGCGCAAGATTCCGTCAATGGCCGCGCCGCGCAGCAATTTCGGGCCAGACCGCAAGGCACGCGGGCGGCACAGTGACCTCTCCCATAACCACAACGGAGACGTCGATGAGAGACCTGCCCCACCACCCCCTGACCCGCCGGACCCTGCTGGGCGGCCTGGCCGCCACCGCCCTGACGGCGCGCGCCAGCGTACCGCCGCCCAAAGGCGATCTGCTCATCGGCCAGAGCGCCCCGCTGTCCGGCCCCATGGCCAACCCCATGGCCAATGTGCTGGCCGGCCAGCAATTGGCGATTGACGAGATCAACCGCAAAGGCGGCATTGGCGGGCGCCGGGTGCGCCTGGACATGCTGGATGACGGCTTTGATCCCAAACGCACGCTGGAAAATTCGCGCACGCTGGTCGAGCAGCGCGGCGCGCTGTCGCTGTTTGGCACGGTGGGCACCGGCCAGACCCTGGCCGTGCTGCCCTACATCGCTGAAAAGCGCGTGCCGCTGATTGCCGCGTACAGCGGCAGCCCTGCGCTGCGCGTGCAACCCAACGCGTATTTCTTCACCACCCAGGCCGGCTACGACGACGAGCTGGTGCGCATCGTGCGCAACCTGGTGGCCGTGCAGGCCAAACGCATTGCACTGGTGTACCAGGACAACGAGTTCGGCAAGCTGCTGCTGCCATTGGCGGAAAAAATCGTGGCGGCGGAGGGCGCCACACTGGCGGGCGCCCGCTCGCTGCAGTCCACGGGTGCCGATTCAGTGGCTGCCGCACAGGCCGTGGCGGGCATGAAGGCGCAAGCGGTGGTGATGCTGGTGGCGGGCCCGGCCGTGATCGGCTACATCAAGGCCAACCGCGCCTATGCGGGGCTGCCGGTGTACACGCTGTCGCTGTCGGTGGGCTCGGCCATTTTGAAGGCGCTGGGCGACGATGCGCGCGGGCTGGCCGTGTCGCGCGCCACGCCCTACCCCTGGCGCGCCACCACGGTGCTGGCCAAGGAGTTCAACGCGGTGATGGCCCGCGCCGGCAAGGAGGTGGACTACGACCATTACCTGGGCTACATCAACATGCAGGTCATGGCGGCCGGCCTGCGCGGGGCGGGCAAGAACCCCACGCCCGAGACAGTGAAAGAGGCGATGGAGAAGCTGGCGCGGCTGGACCTGGGCGGCTACACGATGGAATTCGGGCCGGACAAGCGCCACGGCTCCAACTTTGTGGAAATTACCGTGGTCGGTCCCAGAGGCAACTTCATCAGGTGATGTGGCCCCCACGGTCGCCCACTGCGTGTGGCTCCCTGCCCCCCGAGGGGGCCGCATTTCGCCTTGGGGCGGCCCGGCGGCGAAACATCAGCTCAAGGTTACCCGCGCGAATTTGCGCTTGCCCACCTGCACGACGTAGGTGCCCGCATCCAGCTTCAGGCCCTTGTCGCTGACCACGCCGGAGTCCACGCGCACGCCGCCGCCATCCACCAGACGGCCAGCCTCCGTGGTGGACGGGGCCAGGCCGGCGGCCTTCAGCAAGGCGCCAATGCCCATGGGCGCGCCCGCCAGCGACACAGCCGTGATGTCATCCGGCACACCGCCCTTGCTGCGGTTGATGAAGTCCTGCTCAGCCGCGTCCGCCGCCGCAGCGTTGTGAAAGCGCGCGGTGATTTCCTTGGCCAGCAGGACCTTGGCATCCTTGGGGTTACGCCCGCCGTCGACCTCGGCCTTGAGCGCGGCAATCTCCGCCTCGCTGCGAAACGACAGCAGCGTGTACCAGCGCCACATCAGCGTGTCGCTGATGGACAGCACCTTGGCAAACATGGTGTTGGCGTCCTCGGTCACGCCGATGTAGTTGTTCTTGCTCTTGGACATCTTGTCCACGCCGTCCAGGCCTTCCAGCAGCGGCATGGTCAGGATGCACTGCGGCTCCTGGCCGTACTCCTGCTGCAGGTGTCGGCCCATGAGCAGGTTGAATTTCTGGTCGGTGCCGCCCAGCTCCAGGTCGCTCTTGAGCGCCACGCTGTCATAGCCCTGCATCAGCGGGTACAGGAATTCATGGATGGAGATGGACGTGCCGGCCTTGAAGCGGTCGTGGAAATCGTTGCGCTCCATCATGCGGGCCACGGTGTAGCGCGACGCCAGCTGGATCATGCCGCGCGCGCCCAGCGGGTCGCTCCATTCGCTGTTGTAGCGCAGCTCGGTCCTGGCCGGGTCCAGGATCTTTTCGGCCTGGGCACGGTAGGTTTCGGCGTTGGCCTTGATCTGCTCGGCCGTCAGCGGCGGGCGGGTGGTGTTGCGCCCCGACGGGTCGCCGATCATGGAGGTGAAGTCGCCGATCAGAAAGATCACCGTGTGGCCCAGGTCCTGCAACTGACGCATCTTGTTCAGCACCACGGTGTGGCCGATGTGGATGTCCGGCGCGGTCGGGTCCAGGCCCAGTTTGATGCGCAGCGGCACGCCCGTGGCCTCGCAGCGGGCCAGCTTTTTGACCCAGTCGTCCTGCGGAATCAGCTCCTCGCAGCCGCGCAATGTCACCGCCAGCGCCTGACGGACCCGGTCGGTGACGGGAAAATTTGTAACTGAAGCTTGATTCATAAGGGTTTTTTCAGGTGCGGGGGTATGCCGGCGGTAGCGGGCTGGCTATACTGCCCCACCGACTGTGCCGGATTTTAATTGGCCCGGTTTTTGCAAATCGTCTGTCAGCTTTCGGCGATGTGCAATGTAGGGAACCATCCCGCCGCAGTGTGGGACGTACAGGCTTTTTCTGGGGACTCATCTTTTGAACAACGGCTTGACCGCCGCCGTGGACGCCCTGCTGTCCCGGCTGGCCCACACAATCCAGCACCACCCCAAACACGTCACTGCACTGGTGGCAGCGCTGATGCTGGGTGGCGGCGGTGGCGCCTATGCCGTGGCCTCGTTGGCGCCTGACGCCGCCGACCTGCCCGTGCGCGAGGTCGTTGAGTCCGTGCAACCCCTGCCATTGCAGGCCCAGGTCGAGCTGCTGGACGCCCACAGTTTCAAGCTGTTCCGCTCTGACATCACCCGTTCCACAGACACGGCCGAGGCCCTGTTGCAGCGCCTGGGCATCAACGACCCCGCAGCTGCAGGTTTTCTGCGCAACGACGCCCACTTCCGCAACGCCTTGCTCGGCCGCGCTGGCCGCACCGTCACGGTCGAAGCCAGCGACAACAACGAGCTTTTGCGCCTGAGCGCCCGCTGGGCGCCTGAAGACGACGGCCAGTTCACCCGCCTGGTCATTGAGAAGACCCCGCAGGGCCTGACCTCACGGCTTGAGAAAGCTGCGTTGGCCGCCGCCAGCCGGCTGGGCAGTGGCACCATCAAATCGTCGCTCTTTGCCGCCACGGACGAATCGCGCATCCCTGATGCCGTGGCGGTCCAGGTCGCCGAGATCTTCTCGGGCGACATCGACTTTCACCGTGCGCTGCGCCGTGGCGACCGCTTCAGCGTGGTGTATGAGTCACTGGAGGCCGACGGCGAGCCCCTGCGAACCGGCCGTGTGCTGTCGGCAGAGTTCGTGAACAACGGCAAGACCTACCAGGCCATGTGGTTCCAGGAGCCCGGCAGCAAGGGCGGCTATTACACCCTGGACGGCCAGAGCCTGCGCCGCGCCTACCTGGCGTCGCCCATGGAGTTCTCGCGCGTGACCAGCGGCTTCAAGATGCGCTTTCACCCCATCCTGCAAAAGTGGCGCGCCCACCTGGGCGTGGACTACGCCGCGCCCACGGGCACGCCCGTGCGCAGCGTGGGCGACGGCGTTGTCCAGTTTGCCGGTGTGCAAAACGGCTTTGGCAACGTGGTGTTTGTGCAGCACCGCAACCAGCACGTCACCGTCTACGCCCACCTGAGCCGCATCAACGTGCGCCAGGGCCAGAGCGTGAGCCAGGGCCAAAACCTGGGCGCCGTGGGGTCCACGGGCTGGGCCACCGGGCCGCACCTGCACTTTGAGTTCCGCGTGGCCGGCCAGCACCAGGACCCGATGACCATCGCCAAACAGAGCGAGTCCGTCCCAGTGTCTGCGGCGGCCAAACCGCTGTTTGACAAGACGGCCATGGGCGTGCGAATGCAACTGTCGGCCGCGGGCTCGGTCCAGCAGGCCAGCGCCCAGTAACGGGCGTGCCAGCGCGGCATGGCTGAGCTGTACATCGGCCTCATGTCAGGCACCTCGCTGGACGGCGTGGACGGTGTGCTGGCTGATTTTTCCACGGCCCCACTGCGGGTGCTGGCGCACGCATCCACGGGCTTTTCGGCAGATTTCCGGGCACAGCTGCTGGCGCTGAACACCAGCGGGGCCGACGAAATCCACCGCTCGGCTTTTGCCGCCCACACACTGGTGACAGCCTATGCGGTCGTGGTGGCCGAGTTGCTTGCCAAAGCGGGTGTGCAAGCCGGCCAGGTGCGCGCCATTGGTGCACACGGCCAGACCGTGCGCCACCAGCCCCGCGCGTTTGGACACACGGGCTACACCACACAAATCAACAACCCGGCCTTGCTGGCCGAGCTGACGGGCATTGACGTGGTGGCCGACTTCCGCAGCCGCGACGTGGCCGCAGGCGGGCAAGGCGCGCCGCTGGCGCCGTTTTTCCACCAGGCGCAGTTCACCCGCCCCGGCATGACCGTGGGCGTGCTGAACCTCGGGGGCATCTCCAACCTGACCCTGCTGCGCGCCGACGGCAGCATGACCGGCTTTGACTGCGGCCCCGCCAACGCGCTGATGGACGGCTGGTGCGAGCAGCACACAGGCCGGCCCTATGACGATGGCGGCGCCTGGGCGGCCTCAGGCGCCGTTCAGCACGGCTTGCTGGCGCACCTGCTGGCCCATCCCTACTTTGCGCAGAGCCCACCCAAAAGCACGGGCCGTGACCTGTTCAACCGTGCCTGGCTGGATGCCGCGCTGGCCGCGCATGGCGCACTGGCGCCCGTCGATGTGCAGGCCACCCTGGCCGAGTTGACGGCCCAAAGTTGTGCAGCAGAGCTGCGCCGCCATGGGCCGCAGGCGGCGGAACTGGTGGTGTGTGGCGGCGGAGCGTTCAACACCTACTTGATGCAGCGCTTGGCCGCCTTGCTGCCCGGTGTGGCGGTGCTCTCAAGTGCGCAGCGAGGCCTGCCGCCGCAGCAGGTCGAGGGTGCGGCCTTTGCCTGGCTGGCCCGCAAGGCTGTGCTGCGCGAAAAGCTGGCCCTGCAAAGCACAACGGGCGCCCTGGGCGCCCGTGTCTTGGGTGCGGTGTATCCCGCTTGAATCAGGCGATCAGGTCGAAAAACTGGAACCGCAGCCACAGGTGCTGGTGGCGTTGGGGTTCTTGATGACAAACTGCGCGCCCTGCAGGTCTTCCTTGTAGTCAATCTCGGCGCCCACCAGGTACTGGTAGCTCATGGCGTCGATCAGCAAGGACACGCCGTTCTTGGTCATGACCGTATCGTCCTCGTTGGTGATCTCGTCAAACGTAAAGCCGTACTGGAAGCCGGAGCAGCCGCCACCCTGCACGAATACGCGCAGCTTCAGCTCGGGGTTGCCTTCTTCGGCGATCAGATCGGCCACCTTGGTTGCGGCGCTGTCGGTAAAGACCAGCGGCAAGGGCATTTCTGTCTGGATGTTTTCGGCTACAGCGCTCATGGTGACTACTCCGGTGAACCCTTCAAAGGGTCTCAAATACTACAGCTTTTCCGTCGGGAATAGCGTCACAAGTTATTTGCCGCCAATTTGAGTAGGGGCTTTTCGTCTGCTGCCGCGGTGGGGCGCAGCTGCCCGGCGATCACGGCGCCTTGGTGCATTTCAAGCGCTTTGTAATACACGTCGCCGTCAATGCGGGCCTTGGGCTGCAGCTCCAGCAGCTCGCGGGTGTGCACCGGGCCGCGCACCGTGCCGTTGATGATGACATGGTCGGCGTGGATTTCGCCCTCGACCGTGGCGCTTTCTGAAATGACCAGGATGCTGGGGCTGTCGGGGTTGGCCCGGATATCACCCACCAGCTCGCCGTCGACGCGCAAGCCATCCGTGAACCGGAAGTTGCCTTCAATGCGACTGCCCTGGGCGATCAGGCTCTTGATCGGAGGTTGCGCCTTTTTGCCAAACATGGTGTGACCCTCTCAACGACTGTCTTACAGTTTTATGCTTTGCACGGCGCGGGTGGCAGTGCCCTCCACCAGTCTGGCGGATACGTTTTTTACCACGGCCAGGGGGGGCAAGTCGACAATTCCTTCAATGCGGCGGTACTGGCGGAACTGAAGCGCCTGTGGCCCACCGGGCAGCGCCATCGTCCAGGGCTTGCCGTTTTGCAAGCCCGTCAGGGTCAGCTCGATCTGGCCCTTGAACTCAGGCGCGTTCTTGACCGGCTGCAGCACCAGCACCTGCCATTTGAGCTGGCGTTCACCGACCACTTCGGCGTACAGGCCGCGGATCGACACCCCGTCCTGTCCTGTGGACGGGATGAGTTTTTCAAAGAAGCCCAAGTCGTCGCGCAGGACGCGGTTATCCGCCTCGAGCACGCGAATCTGCCCGGCCAGCTTCTCCTGCGTGGCGCGCTCGGCCGTCAGCAGGCTGCCCGAGGTATTGGCCACCGATTGCGCCTTGTCGCGCTCTTCGCGCAGGCGGGCGGCCTCGGCGCGCAGCTGGATCAGCTCTTCCTTGCCGCTGGTGTCCAGGCCGGCGATGTTCTTGCCGAATTCAAACGCCCACAGGCCCACTGCGGCGCAAAAGCCCAGCACGATGGCCATGATGAGCCAGCGAAACGGCCAGGGCATGGCGCTGCGCACGGCCATACGGGGGGCGCTGATGGTCAGACGGCGGCGGAGCAGGCGAAAGCGCATGTCAGGAATGGACGGCTACGGGAGGGCGAAGGGTGCCACAAACAACAAAGCCGCAGCAAGCTTTACTTGATGCGGCTTTGTTGCGACAGGAAACGCGAAATTAGCGCTTGCTGAACTGCTTGCGGCGGCGTGCAGAGTGCAGGCCCACCTTTTTACGCTCGACTTCGCGGGCGTCGCGGGTCACGAAGCCAGCCTGGCTCAGTGCCGGCTTGAGCGACGCGTCGTAGTCGATCAGTGCGCGGGTGATGCCGTGGCGGGTCGCGCCGGCCTGGCCGGATTCACCACCACCGTGCACGTTGACCTGGATGTCGAAGGTTTCGGCATGGTTGGTCAGCATGAGCGGCTGCTTGGCAATCATGATGGACGTCTCGCGGCCGAAATAGGCCTGGATGTCCTTGCCGTTCACCGTGATCTTGCCAGTGCCTTTTTTCAGAAACACGCGGGCCACGCTGGATTTGCGACGGCCGGTGCCATTGTTCCATTCACCAATCATGCTCGTGCTCCCATCTGGGCGTCAGGCAATTCCAGCACTTTGGGCTGCTGGGCGGTGTGGGGGTGCTCAGCACCGCCATACACCTTGAGTTTCTTGATCATGGCGTAACCGAGCGGGCCCTTGGGCAGCATGCCCTTGACGGCCTTTTCCAGCGCGCGGCCGGGGTGCTTGGCTTGCATGTCACGGAAGTTGGTGGCACTGATGCCGCCGGGGTAACCCGAATGGCGGTAGTACACCTTGTCGTTGTTCTTGGTGCCCGTCACACGGATCTGGGCTGCATTGATGATGACGATGAAGTCACCGGTATCGACGTGAGGCGTGTAAATGGCCTTGTGTTTGCCGCGCAAACGGAGAGCAACTTCGCTGGCTACTCGTCCGAGGACCTTGTCGGTCGCGTCAATCACAAACCACTCGTGCGTCACGTCAGCGGGTTTGGCGCTGAACGTTTTGGTCATGAGTTTTCTCTTTACAGAGTTGGTTTGGTGGGCCCTTTTCCACGGTCGGTGTTCCTCTTGCGGGAATCTCTTAGGTGGTATTTGCCCCTTTCGGGGCCTTCGACGCGGGGCCACAAAAGCGCTGCGAAGCCTTCGATTATACGAAATCCAATAGAAAGCGCCAACCGCCATGCGATTCGACCGCCTAGTTGCTCATCCTGCCGGTTACCATCAGCCCATGTTCAGTTACCGCCACGCTTTCCATGCAGGAGCGCATTCGGATGTGCTCAAGCACACCGCCCTGATTGCCATAGTGCGCCATCTAACCGAAAAGGAAGCGGCTCTGGTGGTCGTCGATACCCACGCGGGGGCAGGACTTTACCGGCTGGACGGTGACTATGCTGAAAAGAGTGGTGAGTCGGCCTACGGTGTGGCCCGGCTGGAGGGTGCGGGCGAACTGGTGGGACCGCTACGGGACTACCGCGACTTGCTCGCCACCTTCAACGTCAAAGGACAACTTAAGGTGTACCCGGGTTCGCCGTTCATCGTGCACCAGTTGCTGCGCGCCCACGACCGACTCAAGCTGTTTGAACTGCATCCCACCGATGCCCGAGCGCTTGACGGCAACGTCGCCCAGTTGGAGGCGGGACGGCAGATTGCGGTATTCCGCGAGGATGGTTTCGAGGGTCTGAAGAAGTTCATCCCGCCTCCGTCGCGCCGTGCCTTGGTGCTATGCGATCCGAGCTACGAAATCAAGACCGACTATGCCAAGGTCGCCCAATTGGTCGCCGACGCCCTCAAGCGCTTCGCCACTGGCTGCTATGCAATCTGGCACCCCATCATCCCGCGACCTGAAGCACACGACCTGCCGCGCAAGCTCAAAACCCTTGCCACCAAGGCCGGTAAGCCCTGGCTACATGCAACGTTAACGGTGAAGTCCGGCAAACCCAAACGGGAAGCCGGGGAACCGGCAGAGAGGCCAGGGCTGACGGCGAGCGGCATGTTCATCATCAACCCGCCGCATACGCTTGAACCCGTGCTCAAAGAGGCCCTACCGCAAATGGCGGTGCTATTGGGGCAGGATAAACACGCTGGCTACACCCTTATAAAGGGGTGAGACGGGACAGCACCTGCCTCACGACATCAGCTCGGTCTCGTCCCTCTGACCGGAAATCGAGCGCTCCGCTGTCAATTCGCAAAACCGCCTGCCCACGAAAGCGCGCGTCATCCAGCACGGCCTCCGTGGCGATGTTCAACCGGTGCAGGTAGTCCAGCTCAATGGGCTTCTCGGCCGGGCGTGCACGCGCCCGGATGCGCGCCAGTTCAACCTCGGGCGCACAGTCCAGCTTAATCAGCAGGTCAGGCGGACCAATCTTGGCCACCGCATGATCGTAGACCTGCTCAAAGATTTTCAGATCATCTGGACTAAGCGTCACACGGGCGTACGCAAGATCCAGCGCCATGGAGAAATCGGCCACCACCAAACTCTGCTTAATACTCGCAGCATCGGCAATGCTGCTGTAGTGCTGCAGCATGTAAGTGACTTCGGTTTCGAAGGCGTAACGAACCGGGTTGGAGTAGAAAATCTCAAAGAAGGGATTGGCCGCAAAACTCTCGAAGACAGACGCAGCGCCTGACATTGCTAGAACGGAGGCAAAAGTCGACTTTCCACTAGCAATTCCGCCAACTACTTCTAAACGAGTCATGGCGTCTGCACAACAGCACGAGATTTCTTGTCTTTCGAAGCAGCCATCAACAATCGAATATCTTTTCTTAATTGGTCGATTTCTTTAGCCTGCGCGTCAAGAATCGTCTGCTGCTTAGTCGAATTTTCTCCCAAAGAATCAAATCGGGCATTTGCCGCAAGAACAACTTGAAGCATGGCTGCGACAACCCCTATACCCGCAATTGCGGTTGTAATTGCAACGGCCCAAGACCATTTTTTAATGACATCCTTAAGTTTTGCATTAAGGGCTTTGGATTCATCTAATGTTTCCTGCAGAGACGAAAGAATTGCCTTGCCTGGATGTGCTTTCCGAAAGTACGCTGCCGGTAGGCGGTTTTTTTTGTCAATCGGAAACTCTTTCTGCGGAAAATTATGCGCCGGAGCTTTCTGCACTGACTGCTGAGGAGACAGCTTAGTAACTTCAACCCAAATCAACATCTCATCTGCATGAATAACGATTTCTTGGTTTGTTAAGTTATGCAACGGGATCAAGAGGCGCCCCTCAAAACCTGGATCAACCAATGGTCCGGTTCCAAGTAAGAGGCCTTGATGAACCCTAGTAATCGTCAGATTGAATCTGACAGCCAAATAATTGGGCAGCTTGAACTGCGCCGATGGCGAAAGAAACACAATACTGTTCGGCTTAAGCGTATATGAAACCTCCTTCGAAAGTTCCACTTCGATTTTTTTGGCAGATCCAAGCGGATCACTCTGACTTTCCCAAGCGTGGATCGTGCCCTCGCAAGGTATCTCGTAGGACGCAGACTTAAGGCGATCGGGATTAAAGGGCTGAATAAACTGGACATCAGGATGAACTGCATACGCATGAATGTCGCCAGAGTTCAGCAGAGCCGGGGGAATTTGAGGAAAAGGATCAGGATGGCTCATGCTCAATTACGCCCTTTTGTATGCTTTGATCTCTGGCCTGACAACAAGATGGACAGGGGAAGTACCCAGATAATCAATTGACGCCCCGACCTCTCTCTCAAGCGTTTTCACGGCTGCAAGCATCTTTGCCGTCAGCTGTCCTGCAAGCAGGTCTGGAGATCGATCAAAATAATCAACGTGGTTAAGCATCACTCGTGTCGGCCGGTTTGATCTCAAGGCAGACTTGACGATCTCCGGATCGAAATGCGCAACACGGCGCACAGTCTTTGTCACCGACGTGATCTCAGAAATCGGTGTTATTGACCCACTCTCGCTAGTCAGTCGCTCCCAAGAAATCTCTTTCGCCAACGGCCCGCTGTTTCCCGGCACCCGAATCGGGAACGCACGAAGCACCATCACCACGTCGTCCACATCCAGCGGGCTCAAACCCACCTCAGAGAGGAAGCCTGCCGCCGTCGTGTCCCGGCTGGTCGCAAACGGGTAGTGCGGCGTATGCAGCACCGAGAGACCGTAGCCTTGGGTGCCTTCGATCACCACCCGATCGCCAGCCGCCAGCATGAAAGAAAGCAGCTCCTTGGTATCGCAAAGATACGGCTGCAAGCTGGGCATATCCTTTGCAAAACGCACGGGGCGTGTACGGGAGATACGGTTTAAAACGGCAGCACCAGTCCCGGTTAACGTGGAGCCAATGCCGGCACGCAGCCCCACCAAGTGCTCGTCCACGCAATCCTGCTCGGTGATGACCACAGCATGCGGATCCACCTTGAGGCGATGAACAGGCAGCTTGGCCATCTCCACCTCATGGATCAAGCGCGACACATCCAGGTAGCTGCCCGTCGCCATCACACACACCACGTCTGGCAGGATGGCCGCAGTGGGCAGGTGCTGGAAGATGAATTTCTCGCCACTCTCTGCGTACACCGTGTGGCCAGAGTTCGGGCCACCCACCCGAACGGCAGCTCGGGCATTCGAGGTTCGCGCGACAAAGTGGGCGATCTTCCCCTTCCCTTCGGAACCGTATTGCCCCCCCACCACGATGGAAATCGGCACTTTCTATCTCCACTTCCGGTTAAGAATTTCGTCAACTGAGCGGTAGAACGTACCCAACTCACCATTATTTTCGACAACGTCGCGCCCAAAGCGCTCCAAATCACCAGAGCGTTGCTCCACGGGCTGACTGGCCGCCTTCTCGAAATCTGTTCCCTCACGCGCCTCAAACCGTATTTTTCTAAGTTCGCGAGACGCAACCACGTGAATATGTAAAAACTGTGACCCGTAGATTTCTGTCAAGAACGCATGGTCATCCGGAAAACGAAGCCCGTCAATGACCACAAACCGATCGGAAATCAAGGGTCTGACCAGTTCACGGCCTAGCCATCGTTGCCCAAGGTTCTCATGCACCCACTGACCCTCTCGCTGTAAGTCGCCCCGGCTGGGCTCAGGCGCAATCTGCTCCAGTCTGCGCTTGATTACCTGGCTGTAGCGGCAATACGTAAACCCGGCCTTCTTGAGGTACTCAGCCGCTGTAGTCTTCCCTGCACCCAGCTCCCCGCTCAGGCCAACCACCAAACGGCTACGGCGCTCCAAGACATCCACGCGCAAATCGGGAATGAACAAAGCTTCTTCGCCTAGTGGATCAGGGCCAAGACGTTCAACTTGACCGGCCCAGAAAAAGACACCGACGACAGCCGAAGTGATGGCATCCAACTCATCGTGCGACACCGGATCCTTGATGAAGCTCCCGCTAACCCCGAACTCTGCCAAGCCCTGTTCAAGGTACTCCAGTCCCTTCTGCTTCCGCGGGATGCCCATGATGTCCTGGGCGGCACCCGGGTAACTTTCGATCACGGGGAAGCCCAACTCTCGGAACCGGCCTGCAAGGTAAATTCCTCGGGCAGTAAGCCGCTGCATGGACGGTAGGAGTGCTGGGTAAACGTTGACTCCACGTTTCTTCAATACACGTTCACACTGGCGCATGATGCCGTACTGCTGACGCCCAGGATCATCATCCGTTACCTTGATCCGACCATCTGGCAAAGAGAGCGGCGAGTCGATTGAGATGACATGTGGCGATTCCTTGACCGTTCTGGCGATGATCTCCTCATCGCCAGATAAAGCCGCTGTGATCACTTCTCGTCCGTCAAGAAAGCACCATCCAGACGGACGCTTCTCTGAACCTGTCAGGTCAATGCCCACCACTCGAAGCCGGGGATTCTGGTCTACGAAAACAAGATCTTCTAGACGCAGCTTTTTCTTTTCCTGACGAGGCCAAGGTTTTGCGTGTCTAGCGATAACGCTCTCCACCATCTCTGCCTTGTTCGGGTGCTCCCGTTCTGTAAGTTTTACTAACGGACATTTTTCGAGGGGAAAGCCATAGCCTTTCAGCACTTGCGCACAGGTGACATCAAAGATGTGCTTCATGCCGTGTATGTCAGCGGCGTTGTATCGCAGTAGCCGGGTTAACGACTCCGTGTCTCCTCTTGTGTAGTTGTTCCACAACACGGGCGCCATTTCTCCACCCACTTCCGCAACGCCTGCATCGCGCTGAATACCAAGAAGTTTTTCGATGTGCTTTTGCCCGCCCGTTAGCCCCGCTCGGCGCGCCAGAAAACGCAGATCAATATGAATTTTGGGAAGAACGAGCGCCGGGTACTCGTGTGCGATGAAAGGAATATCGAACAAGGTCCCGTTGAAAGTAACCAGCACTTTCGCCGCCGCCAAAGCTTGACGGAGATCTGAGTCATCCTGACCTTTGACGAAAAAGCCATAGTGGCCACGCAAGGACCATCCAATGACAGTGATGGTGTCGTAGTACCGGCTTAGGCCCGTCGTCTCAATATCGAGGAAGAGCACGTCATCAGGCATGGAAAGCCCAATGCGGAAATGCTCATTCCGATCAAGCAGGGCTGCGAAGAATTGGGCATCTCCACGTCCCAAGGCAGCTTCGCCGTCTTGAATTGCCCGGCTGAAATCATTCAGCTGATCAGCTGGGCCAAAAAGATTGCTCTGGGGATTGCGCGACCGCTCGTATGACGCCCAGTCCAAAATGCCGGATCCCCACAGTTCTCGTTCACGCTTGGCACTGGTACCACGAAAGTGTTGGAATGTGTGCTTGAGCATGGCCAGAGATGGGCTAGCAAGGTTGCGAGTTCTAGACCCTTGCAGTGTATTGCAACCCTTCCCTTTAGACCGTCAGTGGCCTTAGGCGAGGCGTGAGCCTTAGCCGCGCTGCAAGCCGCTCTACCCCAGATGGTCGAACACCTGGGGCAGGATCGCAACGCGGCGTTTGCGCTGGACAGCGGCGGCTGAGCCGCCACCGTTCCGGATCATCAGAAACGCTTGCGGATGCCGGCGCCGAAGCTGGTGCCGCTGGCAAACGTGCTGATCTTGTCGCGCATGTACATGGCATACACGTCGGTGCTCTTGGACAGGTTGTAGTCGTAACCGACCGTCCAGGTGGTGCGGGTGTTGCCCGGCGTCACGCTGGTCCTGGCGCCGCCGACCAGCACCTTGCCCAGCCCCACAGGTACGGATGCACCCAGCGAAACCGTCTTGGCGGTAGGCACCAGGCGGTCTGATTTGGCGCGGCCGTAGGTCAGGAAGCCCTTGACCACCTTGGCGTCGTACGAGGCGCCGACCATCATGTCGGTCTTCTTGTCGCCCGTGGCAAAGGGTGCCGGCGTGGTGGGGTTGCTGATCTGGTCACGCTCGTAGAACATCGTGGCGGCGAACGGGCCATTGAAGTACAGCACGTTGAAGCCCACGTTCTTGGGGCCCGAATTGCCCTGTACTTCGCCAAACTGGTAATGGATGTTGGCCGAGAGCCCACCGAAACTGGGCGTGCTGTAGATCATTTCGTTGGCCCAACCGGTGTCTGACGGCGTGGTCGCAGCCCAGCCCGTGCCGTTGAACAGCGGCACATTGGCATGCAGCACCAGCGGCGCAAAGGTGAACGAATCACCAAACGGGTTGAAGATCACGGTCGGCAGGAAGTTGGGCGCCAGGCCACGGCCCAGTGTGAACGTGCCAAAGCCGCCTTGCAGGCTGACGTTGGCGTCGCGCGAGAAGAACGGGTCGTTGGCAAAACGGCCCTGCACGCCCGAATCGACCTGGATGAACGAGGTGAGCGCGAAGTTGGCCTTCAGCCCGCCGCCCAGGTCTTCAGACCCCTTCATGCCAAACCACGACGTGGTCATGCCACCGCTGTTGACGACCGTGCGGCGACCCGCGTCGCCGGACATGCGCAGGCTGCCGGCGTAAACGTCGGCCGTGCCCATGAGTTGCACCGAGCTTTGCGCGCTGGCGGCGCCTGCCAGCACCGTGAGCACGGCTGCGGCGATCAAGTTTGTTTTCATTTCTTCTCCTGAAATTGAGTAACGGCCCCACTCGGCCGTGTTACGTTTTGCAAAACCTGTGCCGCACTGCAGCAACGCAGCCAGCACTTTCTTTGAGAACTTATGACGCAGGTTCACCCACTTTGCTGCCAGATAACCGCACCGTTTGAGGGCCCAACGTGCAACACGCGCCATTTTCGGGCGGTGCCAGGGTTAACCGACCGAGCGGTTGGTTAATTGGCTATACTGGCGCCTGAGGCCGGGAAACGGCCAGGAGACATGCATGTACACCCAGGCACTGGATATCCCCGATTCCCGGCAGGCGCCCGCACTGAAAGCCGTAGACGCCCCCGCCACAGACCCCGCACTGCAGGCGCACTTTGACCAGAAGATGGACGCCGACCACAAGGTCGAGCCGCGTGACTGGATGCCCGACGCCTACCGCAAGACCCTGGTGCGCCAGATCAGCCAGCATGCGCACAGCGAGATCGTGGGCATGCTGCCGGAGGGCAACTGGATCAGCCGCGCCCCGTCGCTCAAGCGCAAGGCCATCCTGCTGGCCAAGGTGCAGGACGAAGGCGGCCATGGCCTGTACCTGTACAGCGCCGCCGAAACACTGGGCACCAGCCGCGATCAGATGCTGGACGGTCTGCACACCGGTCGCGCCAAGTACAGCTCCATCTTCAACTACCCCACGCTGAACTGGGCCGACGTGGGCGTCATCGGCTGGCTGGTGGACGGCGCGGCGATCATGAACCAGATCCCCCTGTGCCGCTGCTCGTACGGGCCGTATGCCCGCGCCATGATCCGCATCTGCAAGGAAGAAAGCTTTCACCAGCGCCAGGGCTATGAGTCGCTCATGGTCATGATGGGCGGCACACCCGAGCAGCGCGCGATGGTGCAGGACGCCGTGAACCGCTGGTGGTGGAAGTGCCTGGCCATGTTTGGCCCACCCGACGCCGACAGCCCCAACAGCGCGCAGGGCATGCGCTGGGGCATCAAGCGCATCAGCAACGACGACCTGCGCCAGAAGTTTGTGGACGCCACGGTGCCGCAGGCCAGGGTGCTGGGCGTGACCCTGCCCGACCCCGACTTGAAGTGGAACGAAGAGCGCCAGCACCATGACTACGGCGCGATCGATTGGGACGAGTTCTGGGCCACCGTCAACGGCAACGGGCCGTGCAACAAGGAACGCCTGGCTACCCGGGTGAAGGCCCATGAAGACGGCCAGTGGGTGCGCGACGCAGCGCTGGCCCACGCGGCCAAACAGAAAGCACGCGCCATGAAGGAGGCTGCATGAGCAATCCGGCACTGAAAGAATGGCCGCTTTGGGAAGTGTTCGTGCGCAGCAAGCAGGGCATCGAGCACAAGCACTGCGGCAGCCTGCACGCCAGCGACGCGCAGCACGCGCTGCAGATGGCGCGCGACGTGTACACCCGCCGCCAGGAAGGCGTGAGCATCTGGGTGGTGCCCTCAGCCAGCATCACGGCCAGCGAGCCCAACGACAAGGCAGAGTTCTTTGACCCGGCCGCCGACAAGGTGTACCGCCACCCGAGCTTTTACGTCATCCCCGACGAAGTGGGGCACATGTGAAGGCCCCTGTGGACTACCTGCTGCACCTGGCCGACAACGCCCTGGTGCTGGGCCAGCGCAACGCCGAATGGTGCGGCCACGGCCCTGTACTGGAAGAAGACATTGCCCTGGCCAACATGAGCCTTGACCTGATCGGCCAGGCGCGGCTGCTGTACCAGTACGCGGCCGAACAGATCAACGCCGACGCCGCGCTGACTACGCGCTTTGCCCACTTGCAAGGCGCGCGCATCGAGGGTGCGTTGACGGAAGACACGCTGGCGTACTTTCGCGAAACCCATGAATTTGCCAACTGCACGTTGCTGGAGCTGCCCCACCACGGCCCGCTGGCCGGCACTGCCGCCGCACCGCGCGACTATGCCACCACCATCGTGCGCAACTTCCTGTACAGCGCATTGATGGTGCTGGCGTGGGAGCGCCTGCAATCGTCGACCGACGAGCGGTTGGCCGCGATTGCCGCTCGCTCGCTGAAAGAGGTGCGCTACCACCTGCGCCATTCACACGACTGGCTGGTGCGCCTGGGCGACGGCACCGATGAATCACACCGCCGCGCACAGGCCGCGCTGGACCACCTGCTGCCCTGCACGCAGGAGTTCTGGGTGGCCAGCCCCGCAGAACAGGCGGCGCAGGCCAACGGCACAGGCGTGGCAGCTGCGCATCTGCAGGGCAGCTGGGCCGCCATCGTGGATGAGGCAATTGCGCAGGCCACGCTGGACGGATCCCAACGCACCGGCTACGTGACGCAAGGCAAATCCGGCGTGCATTCAGAGCACCTGGGCTTCATGCTGGCCGAGATGCAGAGCCTGGCCCGCACCCATCCCCATGCCACCTGGTAAACGCACGATGACCCTCGCCACCCTGGTGCCCCTTGATGAAGTCTGGGACGCACTCAACATGCTGACCGACCCGGAGATCCCTGTCGTGACGCTGCGCGAGCTGGGCATCCTGCGTGACGTGCGCGAAGGCGCCCACGGCCTGGAGGTGGTCATCACGCCCACCTACAACGGCTGCCCCGCCATCCAGCAGATTGAAGACGATGTGCGCTCGGCCCTGGCCCATGCAGGCATAGACGCGCAGGTCATCACCCAGCTGGCCCCTGCGTGGACCACCGACTGGATGACGCCCGCCGCGCATGACAAGCTGCGCGCCTACGGCATTGCGCCGCCGCACGCGTGCGACACACCAGCACTCCCGGCCAACAGCGTCGTGCGCTTCACGCGCCGCGTGGCACCGTTGGCCGTGGCCTGCCCGCAATGCGGCTCGACCAACACCACGGAAACATCACACTTCGGCTCCACCGCATGCAAGGCGCTGTACCGCTGCCTGGACTGCCTGGAGCCCTTTGACTATTTCAAGCCGCACTGACCGCCCGATGACCGCAGCCCCCCGCTTTCATGCCCTGCGCGTCGCGCGCGTCTCGCCCGAATCCGACGGCGCGGTGTCCATCGCGCTGGTCGTACCGCCGGATCTACGCGATGCCTTCCAGTTCGAGCCCGGGCAGTTCCTGACCCTGCGCGCGCTGATCGGCGCTCAGGACGTGCGCCGCAGCTATTCCATCTGCTGCCCGCGCGAGCGGCTGGCTAACTACGGCGAGCTGGAAGTGGGCGTGCGCGCGGTGGACGGCGGCGTATTTTCCAACTGGGCGGCAACGCAGCTGAAAGCCGGCGACATGCTGGACGTGATGCCGCCCGACGGCCGCTTTACCGTGAAGCGACCACGCGCGCTGCACCGCGTGGGTTTTGCTGCGGGCTCGGGCATCACGCCCATCCTGTCCATCGTGGCGACCACGCTGGCCGAGCAGCCGGGTTCCAAATTCACGCTGGTGTACGGCAACCGCCGAATGGCCAGCGTGATGTTCAACGAAGCCCTGCAGGACCTCAAAGACCGCTACCCCGACCGCCTGACGCTGATCCACGTGCTGTCACGCCAGGCCCAGGAAGTGCCGCTGCTGGAAGGCCGCATTGACGGCGACAAGGTGCGCGAACTGATGGCCACGCTGCTGCCCGCAAAGAGCATGGACGAGGTCTTCATCTGCGGCCCGGAAGGCATGATCGAATCCACCGAGGCCGCCTTGCTGGCCGCTGGTGTGCCGGGCGAGCGCATCCGCACCGAACGCTTCACCAGCGCCCACCCGGCCGGTGATGGCGTGGCACGCGAAGCTGCCGCCCCACGCGAGCGCGACGGCGACGTGGAACTGACCGTCATGCTGGATGGACGCCCCCACGTGATGCGCATGGGCGCCAACGAACACGTGCTGGACGTGGCACTGGATGCGGGCCTGGACTTGCCCTGGTCATGCCGCGGCGGCGTGTGCTGCACCTGCCGCGCCAAGGTGATCGAAGGCGCCGTCACCATGGACCGCAACTTCACGCTGGAGCCCTGGGAGATGGACCAGGGCTTTGTGCTGAGCTGCCAGGCGCGCCCGCAGGGCCACAAGCTCGTCGTGAGCTACGACGAGCGCTAAAGCTCAGCGGCGCTCAGAAGCGCCAGCCCACACCCACACCGACCAGGACCGGGTCCACCTTGAAGGTGCCGATGCCCACGCCACCGGCAGACACGTCCGTGCGGAGATAGACCTTCTTCACGTCCAGGTTCAGGTACACACCCTTGGCGATCGGGATGTCCACACCGGCTTGCAGCGCAGCGCCAAAGCTGCTGCGGTCAATGTCCACGCCGGCGGGCAGGTTCACGCTTGAAAAGCGCGTGTAGTTCACGCCTGCGCCCACATAGGGCTTGAAGCCGCTGAAGCCGGTGAAGTGGTACTGCGCCGTCAGCGTGGGCGGCAGGTGCCTGAGCGTGCCGATGGCAGTTCCGCCTGCCGACAGCGTGTGCTTTTGCGGCACGGTCAGCACCAGCTCCACCGCCACATTGGGCGAGAAGAAATACGACACGTCCACTTCCGGAATCCACTTGTCGTTCAGGGTCAGGCGCAGCGGCGTGGTGTCGCCGTTGGCGCTGTTCAGGTGCACAGCGCGGGCACGCACCATCCAGGGCCCTTCGGCGGCGGTGGTTTGGGACAGGGCAGCGCCCGAGGCAAATGCGCACAGCAGTGCGGCAGCAATGGCTTGTTTCTTCATGATCAGCTTTTGATTGAATGCGCGGACATCCGCACGAACCCATTGCACTGCGGGGCGCGCGTGCGCGCATTGACGCTGCGCAAGAACGGTGTTGGCCCACCTACACTTCACGGCATGGCAACTGACCCATCCCACCACCGCCTGGCCTATGCGCTGATCTTCATCACCCCCGCGCTGTGGTGCGTCAACTACCTGGTGGCCCGCTGGGCGCCGGGCGTGGTGGAGCCCAACACACTGGCCTTCGGCCGCTGGCTGGTGGCGGCCGCGCTGCTGGGCGCCTTCACCGCGCCCGAGCTGCTGCGCCAGCGGGGCGTGTTGCGTGTGCAGTGGCAGCGCTTCATCATCCTGGGCGCGTTGGGCATGTGGATCTGCGGCGCCTGGGTGTACATTGCCGCGCGCACCACCACGGCGACCAACATCGCGCTGATCTATTCGGTGTCGCCCGTGCTGATCGCGCTGGCGTCGGTGCTGTGGCTGCGCGAACGCTTCACCCGGCCGCAGGCACTGGGCGTGGCGCTGGCACTGGCCGGCGTGGTGCATGTGATCATCAAGGGCCAGTGGGCCGCGCTGGGCAGCGTGCAGTGGGTGCCGGGCGACCTGTGGATCGTGGCCACCACCATCGCCTGGTCGGGCTTTGCCGTGCTGCAGCGGCGCTGGCCCATGCCGCTCAGTGCGGCGGCGCACCTGTGCGCGGTGAGTGTGGGCGGGCTGGTGGTGCTGGCGCCCTTCACGCTGTGGGAGCTGTCTCAGGCCGGGCAACCTGCGCTGGGCGCGCAGGCCTATGGGTTGATGCTGCTGGCCGGCATCTGCCCCGGCGCAGCGGCGTTCTGGTGCTATTCGTATGTGCAGCGCCAGCTGGGCGTGGCGCGGGCGTCGTCGCAGCTGTACCTGGGGCCGCTGTATGGCGCGGCCATGGCCTGGCTGTTCCTGGGCGAGCCGGTGGGCTGGCACCACGCGGTGGGCGTGCTGCTGATCCTGCCGGGCGTCTGGCTGGTCAGCCGAAAAGCCGCCGGCAAATCTCCAGCGTAGCGCTGGCCTGGTTCATGGTGTAGAAGTGGATGCCCGGCACGCCGGCGTGGCGCAGCTGGTCGCACAGGTCGGTCACCACGTCCAGGCCAAAGGCCTTGATGCTGGCCGTGTCGTCGCCAAAGGCCTGCAGCCGCATGCGGATCCAGCGCGGTATTTCGGCGCCGCACGCGTCTGAAAAGCGCAGCAGCTGGGTGGAGCTGGTGATGGGCATGATGCCCGGCACCACAGGCACCTCCACACCCACCTTCAGCAGGTCGTCCACATAGCGGAAGTACGCATCGCTGTTGAAGAAGTACTGCGTGATGCCCGAGTTGGCCCCGGCCTTGACCTTGGCGGCGAAGGCCTCCAGGTCGGCCATGGGCGACTTCGCTTGGGGGTGCGTCTCGGGGTAGGCAGCCACTTCAATATGGAAATGGTCGCCGGTTTCGGCCCGCACAAACGCCACCAGGTCGCTGGCGTAGCGGAACTCGCCGCCAATGCCGTAGCCGCTGGGCAGGTCCCCGCGCAACGCCACGATGCGCCGGATGCCCGCCTTGGCATAGGCCGACAGCCGCTCGCGGATGCTGTCGTGCGACTGGCCGATGCAGCTCAGGTGCGGCGCGGCCGCGCAGCCCTCGGCCATGATCTCGGTCACGGCCTGCAGCGTGCCGTCTTGCGTGGAGCCGCCCGCGCCAAAAGTGACCGAGCAGAACTCGGGCTTCAGGGCATACAGCTGCTGGCGCGCGGTGCGCAGTTTTTCGGCGCCCTCGGGCGTCTTGGTCGGAAAAAATTCAAGGCTCAGCGGAAGACTCATGCTCCCTCCTCATCATCCAGCTTTGTGGCGTACACAAAAAATTCGCGGTTGCCGTCGCCGCCTTCAATCGGGCTGTCAAACCAGTTAACGACCCGCAGGCCCAGTTCGGCACAGGCCTCGCGGATGCGCTGCTCCACCACCGGGTAGAACGCTGCGTCCTTGACGATGCCGCCCTTGCCGATCTGGGGCGGTTGCAATTCAAACTGCGGCTTGACCAGCATCAAAAGCGCCGCGCCCGGCTTCATCAGCGGCACCAGCGCGGGCAGCACCAGCGTGAGCGAAATGAACGACAAATCGCCCGTCACCAGGTCAAACGCGTCATCCCCCACGTGCTCGGCCGTCAGTTCGCGGGCATTGACGCTTTCTACCGCCGTCACACGAGCGTCCTGGCGCAGGTTGTCGTGCAGCTGGCCGTGGCCCACGTCCACCCCGACCACATGCTGCGCACCGTGCTGCAGCAGGCAGTCGGTAAAACCGCCGGTGGACTGGCCCACGTCCAGGCAATGCAGGCCTTGCACGGGCAGTGCTGCAGCCTTGAGCGCGCCCTCCAGCTTCAGGCCGCCGCGCGACACATAGCGTGCCTCGGCGGCGTCCAGCAGTTCGATCTGTGCGGTGTCGGGCAGCTCATTGCCGTTCTTGGTGACGGGCCGCCACTGCTCGCCGTCAAACCAGCGAACGCCCGCTGCAATCAGGCGCTGGGCCTGAGAGCGCGAAGTGGCAAGCCCGCGCTCCAACAGCAGTTGGTCAGCGCGCACCCGGTCAATACCGGTAGGTGTCGGCCTTGTACGGGCCTTGCTTGCTCACGCCGATGTAGGCGGCCTGTTCGTCGGTCAGCTCGCTCAGCATCGCGCCCACCTTCTTCAGGTGCAGGCGGGCGACCTTTTCGTCCAGGTGCTTGGGCAACACATAGACCTTGCCGGCCTTGTATTCCTTGCTCTTGGTGAACAGCTCGATCTGCGCAATCGTCTGGTTGGCAAACGACGACGACATCACAAAGCTGGGGTGGCCCGTGCCACAGCCCAGGTTCACCAGGCGGCCCTTGGCCAGCAGGATGATGCGCTTTTCAGGGTTCTTGCCCTTCTTGGGGAAGATCACATGGTCCACCTGGGGCTTGATCTCTTCCCACTTGAGCTTTTCCAGCGAGGCAACGTCGATCTCGTTGTCAAAGTGGCCGATGTTGCAGACGATGGCCTGGTCCTTCATGGCGGCCATGTGCTTGTAGGTAATGACGTTCTTGTTGCCGGTGGCGGACACAAAAATGTCGGCCTTGTCGGCGGCGTAGTCCATGGTCACAACCTTGTAGCCTTCCATCGCAGCCTGCAGGGCGTTGATGGGGTCGATCTCGGTCACCCACACCTGGGCGGACAGCGCGCGCAGGGCCTGGGCCGAGCCCTTGCCCACGTCGCCATAGCCGGCCACCAGGGCCACCTTGCCGGCGACCATGACGTCTGTCGCGCGCTTGATGGCGTCCACCAGCGATTCGCGGCAGCCGTACAGGTTGTCGAACTTGCTCTTGGTCACCGAATCATTGACGTTGATGGCGCGGAAGGCCAGCGTGCCCTTGGCGGACATCTCGTTCAGGCGCAGCACGCCCGTGGTGGTTTCTTCGGTCACGCCAATGATGGCCTTCAGTCGGCGGCTGTACCAGGTCGGGTCGACCTTGAGCTTGGCCTTGATGGCGGCAAACAGGCAGGCTTCTTCTTCGCTGCCAGGCTTGGCCAGCACCTTGATGTCTTTTTCGGCCTTGGCGCCCAGGTGCATCAGCAGCGTGGCATCGCCGCCGTCGTCCAGGATCATGTTGGGGCCTTCGGTCTTGCTGCCCTTCAGGCCGAACTCAAAGATGCGGTGGGTGTAGTCCCAGTAATCTTTCAGCGTTTCGCCCTTGTAGGCAAACACCGGCGTGCCTTCGGCCACCAGTGCGGCGGCGGCGTGGTCCTGCGTGCTGAAAATGTTGCACGATGCCCAGCGCACCTGGGCGCCCAGGGCCTGCAGAGTTTCCACCAGCACGGCGGTCTGGATGGTCATGTGCAGCGAACCGGTGATGCGCGCGCCCTTCAGGGGCTGGGCCTTGGCGAACTCTTCGCGGATGGCCATCAGGCCGGGCATTTCGGTCTCGGCAATCTTGATTTCCTTGCGGCCCCAGGCGGCCAGCGACAGGTCGGCAATGGCATGGTCAGGGTGCAGGGGTTTGAGAACAGCGCTCATGGTCACTCCAAAAAATGAATTTTGTGAACCACTGTCAGAAAGGGGGAACTCACCTCACATAGACAGTGGGTGAGCGTCGTTGCGGGGTCTGGTTCCGAGCCTCACGCCTCGCATCTGGACAGATGGCGGCGCTGCAACGCTCCTCGGAATGCGCAAATTATAATCACGGCCTGCCCTGCGCGCCCTGGCGCCGCCCCTAATTCCCCGGAGCCCCTGTGTCCTTCGCCTCTGAAACCCGGCGCCGCCGTACCTTTGCCATCATTTCCCACCCCGACGCGGGCAAGACCACGCTGACCGAAAAGCTGTTGCTGTTCTCCGGCGCGATCCAGATCGCCGGCGCGGTCAAGGGCCGCAAGGCCAGCCGCCACGCCACGTCCGACTGGATGGAGATCGAAAAGCAGCGCGGCATTTCGGTGGCCAGCTCGGTCATGCAGATGCTGTACCGCGACCATGTCATCAACCTGCTGGACACACCGGGCCACAAGGACTTTTCCGAGGACACCTACCGCGTGCTGACCGCGGTCGATTCGGCCCTGATGGTGATTGACGCCGCCAACGGTGTAGAGGCGCAAACCCGCCGCCTGATCGAGGTGTGCCGCCAGCGCGACACGCCCATCATCACCTTCGTCAACAAGATGGACCGCGAGGTGCGCGAGCCGCTGGACATCCTGGACGAGGTGGAGCGCGAGCTGGGCATGCCCTGCGTTCCCATGACCTGGCCGGTGGGCCAGGGCAAGAATTTCGGCGGCATCATGAACCTGCGCACCCAGGTCATGACGGTGTTTGAATCGGGCAGCGAGCGCCGCCCGCAGGACTTTGACGCCATGCCACTGGCCGGGCGCGACGCGCTCATCGCGCGCTTTGGCAGCGAATTTGAAAGCGCCGAAGAAAGCATGCAGCTGGCCACCGGCGCATCGCCCACCTGGGACCGCGAGGCTTTCCTGGCCGGCAAGCAGACGCCCGTGTTCTTTGGCTCCGGCGTCAACAACTTTGGCGTGATGGAAGTGCTGGACGCCCTGGTGGACCTGGCGCCGCCGCCCCAGCCGCGCACCAGCACCACGGTGGTCAACCGCCAGCCCGTGGTGAAAGAGATCCAGCCCGAAGACCCCGACTTTGCCGGTGTGGTGTTCAAGGTGCAGGCCAACATGGACGCCAACCACCGCGACCGCATTGCCTTTGTGCGCATGGCCTCGGGCAAGTTCACGCCGGGCATGAAGCTCAAGGTGCAACGCACGGCCAAGGAGCTGCGTCCGACTTCGGTCGTTACCTTCATGAGCCAGCGCCGCGAGGCGGTGGACGAAGCCTATGCCGGCGACATCATCGGCTTTACCACGCATGGCGGTGTGCAGCTGGGCGACACGATTACCGATGGCGCCAGCCTGCAGTTCACAGGCCTGCCGTTCTTTGCACCCGAACTGTTCATGACGGTCATCTTGAAGAACCCGCTGCGCACCAAGCAACTGCAACAGGGCCTGGCCCAGCTGGGCGAAGAAGGCGCCATCCAGGTCTTCAAGCCCGATGCCGGCGGCGCCATGCTGCTGGGCGCCGTGGGGCAGCTGCAGTTTGAAGTGGTGCAACACCGCCTGAAGGCCGAGTACGACGCCGACGTGCGCCTGGAAGGCTGCCAGTACACCGGCGCGCGCTGGATCACCGCCGACACGCCGGCCGAGCTGCGCGCCTTCACCGACGCCTACCCGCTGCGCATGGCGCACGATGCGGCTGAGGCGTTGGCATTCTTGTGCACATCGCCCTACGACGTGCGGCTGGCGCAGGAGCGCTTTCCCAAGATCCACTTTCACCCGCTGCGCGAGCACGCCGGGCTGGCGCTGCAAAACGCGGGCTGACGCCCGCGCCGCGCCTGCGGGTCAGAACGTCTTGGCCAGGCCCAGCTTGGTCACCAGCGCCTTTTCACGGGTGAAGGTTTCCTGCGCAAACTTGGCATAGGCCACTGAGCTCATGTACATGGGCACCATGTCGTAGCGCGCCAGGGCGGTCTTGTAGCTGTCCAGCTCCATGGCCTTCTTGAACGCGTCGTGCAGCGCCTTGACCACATTGGGCGGCGTGCCACGCGGCGCGCCGATGCCGAACGGCGAGTTCTGCACCAGGTTCAGGCCCAGCTCTTTCAGCGTGGGCGCGTCGGGGAATTTGGCCAGGCGCTTTTCGCCCCAGGTGTTGAGCACGCGCAGCTTGCCCGATTCGACCAGCGGGGCAAAGCCCGTGGAATCGGCTGCCGCCATGATGTGGCCACCCACGATGGCCTGCGCCAGGTCGGCGCTGCCCTTGTACGGCACGTGCACCAGGTCCAGGCCCAGCTGCTGTGCAATCAGCTCCATGGTCAGGTGCGGGCTGGTCATGGTGCCGGTGGAGCCATAAGACAGCTTGCCGGGGTTGGCCTTGGCCCAGGCCACAAAGTGCGTCCAGGTGCGCAGCGGCGATTCGGTCGGCACCACAATGCCAAAGGCATAGCCCGTGACGTTGAGCACGTAGCTGATGTCCTTGATCGGGTCCCAATTGATCTTGGCGGTGTAGGGCAGGCGAAACACGCCCAGCGGAATCTGCGCCAGCGTGTAACCGTCGGGCTGCGAGGTCTGCAGCGTTTGCGCCGGCAACGTGCCGCCGGCGCCGGGCTTGTTTTCCACGACCACGGGCTGGCCCAGGATCTTGCCGGCGCTGTCGGCCAGCGAACGCATGGTGATGTCGGTGGGGCCACCAGCCGGGAATGCAATGATGAGCTTGATGGGGCGCGCCGGGAACGCCTGGGCGCGTGCGACGAAAGCGGGGGCTACCAGCGCGGCGCCGGCCAGTTGAACGAGTTGGCGGCGGCCAAGGGTCTTGTGCATGAAATCTCCAGGGGAAGTGTTGCACGGATTAGACGTGCGGACTGGCCGTATGACCATTCAGGGATTCACTGAGCATCGATTCCGCAGTGCAGCACTAGGACGCGCGTTCGTCAAAGCCCTGCAATACGTTCACTGCGTTCACGCCCACCTCGGCCACCGCGTAACCGCCTTCGAACGTGAAAACGGTGGGCAGGCCGGCCGCTGCAATGTCGCTGCCCACTTTGAGGTAATCGGCGCTTTGCAGGCCAAAGCCCGAAATGGGATCGCCTTCAAACGTGTCCAGGCCCATCGCCACCACCAGTGCATCGGCCCTGTATGCGGCAATGGCCTGCAAGGCTGTGGCCAGCGCAGCGCGCCAGGCCGCAAAGCCCGTGCCGCGCGCCAGCGGCAGATTGAGGTTGAAGCCCAGGCCTGCGCCCGCGCCACGCTCATCTGCATAGCCCAGGTAGTACGGGTATTCGGTGTGCGGGTCGCCATGAATACTGACGGTCAGCACATCGGCCCGGTCGTAGAAGATGGCCTGGGTGCCGTTGCCGTGGTGGTAGTCAATGTCCAGCACCGCCACGCGCGCGCAGCCCACGTCGCGCAACGCCTGCGCTGCGATGGCGGCGTTGTTCAGGAAGCAGTAACCACCAAAGAAATCCGCGCCAGCGTGGTGGCCGGGTGGGCGCGTCAACGCGAACGCACCGCGCGCGCCGCCCATCACGTGCTGCGCTGCTGTCCACGCGCAGGCCGCGCCTTCGCGCGCGGCGACCCAGGTGCCGGCGGTCAGGGGACTGCCTGCATCGTATGAAAACAGCCCCATGCGCGCCGGAAAGCTCGCGGGCAGGACATCGGAACGGAAAGTGCGAATGGGCCAGTAGGACGGAATCGCGTCGCGCTGCGCATTGGCCGGGTCCAGCGCCACCCATTCGTCCCAGGCGCCGCGCAGGAAGTCCACATAGCGCGGCGCATGCACACGTGTGATGACGGCGTCGTCGATGGCATCGGGCACTTCAATGCCCCCCAGCGCACGCGCCTTCAGCTCCTGCAGAACGTAGTCAGCCCGCGCCGGGATTTCAAAGCACGGCACCAGCTCACCGCGGAACATTTCGAGCTTGCCGTGGTGCCCGGCATGGTGCTGGTTATAGAGGGTGAGCATGACTACGCTTCCTCCCCCGGCTCGGGGTTGGATTCTCTTTCGCAGCGGGATGTGTCATGCCACCGCCGGCGGCAAATACCGCAGCAACGCACCGGGAAGGCAGCGCAACGCCCACCGGCGAATCGGATGCCAGAACACGGAGAGCAACAACAATGCAGACCCGATCAGCAACGCTGTCAACGCAAAACTGAGGCTGACCACGCCGTACGTTTTGAGAATTGAATTGAATGCGTACAGGACATAACCGAGCGCCGACACCAACAGCGCGCGGCGATCGGTAGCCAGCGATACGACGCCAACTACCGCGTACAACGCGATCATCGCCAACCACGCGCCCCTGTCGGCCGTTCCGTCCAGAACCCCCAGCAAGCTCACCACCGGATGCACCAGCAACGGGGCGGCCAAAAGGTGTAGCCAGAATGCAATGTCCGAACGTCTTGTTTCACGCGTCCTGTCCGAAGCATCCCAGCGCATCGCCAGAACGAACACCGCCAAACCACAAACAGCGGCCAGCACCAGAGCGGCGATGTGCGCCTGTGGCAGTGGCATTGCAGTCATCGCGCCAACGATGATCGCACCGCTTGCCGCCGCACAACCCGCGGCCACGGTGATGGGAACCTGAAACCGCCACCAGTGCGCCAACGCCGCGCAGCTGCCGGCTGCGAAGATCAAGGACCAGTGCGCGGGACTTGCCGGCAACGAGGCATGGGCCAGACTGGCGCATGCCAAAACAAAGGCCAGAAGGAGAAAAATGCCGGGAAGCGCCATGCGACGGCGGCGCACAAAGAATTCGGCCAGGCCCCATGCCACCACGGCCGCCAAGCCCGCTCCCAGTGCATCCGTTGCAGCGGCACCTATCCAGACAACCGCCGCCAGCAAAAGCGCCGCCGCTATGACAACAAAAAAGTCATTGAAGCCGGTGACAAGCCGGAAGTGCTCCTCGTCCACCGCAGGTACCGCGCGCAAGACGGCCACATGCGCGCGGAACGCCGCAGCCGCGCCCGCATCGATCACCCCAGCCCGAACCGCGTCATCAATATCGTCTTCGCTGTACATGACGACAGCTTACCTTCTCGTGGTGCCGAGTCCTCCGGTGCGGCACCTCAAACCCGCGCCAGCACCGCCGCCAGCGCCTTGCCCGTGTGCGTCCCCAGCCTCACCACCTGCTCCGGCGTATCCGCAGCCACCACGCGCCCACCGGCGTTGCCGCCCTCTGGCCCCAGGTCAATCACCCAGTCAGCCTCGGCAATCACGTCCAGGTCGTGTTCGATCACCACCACGCTGTGGCCGCCATCCACCAGGCGGTGCAGCACGCGGATGAGCTTTTCCACATCAGCCATGTGCAGCCCCACCGTGGGTTCGTCCAGCACGTACAGCGTGTGCGGCGGCTTCTGGCCGCGGCGCGTCACGTCGTCGCGCACCTTGCTCAGCTCGGTCACCAGTTTGATGCGCTGCGCCTCGCCGCCGCTGAGCGTGGGTGACGGCTGGCCCAGCGTCAGGTAGCCCAGGCCGACGTCTTTGAGCAGTTGCAGCGGGTGGCTGATGTTGGGCATGGCGGCAAAGAAGTCCACCGCCTCGTCCACCTCCATCTGAAGCACGTCGCCAATGCTCTTGCCGCGCCAGGTGACGGCCAGTGTTTCGGGGTTGAAGCGCGCGCCATGGCAGACCTCGCACGGCACCTTCACGTCCGGTAAAAAGCTCATGCCAATGGTGCGCATGCCCTGGCCTTCGCAGCCAGGGCAGCGGCCTTCGCCGGTGTTGAAGCTGAAGCGGCCCGGGCCGTAGCCGCGCGCGCGCGCTTCCAGCGTGTCGGCAAACAGCTTGCGCACGGTGTCCCAGAAGCCGATGTAAGTGGCCGGGCAGCTGCGCGGTGTTTTGCCAATGGGCGTCTGGTCCACTTCCAGCACGCGGTCGATGGCCTGCCAGCCTTCCACGCTGTCGCAGCCTGTCCATTTGGGTGCGGCCCGTTTGCCCACAGCCGCCTGCACATTGGCCAGCAGCACGTCGCGCGCCAGGGTTGATTTGCCCGAACCCGACACACCCGTCACCGCCACCAGCCGCTTCAGCGGCACCATGACGTTGACACGGGCCAGGTTGTGCAGCGTGGCGCCCTTGACCTTCAATTGCTGCACGTCGCCGCTGATGGGGCGGCGTGCCTGCTGCGGGTGCTTGATGGCGTGCAGCAGGTAGCGGCCCGTCACTGAATCCGCCGCGCCCGAGACGTCGCTGACCGACCCTTGTGCCACCAGGTTGCCGCCGCGCTTGCCGGCGCTGGGGCCGATGTCGATGATGTGATCGGCGCGGCGGATGGTGTCTTCGTCATGCTCCACCACCACCAGCGTATTGCCCTTGTCGCCCAGCTTGTGCAGCGCGTTCAGCAAAATCTGGTTGTCGCGCGCATGCAGGCCGATGGTGGGCTCGTCCAGCACATAGCACACGCCCTGCAGGTTGCTGCCCAACTGCGCGGCCAGGCGGATGCGCTGTGCCTCGCCGCCGCTCAGTGTGGGTGCGCCGCGGTCCAGCGTCAGGTAGCCCAGGCCCACCTCTTCCAGGAATTCCAGGCGGCTTTTGATTTCCGGAATCAGGTCACGGGCAATGCCGGTTTCGCGCGTGCTCATGGCACCAACGATCTGCAGCGTCTGCACCCACGCGCGCACGTCGTGCACCGACAGTTGCGCAATGTCGGTGATGCCCACGTTGGCAAATTTCACCGACCGCGCCTGCAGGTTCAACCGCGTGCCATGGCAGGTGGAGCAGGCCTCGTCGGCCACGTCTTCTACCTCGGGCTCGGCAAAGGTTTGCTCGCGGCCCTTGTTGTCGTCATCGCGGATGGTGTCGTCAAACGCCTTGCGCTGCTCGCGCGTGAGCTTGACGCCCGTGCCCACACAGTCAGGGCACCAGCCGTGCTTGCTGTTGTACGAGAACAGGCGCGGGTCCAGCTCGGCATAGCTGGTGCTGCACACGGGGCAGGCGCGCTTGGTAGAGAACACCTCGACCTGGTTGCTTGCGCCGCGCGCCAGCACGTGGACCACGCCCTTGCCATGCTCCAGCGCGGTGGCCAGCTTGTCGCGCAGCTCGTCTTCGTTCGCGGGCGTCACGTCCAGCGACCACACGGGCAGCTCGATGGTGTGCTCCTTGAACCGGTCAATGCGCGGAAAGCCCGTGGTGGGCACAAAGCCACCGTCAATGCGCAGGTGGGTGTAGCCACGCGGGCGGGCCCAGTCGGCCAGCTCGGTGTACACGCCTTTGCGGTTGACCACCAGCGGCGCCAGCAGGCCGATGTGCTGGCCGCGGTAGCGCTTGAGCAGCTGCGCGGCGATGCTGTCGGGCGTTTGCGGACGCACTTCGGCGCCGTCTTTCACGCAGTGCTGCACGCCCAGCTTGACATACAGCAGGCGCAGGAAGTGCCACACCTCGGTGGTGGTGCCCACCGTGCTCTTGCGCCCGCCGCGCGACAGCCGCTGCTCGATGGCGACCGTGGGCGGTATGCCGTAGACCGCGTCCACCTCGGGCCGGCCCGCCGGCTGCACGATGCTGCGTGCATAGGCGTTCAGGCTTTCCAGGTAACGGCGCTGGCCTTCGTTGAACAGGATGTCAAACGCCAGCGTGGATTTGCCGGAGCCCGACACGCCCGTGACCACACTGAACTTGCCGTGCGGTATGTTGACCGACAGGCTCTTGAGGTTGTGCTCTTTCGCATTGATGATCTGGATGGCTTCGGGCGGCGGCTTGCGTTCGCGCACCACGACCTGCAGTGGCCGGCCTTCCTCCACCACATGGGCACCCAGCCCCATGGCCCGGTCGTATTCGCGCAGCGCCACGCCGGTGTGCGACGTGAGGTGCTGGCGCACGTCTTCGGGCGTGCCCTCGGCCACGACCAGGCCGCCGGCGTAGCCACCTTCGGGGCCCAGGTCGATCAACCAGTCAGAAGCACGGATCACGTCCAGGTTGTGCTCGATCACGATCAGCGAATTGCCGCCGTCAATCAGCTTGCGCAAAGCGCGCATGAGCTTGGTGATGTCGTCAAAGTGCAGGCCGGTCGTGGGTTCGTCAAACAGGAACAGCGTGCCCTTGGTAGCGGTGGCCTGACGGCTGCTGGTGGCGTTCTTGGCGGCTCCGGCCAGAAAGCCCGCGAGCTTCAGCCGCTGCGATTCACCGCCCGACAGCGTGGGCACGGGCTGGCCGAGCTTCACATATTCCAGCCCCACGTCCACGATGGGCTGCAGCGCGCGGATCACGTCGCGGTCGTTTGCAAAAATCGCCGCGGCCTCGCTGACCGTCAGGTCCAGCACGTCGGCCACGTTCATGATGCGCGGTTTGAGGGCGCCCATGGGCTGGCGCTCGATCGTCACTTCCAGGATCTCGGGGCGGTAGCGCTTGCCGTCGCAGTCGGGGCAGCGCAGGTAAACGTCGCTCAAAAACTGCATTTCCACATGCTCAAAGCCCGAACCGCCGCAGGTGGGGCAGCGCCCGTCGCCGCTGTTGAAGCTGAACTTGGACGCCGTGTAGCTGCGCTGGCGCGCCAGCGGCGCCGTGGCAAAAATTTCGCGGATGGCGTCCCACGCACCCACATAGCTCACCGGGTTGGAGCGCGCCGTTTTGCCGATGGGCGACTGGTCCACAAACACCACATCGCTCAGGTGGTCGGCGCCCAGCAGGCGGTCGTGCGCGCCGGGTGATTCGGTGGCACGACCAAAGTGGCGCATCAGCGCCGGGGCCAGCACGTCCTGGATCAGGCTGGATTTTCCCGAACCGCT
>CALRYY010000034.1:0-36460 GCA_943372515.1 Ramlibacter sp. 2FC | reverse complement strand
CACGCGTGCAGCAGTTCGCCCGGTTGCAGCAGGAAATCCGGGCGCGAGGGTTTGCCCACGGTTTCGTTGCCCGAGGCAAAGGTTTCGTAAATGAGCACGCCGCCGGGGGCCACTGCGGCCACCACGGTGGGCAGCAGCGCGCGCCAGAGGTAATTTGTGACAACCACGGCATCGAAACGCCGGCCTTCAAAGGGCCAGGGACCATTTTCGATGTCGGCCTGCACCACTTCGCCGGCCTGCGCGGCCTCAACCAGCGCTTCGCAGGAGCGGTCCACCCCCGTGACCGTGTGCCCGTGCCCGGCAAACCAGCGCATGTGCCGTCCGCCCCCGCAGGCCACATCCAGCACCGTGCCGCCCGGCGGCACCAGGTGCGTCCAGCGCCGCACCCAGGCGGACGCTTCCTGTGTGCCGTGCATCATTTGGGTTTGACGTCGTCTTTCAGGGCGGCCAGGGCCAGGTTCTCCACCAGCCCCGGCGCCAGCAGCTTGAGCCAGCGGCCCAGCTTGCCCTTGAACGTCATGACCACCTCGCGTTCGCGGTGCTCCATGCCGTCGATGATGAGCCGCGCGCATTCCTCCACGCTCATGGCGCCGTCTTCCTTCAGGCCGCTGCGCCCGGCGGCCTGGCCTGCCGCGTTGAAGCCGCGGTAGCGGATCTGCGTCGCCACCACGCCGGGGTAGGCGGTGGTGACGCTGACGCCGGCGTTCTTGAGCTCAGCCCGCAGCGCTTCAAAAAACCCCGTCATCGCGAACTTGGTGGCGCTGTAGGCGGTACGCCCCGGCACCCCCACCAGCCCGGCCAGCGACGACACGGCCACGATGTGCCCGTGCGACGCCTTCAGATGGGGCAGGGCCGCATGGGTGCACCAGACGCTGCCCCACAGGTTGATGCGCATCAGGTCTTCGTACCAGGCCAGATCCTCGGCCTTGACTTCCTCCAGCAAGGCCTGTGCGGACATGCCGGCGTTGTTGATAAGGGCGTGAATGCCGCCAAAGCGCGCGGCAGCGGCTTCAACCAGCGCGCGGCACTGGGAAGCCTCCGACACGTCGGTGCGCACCACCAGCGCCTGGGCGCCATGCGTGCGGCACTGGACAGCCACGGTTTGCAGCGCGGCTTCATTGCGTGCGGCCAGCACCAGTGCGGCGTCTTGCTGGTGACGCGCCGCCAGCTGGCGTGCAATTTCGGCGCCAATCCCGTCGGAGGCGCCCGTGATGACAAAGGTTTTCATGGGGTTAGAAGCAGGCCCAGAGTTGGTCGGCCAGTGTGACCATGAAATCCGGCTGTGTGTACAGGGCAAACACCGCCAGCAGCGCCGCTGTGGCGGCGGCCCAGGCCAGCAGGGTACGTGTGCGCTGCCTCATCGCGTTATGCCGGCTGGGGCGCGCCGCGGTGAATGGGCGCTTCCTTCACGGGCAGGTTGACCAGCGCCGCAAAAATGCCCAGGGCAATCGCGATGTACCAGACGATGTCATAGCTGCCGGTGCGGTCGTACAGGTAGCCGCCCAGCCACACGCCCATGAACGAGCCGATCTGGTGGCTGAAGAACACAAACCCGCCCAGCATGGACAGGTGGGCCACCCCGAAAATCTGGGCCACTGTGGCATTGGTGGGCGGCACGGTGGACAGCCACAGCAGGCCCATGACGCTGGCAAACACATACACCGACAGCGGCGACAGCGGCACCACCAGAAACACCGCAATCGCCACGGCGCGGGCGAAGTAAATGAACGCCAGGATCTTGCGCTTGGCCATGCGCTGGCCCAGCGAGCCGGCAATGTAGGTGCCGAACACGTTGAACAGGCCGATCAGCGCCAGCGCGTAGCTGGCCACCATGGGCGACAGGCCTTTGTCCTTGAGGTAGCTGGGCATGTGAACGCCAATGAACACCACCTGGAAGCCGCAAACAAAATACCCCGCCATCAGCAGCTGGAAGCTCGGGTACTTGAACGCTTCGCGCAGCGCCTGCAGGATCGACTGGTCGCGCACGGGCGCCGCGCCGCCCGCAAAGCCCGGCTCGCGCAAGCCGATGGCCAGCGGGCTGATCAGCAGCACAAACAGGCTCAGGGCCAGCAGCGCTTCTTTCCAGCCCAGGCTGCTGATCAGAAAGCCCTCGATGGGCACCATCAGGAACTGGCCAAACGACCCGGCGGCCGCAGCCACCCCCATCGCCCAGGACCGCTTGGCCGGGTCGATCTGCCGGCCGATCACGCCGTAAACCACGGCATAGGTGGTGCCGGCCTGTGCCGCGCCCAGCAGCACGCCCGCAGTGAGGGTGAACGAAAGCGGCGTTGTGCTCAGGGCCATGCCCGCCAAACCGGCGCCATACAGCAGGCTGCCTACGATCAACACGCGAAACGCGCCAAACCGGTCTGACACCATGCCGGCGAACACGCCAAACACACCCCAGGACAGGTTCTGGATGGCTATGGCAAAGGCAAAGGTTTCGCGCGACCAGTTCTGCGCCTGGGTAATGGGCTGCAGCCACAGGCCGAAACCATGGCGCACGCCCATGGACAGCGTGACAATGGCCGCGCCGCAGATCAGCACCTGGGCCATCGAAAGGGATTTGTTATGCGTTGTCATGCGGGTGAATGTACCCAAAGGTGCCCGTTGCCGCACACGGCTGGCTCGTGAAAGCTTTTCAATCGATTGATGACCAGGCCGCATGAATCTGGCCAGGGATTCCTGAAAACTGTATATTCGTACAGATCTACAATCCCCCCTCCCATGGCAACCAAACCACTTTCTGACTACTCCGAGGGCTCGATCCGCGTGCTCAAGGGCCTGGAGCCTGTGAAGCAGCGCCCGGGCATGTACACGCGCACCGACAACCCGCTGCACATCCTGCAGGAGGTGCTGGACAACTCGGCCGACGAAGCGCTGGCCGGCCACGGCCGCAAGATCAAGGTCACGCTGCACGCCGACGGCTCCACCAGCATTGACGACGACGGCCGCGGCATTCCCTACGGGCTGCACCCGGAGGAAAAGGCCCCGGTGATCGAGCTGGTGTTCACCCGGTTGCACGCCGGCGGAAAGTTCGACAAGGGCAAAGGCGGCGCCTACAGCTTCTCGGGCGGCTTGCACGGCGTGGGCGTGAGCGTGACCAATGCCCTGGCCAAGCGGCTGGAGGCCACCAGCTACCGCGACGGCATGGTGGCCCGCCTGGTGTTTGAAGCGGGCGACGTGACCGAGCCACTGGTGCTGCGCAAGGCCGGCGAGGGCGACCGCAGGCAGGGCACGTCGGTGCGCGTGTGGCCCGACCCCAAATACTTTGAATCCCCCGCGCTGCCCATGGCCGACCTGACGCACCTGCTGCGCAGCAAGGCCGTGCTGATGCCCGGCGTGACCGTCACGCTGGTGAATGAAAAGACCAAGGACACGCAAACCTGGCTGTACAAGGGTGGCCTGCGTGACTACCTGATGCAGACGCTGTCGGGCGACCCGGTGATCCCGCTGTTTGAAGGCGAAGGCTTTGCCGACAAGGCCGTCAACGAAAAAGACAACTTTGCCGAAGGCGAGGGCGCGTCGTGGTGCGTGGCCTTTACCGAAGACGGCCAGCCGGTGCGCGAGAGCTACGTCAACCTGATCCCCACCAGCGCCGGCGGCACGCACGAGGCCGGCCTGCGCGACGGCCTGTTCAACGCCGTCAAGAGCTTCATCGAGCTGCATTCGCTGTTGCCCAAGGGCGTGAAGCTGCTGCCCGAAGACGTGTTTGCCCGCGCCAGCTATGTGCTCAGCGCCAAGGTGCTGGACCCGCAGTTTCAGGGTCAGATCAAGGAACGCCTGAATTCGCGCGACGCGGTGCGGCTGGTGTCCAGCTTTGTGCGCCCGGCGCTGGAGCTGTGGTTGAACCAGCATGTGGACTACGGCAAGAAGCTGGCCGAGCTCGCCATCAAGGCCGCGCAGACCCGCCAAAAGGCCGGGCAAAAGGTGGAGAAGCGCAAGGGCTCGGGCGTGGCCGTGCTGCCCGGCAAGCTGACCGACTGCGAAAGCAAGGACACGAGCCATAACGAGGTGTTCCTGGTCGAGGGCGATTCCGCCGGTGGCAGCGCCAAGATGGGCCGCGACAAGGAATGCCAGGCCGTGCTGCCGCTGCGCGGCAAGGTGCTGAACACCTGGGAGGTCGAACGCGACCGCCTGTTTGCCAACACCGAAATCCACGACATCGCCGTGGCCATCGGCGTGGACCCGCATGGCCCCAACGACACGCCCGACCTGAGCGGCCTGCGCTACGGCAAGGTCTGCATCCTGTCAGACGCCGACGTGGACGGCTCGCACATCCAGGTGCTGCTGCTGACGCTGTTTTTCCGGCATTTCCCCAAGCTCATTGAGTCGGGCAATGTGTATGTGGCCCGCCCGCCGCTGTTTCGGGTGGACGCGCCGGCCCGCGGCAAGAAGCCTGCGTCCAAGGTGTACGCGCTGGATGAAGGTGAGTTGACAGCCATTCTCGACAAATTGCGCAAGGAAGGCGTGCGCGAAGGCGCCTGGAGCATCAGCCGCTTCAAGGGCCTGGGTGAAATGAGTGCGGAACAATTGTGGGAAACGACGCTCAATCCAGACACGCGCCGGCTGCTTCCGGTACAACTGGGCAGCATGGACTTCCTGCAGACCGAAAACCTGATCACCAAGCTCATGGGCAAGGGCGAAGCTGCGGCCCGCCGTGAGCTGATGGAGCTTCACGGTGACTCGGTCGAAATCGATATATGAAGCAAACACCCCCGAAGCGGCCTGCGGCCGCCTCCCCCTCAAGGGGGCGCCATCAGCGGCCCGGCAAAGCCGGCTCCGCGATGGCCCTGGAAAAGAGATGAGTGCCGTGGCCGCCTCTGTGAAAGCACCTGCCCGGGTCCGGCTGCGCCCGACCATGCAAAGCGACCTGGACTATGTGCTGTCGCTGGAGCAGGACCCGGCCAACCTGCCGTTCATCACACCCTGGGAGCGCACCCAGCATGAAGCCGCCATCCGCTTCCCCGACTTTCGTCACTTCATCATTGAAGCTGGCGCCGGTCTGGACGCAGCGGGCTTTGTCATCCTGATCGGTTGCCGCAGCCAGAACCAGTCGCTGGAACTCAAGCGCATGGTGGTGCAGGAAAAGGGCCTGGGCTATGGGCGTGCCGCGCTGCGGGTGGTCAAGAAAATCGTGTTTGACGACCTGGGGGCGCACCGCTTCTGGCTGGACGTGAAAGAGCGCAATGCACGTGCCCAGGGCCTGTACCAGGGCGAAGGCTTTGTGCTGGAAGGCCGCCTGCGCGACGCTGTGCGCGTGGCTGACGGGCGTGACTCGCTGATCGTCATGTCCATGCTGGTGCCCGAGTTTGCCGCGCGCCGTGCGCAGGGCCGGGAGATGTTTGCATGAAGCGCCTGCTGCAATGGCTGCGAGAGGTGCCCGGGCTGAAGACGGCTGTGCTGGCATTGCTGGTGTTGTGCCTGTTTCCGCTGGCGGCGCGGGCCGATATCTGGGGCTTTGTGGACAGCAAGGGCGTGGCCCATTTTGCGTCCGAGCGGCTGGACGAGCGCTACGAGCTGTTTTTTCGCGGCGACGAGCGCTTTGACACCGCGCGGGGCGTGGCGCCGGTGGCCCACACGCCGCGTGCTGTGGCCGTGCCCACGGCGCCGCCCAAGCTGCTGGCTTTTTTTGAAGTGTCGCCCAGCTACAAACAGGTCAAGCACCATCTGCGCGAGGCGTCCAACCGCCACGGCATCGATTACGAGCTGCTGCAGGCGCTGATCGCCACCGAATCGGGCTTTGACGCGCGCGCCGTGTCGCCCAAGGGGGCGGTGGGTTTGATGCAGATCATCCCGGCGACGGCCGAGCGCTATGGCGTGTCGGGCGACGCCAAAACGCCGGTGCAGCAAAAGCTGACCGACCCGCGCACCAACATCCGCGCCGGCAGCCGCTACCTGCGCGACCTGATCAACATGTTCCCGGGGCAGCTGGAGCTGGCGCTGGCGGCCTACAACGCGGGCGAGGGCGCTGTGCAGCGCGCGGGCAACCGCATCCCCAACTACAAAGAGACACAGAACTACGTGCGCACGGTGATGCAGCTGTACACCATGCTCAAGCCGCCGGAAGTGCTTGCTGAGCGGCGCTCGCCCACGCGGGTGCGCATGCAGATGGCGGCGCCCATTGGCAGCGTGTATGGAGCAACAGCGCCGGTTGGCGGCGTGTATGGAGCAACCGCGCCGGTTGGCGGCGCGTATGGAGCAACCGCGCCGGTTGGCGGCGCGGTGGGCCGCGGCAACATGATCGCGCCGCTGGCGCCGGTGGCCGTGGCGCCCGCACAGGCCGAGTTCAAGATCGAACGTGACTGAGCTCGCGACCGCCAGTACCCTTGAGAAGTTGCTGCTGGCAGGCTTTGCCGGTGCGCTGCTGCTGGTGGCTTTTTTTTGCATTCTCATTGCCCAGGCGTACCGCGAACGCGCGTTGCTGTTGCATGCGCTGACCACGGGGCTGGGCCTGATCGTGCTGTATGCCTTTGTGCGGCCGATGCCCGGCGACCTGGGCCGGTGGCTGCCTGAAGTTGCCATGCTGACGCTGCTGGGCGTGGCCTGCCTGGTGCTGCGCGAGCTGGTCAACCACGCCGGTGCCATGCGCAGGCTGCGCCAGGTGCTGCTCGCCATGAGCGTGCTGCTGCCCGTGGTTGCCGCCGTGGGTGCGCTGGGCGGCTGGAGCCTGCTGCTGCCGGGCGCGGCCGCGTTCGGCGCTGCCATGTTGCTGGTGCTGCTGCGGGCCTGGCCGCAAAGCCAGCCCTGGGCCTGGTGGCTGGGTGCGGCTTTGTTGTCGCTGGTGCTGGCCGCTGTCAACCTGGGCGGCCATGCGCTGGGCCTGGTCGCGGCCGCCCCCGTGCAGCTGGCCGCGGCGTTGACGCTGTGGGCTGCCGGCACCTACCTGGCCACTGTGTGGCGCAGCCGCATGTTTGCCGAGACCCGGGTCCGTGTGGATGCGCGCAAGGTGACAGACCCGCTGACCGGCCTGAGCACACCACTGATCTTTGCCGACCGCATTGATGCAGCCCGCGCCATCCTGCGCCGCTATGGACACCCCAGCGTGGTGCTGTTGGTGGAAATTGAAAACCTTAACGCGCTGGTGCGTGAGTTTGGCCCCGAAGTGGCGGAATCTTCCGTGCTGACTGCCGCCGGGCGCATCCGCCAGGCGCTGGGCGAGGCCGATGTGGCTGCGCGCATATCGCACCGGCGCATCGCCGTGCTGGCCGAAGGCATGTCGCTGGCCCAGGGGGCGTCCCAGGTGGGCACGCGCATCCTGGTGGCGGCGCTCAAGGAACCCCTGCCACAGGCCAAGGCAGAATTTCTGCAACTGCGCATGGTGGTCACCGCCGTGCCGCAAGAGGGCCTGACGGCCAAGGCGCTGCTGGCGCGGCTGGCATCGCTGCTGGACGACCAGCTGCGTGCGCCCACAGACCGGCGCATCGTGTCTGTCAGCGCCGAAGAGTTGCTGGCCTGATCTTTTTTCATTTTTCCTGAATCGTTGATTTGTACGCCCCATGGAGCAAGACCTGATGACGTTTGACAGCAGCGACGACTCGCAGCTGAACCTGGCCACCTATGCCCAGCGCGCTTACCTGGAATACGCGTTAAGCGTCGTGAAGGGCCGCGCCCTGCCCGACGTGTGCGACGGCCAGAAGCCGGTGCAGCGGCGCATCCTGTACAGCATGTCGCGCATGGGCCTGGGGTTTTCGGGCAACAGCGGGGCCAAGCCGGTCAAGTCGGCACGCGTGGTGGGTGATGTGCTGGGCCGCTTTCACCCGCACGGCGACCAGGCCGCGTACGACGCGCTGGTGCGCATGGCGCAGGACTTCAGCCAGCGCTACCCGCTGATCGACGGGCAGGGCAACTTTGGCAGCCGCGACGGCGACGGCGCCGCGGCCATGCGCTACACCGAGGCACGCCTGGCCAAGATCACCAGCCTGCTGCTGGACGAGATCGACGAAGGCACGGTTGATTTCGTGCCCAACTACGACGGATCCACCGAAGAACCGCGCCAGCTGCCCGCCCGCCTGCCGTTCACGCTGCTCAACGGCGCCAGCGGCATTGCCGTGGGCCTGGCCACCGAGATCCCCAGCCACAACCTCAAGGAAGTGGCCGAGGCCTGCGTGGCCCTCATCAAGAACCCCAAGCTGACGGATGACGAGCTGATGACGCTGGTGCCCGGCCCCGACTACCCCGGTGGCGGCCAGATCATCAGCCCGGCGCAAGACATTGCGGATGCCTACCGCACGGGCCGCGGCTCGATGAAGGTGCGCGCCCGCTGGAAGATCGAAGACCTGGCCCGCGGCCAGTGGCAGCTGATCGTGACCGAGCTGCCGCCCGGCGTCAGCACGCAAAAGGTGCTGGAAGAAATTGAAGAGCTGACCAACCCCAAGGTCAAGGCCGGCAAGAAGGCGCTGACGCAGGAGCAGACCCAGCTGAAGGCGTCCATCCTGGCGGTGCTGGATGCCGTGCGCGATGAGTCGAGCAAGGACGCAGCCGTGCGCCTGGTGTTTGAGCCCAAGACCAGCCGCATCGGGCAGCAGGAACTGATCACGGCGCTGCTCGCGCACACCAGCCTGGAAACGTCGTCGTCCATCAACCTCACCATGGTGGGGCTGGACGGCAAACCGGTGCAAAAGTCTTTGCGCCAGATGCTGCAGGAGTGGATTGATTTTCGCCAGCAGACGGTGCAGCGCCGATCACAGTACCGCCTGGCCAAGGTGCTGGACCGCATCCACATCCTGGAAGGCCGCCAGCTGGTGCTGCTGAACATCGACGAAGTGATCGCCATCATCCGCCAGAGCGACGAGCCCAAGGCGGCGCTGATCGAACGCTTCCGCTTGAGTGAGCGGCAGGCCGAAGACATTCTTGAAATCCGCCTGCGCCAGTTGGCGCGGCTGGAGGCGATCAAGATCGAGCAGGAGCTGTCCACCCTGCGCGACGAGCAGAAAAAGCTGGAAGAAATCCTGGGCAGCCCGGCCGCATTGCGCCGCCTGATGATCAAGGAAATCGAGGCCGACACCAAACAGTTTGCCGACCCCCGCCGCACGCTGATCCAGGCCGAGAAAAAGGCCGTGGCCGAAGTGAAGATCGTGGACGAGCCGGTGACCGTGGTGGTGTCGCAAAAAGGCTGGGTGCGCGCCCGCAGCGGCCATGGCCACGACGCGGCAAGCTTTGCCTTCAAGGCCGGTGACGGCCTGTACAGCACGTTTGAATGCCGCACGGTGGACACGCTGCTGGCCTTTGGCAGCAACGGGCGCGTGTATTCAGTGGCGGTGGCCATGCTGCCCGGCGCACGCGGTGACGGCCAGCCCCTGACCACGCTGATCGAGCTGGAGTCTGGCACGCAGCTGCTGCACTACTACGCCGGGGCACCGGGCGCATGGTTGCTGCTGTCGGGCAGTGGCGGCTATGGCTTTCTGGCGACGGTCGAGAACATGATTTCGCGCCAGAAGGCCGGCAAGGCCTTCATCAGCCTGGGCGAGGGCGAAGTGGTTTGCCGCCCATCACCCGCCAACGTCCCGGCACCGGCGGGCACCGTGCCCGATGGCGTGTACCTGCCCGCCACCCACGTGGCCTGTGTGTCCGCGTCGCGGCGCGTGCTCACATTCGAGATCACCGAACTCAAGCCCATGGCCGGCGGCGGCCGTGGCCTGATGCTCATGGACCTGGACAACAAGGACAGCCTGGCCGGCGCGGCGGCCTACACCCGCAGCGTGCGCATCACGGGCACCTTCCGCGACAAGGAGCGTGAAGAAGTGCTGGAGATCCGCACGCTGAACAACGCGCGGGCTGCGCGTGGACGCAAGGGCAAGGACGGGAGCTTTGTGTTCAAGCCGGTGTCGGTGGAACGGGTGGAGTAGGCCCCTTCCAGTGCCACCGCGGAACCGGCTTCGCCGGGCCGCTGGTGGCGCCCCTTGGGGGGAGGCAGCCGCAGGCTGCTTCGGGGGGAATCAAATCTCGGCGATCAGCTCAATCTCTACGCAGGCACCCAGCGGGATCTGCGCCACACCAAACGCGCTGCGCGCATGTGCGCCTTTGTCACCAAACACGGCGCCAAACAGTTCGCTCGCACCATTGGTCACCAGGTGCTGCTCGGTGTAGCTGCCGGTGGAGTTGACCAGGCTCATGAGCTTGACGATGCGCTTGACCTGGTTGAGGTCACCACCCGCTGCCACGCAAGCGGCGTGCAGCGTGCCCATCAGGTCGATGGCAATCGCGCGGGCGGCGAGCTTGCCTTCGTCGGTGGTCATGTTGGCGCCCAGTTGGCCGACCCAGGGCTTGCCGTCTTTTTTGGCGATGTGGCCGCTGACGAAGACCAGGTTGCCGGTCTGCACAAAGGGCACATAGGCTGCGGCGGGCACGGCCACCGGCGGCAGGGTGATGTTGAGTTCTTTGAGTTTGTCGTAGATGTTCACGGTGTGGCTCATTGCGATTGGGATTGCGATTGGGATTGCATCGGGGGGCTTTCCACGGGTTCGACCGTGACGCCCACATTCAGTGTATGCCGCTCACCCCCATGAATCACGCCGCGCACCGGTGAAACATCTGAATAGTCGCGGCCCACGGCCAGCGTCACATAGTCTTCGCCGCGTGCGCGCTTGTTGGTCGGGTCCAGGTCGCACCAGGTGCCGCCGCCGTCGCGTTGCGGCGACCAGACCGACACCCAGGCGTGCGACGCATCGCTGCCCACCAGCCGGGGCTGGCCGGGCGGCGGCTCGGTCAGCAGGTAGCCGCTGACGTAGCGCGCCGGCAGGCCCATGCCGCGCAGACAGGCGATCATGATGTGGGCGAAGTCCTGGCACACGCCCTTGCGCATGGCCAGCGCCTCCAGCGCGGGGGTGTTGACCTCGGTGGCCTGTGACGCGTATTCAAAGTCTTCGTGGATGCGCTCCATCAGGTCCCAGGCCGCTTCCATCAATGGGCGGTCGGCCGAGAAGCTGGGTCGCGCGTAGGCGATGAAGTCGTCATGGCGCGGCACATAGGGTGAGGGGAAGGTGAATTCTGTGGCTGCGTCATACGCGGCGCCGCGGTGGTAGCGCATGCGCTCGCGCACCTGTTCCCAGGGCAAGCCCGGCTGCGGGGTGGGCGGGGCCGTGGTGGACACCACGCTGTGTGCCACGACGATCAGCTCGTCATGCGCTGCCGGCAAATTGAAGAACGCGCGCGCATTGCCATAGACGTCCAGCGCCTCGGTTTGCTGGGCGGGTTCGGGCGTGACGGCCAGCGTGTGGCTGAGCAGGGCCTGCCCATCGCCCTCGCGTGGCTTCAGGTGGGCCATGTGCTGGGCATTTTTGACGGGCGGCGCATAGTCGTACACCGTTTCGTGGATCACACGCAGCAGCATGATCAACCGCCGCCGGGCCGCCCCAAGGCGGTTGCGGCCTCCTCGGGGGGCAGCGAAGTACACGAAGTGACGAGCGTGGGGGTCATGTTTTTAGGCTCCCAGACTTTGGCGGGCGTCTGAATGGGTGAAGTAGCGGGCGCTTAACGCATCCGACAGGCGCCACGCCGCGTCGCTGCAGCGCTGCAGCTCGGTGATCAGCGCGGTGTAACGGCCGTCTGCGTCGCGCTCGCACAGGGCTTGCAGCGACCAGGCCTGCGGGTCGGGCACGCTTTGGGCTACCTCAGGCACCACGCCGGCGGCCGTGCCCTCCAGCTTGGCCAGGCGCCCGCGCAATGTCTGGGCCACCCAGCCCAGGGACCGGGGGTTGTCGCGGTCTATCACCAGCAGGTCCACGAGCGCGGGCACGTCGTGGCGCTGCTGGTACTGCGAATGGAAGGTGATGGTGCTGTCAAACAGTGCCACCACGGCCTCAAAGCCGCCTTCGTCAAAGACCGCGCCGGTTTCAAAGCTCTGGGCCAGCGCCGACGCCAGAAAGCCCAGGCGTTCGATGTGGCGCCCGCTGGACAAAAGGCGCCAGCCGGCGTCACGCGACATGCGGTCGGTTTGCGCGCCCGTCATGGCGGCGGTGTAGCCGTTGACGGTGTCCAGGATGCGCATGGCCTCCACCGGTGAATAGTCGCCGTCTTCGGTGCAGATCGCGCATTGGCGGAAGAACTCGGCCTCGGCCCGCACGATTACGTTCCATTGCTCCTGCGACAGGCGTTCACGCACGGCTGACGCAGCGCTCTTGAGTGAGCGCAGGTTGTAGCCGACGCTGGTGGCGTGCTCGGTGTCGGCCAGCGCGGCAATCAGGGAGCGCTCGAACACGCGCCGCGCATGGGTGGCTGCCGGCACGCCTTCCAGCACCAGCGCATGCTGCGTGGCCAGCTCGCTCAGCCAGGCCAGCAGCGGCTGGGACGACTGGTCTTCGCCGTTCATGCATTCCAGCACCAGGCGGGCCAGGCGGATGGAGTTCTCGGTGCGCTCGGTGTAGCGGCCCAGCCAGAACAGGTTTTCGGCCGCGCGGCTGGTTACCAGGCCGCTGCGGTGCGTCACGGCCGGGCCCGGCTGGTCGTGCGCCAGCAGGGTGGTGGCGTCGACCTCGCCGTCGGTCAGCACCCACACGTCGGCGCTGCTGCCCCCGCGCTGCATGGAGGCAATTTCAAGGTTGGCGCTGGCAATGCGGGCCAGCCCGCCGGGCAGCACGCGCCAGGACTGCGGGCCGTCGCACACGGCAAACACGCGCAGCATGACCGAACGCGGCGCAATGTGGTCGCCGGTGGCGTCGGACTTCCAGGTGGGCATCTGCGACAGCGGCATGTGGGCCTGCACCGTGTGCTCGTCGCCCTGGCGCACAATGCGCCCGGCCCATTCGTCCAGCCCGCGGCGGGTCAGCGTGCGGCCCAGCACGGCCGACATGTCGCCACCGGGCCAGGTGGGCTTGATGACGCTGTCAGGCAGCTGGGGCAGCACGGCCTCCATGGCGGCGCGCTCGCCGCACCACCAGGTGGCCAGCGACGGCAGGCTGAGCTCTTCGCTCAGCAGATGGCGCGACAGCGCCGGCAAAAAGCCCAGCAGCGCGGTCGATTCCAGAAAAGCCGAGCCGGGTGCGTTGGCCACCAGCACATTGCCCGCGCGGATGGCCTGCAACAGGCCCGGCACACCCAGGCGCGAGTCGCTGCGCAGCTCCAGTGGGTCCAGGAACTCGTCGTCCAGCCTTTTCAGCAGGCCATGCACGGGCTGCAGGCCCTGCAGGGTCTTGAGGTACAGGCGCTGGTCACGCACCGTCAGGTCGCTGCCCTCCACCAGGGTCAGGCCCAGGTAGCGCGCCAGGTAGGCGTGTTCGAAATAGGTTTCGTTGTACGGGCCCGGCGTGAGCAGCACGATGCGTGCTTCAGAGCCGCCCGGGCTCATCTGGCGCAGGCCGTCGACCAGGGCGCGGTAGCAGGCTGCCAGGCGCTGCACGTGCATGTAGCGAAAGCCCTCGGGGAACAGGCGCGACGTGATGAGGCGGTTTTCAAGCAGGTAGCCCAGGCCCGACGGCGCCTGCGTGCGCTGGGACACCACCCACCAGTTGCCGTCGGGACCGCGTGCCAGGTCAAACGCCGCAATGTGCAGGTGCGTGCCGCCCACCGGCGGCACGCCGTGCATGGCGCGCAGGTAGCCAGGGTGGCCCTGCACCAGCGCGCTGGGCAGCAGCCCGTCGGCCAGCAGGCGCTGGGGGCCATACACATCGGCCATCACGCGGTCCAGCAGGCGGGTGCGCTGGATCACGCCAGTTTCGATCTGGCGCCAGCTTTGCGGCGAAATGATCAGCGGGAACAGGTCCAGCGACCAGGGCCGTTGCGGCCCGTTGGCGTCGGCATAGACGTTGTAGGTGACGCCGTTGTCGCGTACCTGGCGTTCCAGGTTGACGGTGCGGCGGTTCAGGTCGTGAAAGCCTTCGCGGCCCAGATTTTCAAAAAAACGGGCCCAGTGCGGTGTCAGGGGTATGTGCGGGCCGGCCGTGCGGGGGGCGTCGGGCGCGGGCGCCGCTACGCCGCGCAGCTCGTCAAAATGGCCGGCGGCTGCAGGCGGCGCCAAAGCGCCCGCCAAGTCGGCAGGGGCTTCCTGGGCGTCTGCGGCAAAAAGGGAGTCGACCGAATCGTTGCGTTTGTCCACGTCATCCTATTGTCACATTGCCCAAGGGCGTGGGCCATGCGCATGTTGCATGCCCACGACGCATAGCCCAAGGTCTTGCCCGGCTACCCCTGCAGCGCGCGCCGCAGGTCCAGCGTGAACGGGAATTCGCGGCTGCCCGCCACGTTGATCGTGGCCGGCGGCACGTCCATGGTGCCCGGCGTATGACCCATGCGGAAAAAGCGCGCCATGCGCCGGCTCTCGGCCTCGTACGCGTTGACGGGGAAGCTGTCGTAGTTGCGTCCACCCGGGTGGGCCACGTGGTACTGGCAGCCGCCCAAGGAGCGCTTCATCCAGGTGTCCACGATGTCGAAGGTCAGCGGTGCATGCACGCCGATGCTGGGGTGCAGTGCCGACGGCGGGTTCCAGGCCTTGTAGCGCACACCAGAGACAAATTCACCCATGGTGCCGGTGGATTGCATGGGCAGTGCGCAGCCGTTGACCGTCACGACGTAGCGGCTTTCGTTCAGGCCGGTCACGCGCACCTCAATGCGCTCCAGCGACGAGTCCACATAGCGCACGGTACCGCCCGGCGAGCCTTCTTCGCCCATCACGTGCCAGGGCTCCAGCGCATTGCGCAGCGTCAGCTCGATGCCGCGCGACTGCACCTCGCCCACCAGCGGGAAGCGGAATTCAAAGTGCGGCGCGAACCACGATGTGTCAAACGCATAGCCGGCCTCGCGCATTTCAGCCAGCACGTCGTTGAGGTCCATCTTGACAAAGGTGGGCAGCAGGAAGCGGTCATGCAGCTCGGTACCCCAGCGGGTGGCCGGTGCCTTGTACGGCGTTTTCCAGAAGCGTGCGATCAGCGCGCGCAGCAGCAGCTGCTGCACGATGCTCATGCGCGCATGCGGCGGCATTTCAAACGCGCGCAGCTCCAGCAGGCCCAGGCGGCCCGTGGCTGAATCGGGCGAGTACATCTTGTCGATGCAGAACTCGCTGCGGTGGGTGTTGCCGGTCACGTCCACCAGGATGTTGCGCAGCGTGCGGTCCACCAGCCAGGGTGGCATGTCCTGGCCGAACTCTTCGCGGTTGCGCTCCATCTCGCGCAGGGCAATTTCCAGCTCGTACAGCTGGTCGTTGCGGGCTTCGTCCACGCGCGGCGCCTGGCTGGTCGGGCCCACAAACATGCCGCTGAACAGGTAGCTCAACGACGGATGGTTGTGCCAGTAAAGGATCAGGCTGGCCAGCAGCTCGGGCTTGCGCAGGAACGGGCTGTCGGCCGTGGTGGCACCACCCATCACAAAGTGGTTGCCGCCGCCGGTGCCGGTGTGGCGGCCATCCGTCATGAATTTTTCAGCACTCAGGCGCGACTCAAACGCGGCCTGGTACAAAAACTCGGTGTGGTCCACCAGCTCGCGCCAGCTGTGGGCGGGGTGGATGTTGACCTCGATCACGCCGGGGTCGGGCGTGACCTGCAGCAGCTTCAGGCGCGCATCACGCGGGGGCGGGTAGCCCTCGATCACGATCTTCACGCCCAATGTTTCAGCGGTGGCCTCAATCGCGGCCAGCAGGTCCAGGTAATCCTCCAGCCGCTCCAGCGGCGGCATGAAGACATACAGCATGGACGACTTTTTACCCGTGGCCTCGGCCTTGGGGCCGCTGGCGCGGCGCGGGTCGCGGGCCTCAATGCACAGGGCCGTGCGGGTGTAGCCATGCGCCGATTCAAACCGGGTGGGCGCCTGCATGAAGCCTTCGGGCTCGGGCTGGCCGGGGGTGCGTGCGGTGCCGGTGCCCGTACCCGTGCTGCCCGCGCCAACCAGACCGCTCTGGTGCACACGCTGGGCCTCGCCGGGCGCGCTGGCGCCGGCCAGGTAGGGCAGGTCGCGGCCGGCCACACCGGCAGGGGTGGTGGCGTAGCGGGCCTGCATGGATGAGGCTGCGGGCAGCGCGGACTGCGGCGCGGTCGGGTCCTGCTCGATCAGATAGGGGTAGTCGGCCTTGCTGACCCAGGGCAATGAATCCAGCGGCAGCCGGTAGCCCATGGGCGAATCGCCGGGGATCAGGTACATGCGGTCGTCGCGGTAGAACCAGGGCCCGGTGCTCCACAGGTTGCCGGCCAGGCGTGGGCCCGCGCCCGTGGCCGCCTGGGGGTTGGGCTGCAGGGGCAGCACGTAGCCCACCACGCTGTCCAGCTTCTGTTCAAACACGCGGCGCAGGCGGGCGCGCTCCAGTTCGTCGTCCAGGCGTGAATCAAACGGGTCCACGTTGACCGGCAGGCGGCGTTCGCGCCACAGGTAATAAAACACGTCTTCATAGCCAGGCTGGATGAAGCGGTTGCTCAGGTTCAGCTTGCCCGCCAGTGTGTCGGCAAAGCGTTTGGCGTCTTCGCTGGTGTAGTGGTGCGCATCGCGCTCGTCGGCAAACAGGGCCGGGTTGCGCCACACGGGCTGGCCGTCAGCGCGCCAGCAGATCGACAGCGCCCAGCGCGGCAGCTGTTCGCCCGGGTACCACTTGCCCTGGCCAAAGTGCAAAAACCCGCCGTCGCCGTATTCGGCACGCAGCTTGTGCACCAGCTCGGTGGCGTAGCCGCGCTTGGTGGGGCCCAGCGCGTCGGTGTTCCATTCGGCGGCGTCGCGGTCTGCCACGGCCACATAGGTGGGCTCGCCGCCCATGGTCAGGCGCACGTCGCCGGCCTGCAGCTCGGCGTCGACCGCGTCGCCCAGGGCCAGCACCTTGGCCCATTGCTCTTCGGTGTAGGGCAGGGTCACGCGCGGGGATTCGTAAATGCGTGACACAACCATGTGGTGGGCAAACTCGACCTCGGCCTTGTCCACGCCGCCTTCAATGGGCGCCGCGCCCGACGGCTGGGGCGTGCAGGCCAGGGGGATGTGACCTTCGCCGGCCATCAGGCCCGACGTGGCGTCCAGCCCCACCCAGCCCGCGCCGGGCAGGTATACCTCGCACCAGGCGTGCAGGTCGGTGAAATCAACCGTGGTGCCACTGGGGCCGTCCAAAGACTTGACGTCGGGCACCAACTGGATCAGGTAGCCCGACACGAAACGCGCGGCCAGGCCCATGTGGCGCAGCAGCTGCACCAGCAGCCAGCCCGAGTCGCGACACGATCCTGCGGCCAGCTTCAGGGTTTCCTCCGGCGTCTGCACGCCGGGCTCCATGCGGATCAGATACCTGATGTCCTGTGACACCTGCTGGTTCAGCCCCACCAGGAAGTCAATCGTGCGCCGCTCGGTGCGGTCGATCTTGTCCAGGTACGCCTTGACCAGCGGCGTCATGGGATCGGTGGTCAGGTAGGGCGCCAGCTCGTCGCGCACAGCCTTCGTGTACTTGAACGGGAAGTTCTCGGCCTCGGGCTCCAGGAAAAAGTCGAACGGGTTGTACACCGCCATTTCGACCACCAGGTCCACCGTGACCTTGAATTCGGTGGTTTTCTCGGGGAACACCAGGCGGGCCTGGTAGTTGGCAAACGGGTCCTGCTGCCAGTTGATGAAATGGCCTGCGGGCTCGATCTTCAGCGAATAGGAGATGACGTTGCTGCGGCAGTGCGGCGCAGGTCGCAGGCGTATGACCTGAGGGCCCAGAGTGACCGGGCGGTCGTACTTGTAGTGGGTGACGTGGTTCAGGGCGGCATGGATGGACATGCGGCAGATACTAGCAAGGTCTGAGCCAGTGGGCATGAACGCTGCACGCGCCGTTTGGCATGGGGTGATGCCAAATACAACGATCAGCGGGAGAATGCGCCAGCGTCGCCGCTGTCGGCATCACGCTGAATCAAGTGATGTTATGTAGCGCGTCCGCAACACGTAGACTGTGGACTGAGCTTAGACGACTCAACGCTTGGGCCTTCATCGTCGTCCTGGATCGAGAACAAGATGTCGTCGGCATCTGCCAACTGAACTTCCTGGCGAAACCGGATGTATCGATTAGGGGCGAGTGAAATCTCTTTGAGTTCCTCGGCGGGGATGCTGTCTACGAGGGCCTGCGCCGCACCGCGATCACCCAGAAATCCGGCCAACCGATGTTGGTGGTTCCACTCCAGTGCCCAGGCCCAGCAATCGGCCATGGGATGGCGCTTGATCGAACAGCAAAAAAACTCATTGGCCCCAACGGCATGCACCCGCATGTCCCAATCCTTCGTAGCTTGCATGAATCCTAGCCACTGCTTGCTTCCCCAGTCTGGGCTGCTGCCGGTTCCGTGGACACCGACCTAAGCTTCTCGAGCTTTCTCAAAGTCTATCGGACTGACGTAGCCCACCGTTGAATGACGTCTTCTCGGGTTGTAGAACCTCTCGATGTAATCAAAGACATCGGCACGGGCCTGCTCTCTGAATCGGTAAACTTTTCTGGCAATTCTTTCTGTCTTCAGCGAGCTGAAGAAGCTTTCCATCGCCGAGTTGTCCCACACCTCACCGGCGCGACTCATGCTGCAGGTGATGCCTTGCTCCTTGAGCAACCCCCGGAAGTGCTCGCTGGTGTATTGGCTGCCCTGGTCCGAGTGATGTAGCAGTGCGGCCGGTTTGCCGCGGCGCCACACGGCCATCATCAATGCATCGGCGACCAACTGCGAGGTCATGCTGTCATGCATTGACCAGCCCACGATCCGGCGCGAGTACAGGTCCATCACCGCAGCCGCATACAGCCAGCCTTCGGCCGTCCAGATGTAAGTGAAGTCGGCCACCCATTTCTGATTCGGCGCACTTGCTACAAACTGGCGGTCGAGGATGTTGTCGGCAATGGCGCTACGAGCGCCAATGTCTTTGGGCAACCCCCTGCGACGCGGCCTGGCGCGCAGGGCCTGCTCACGCATCAGCCGCTCGATACGGTGCAGTCCACAGCGATGGCCCAAGGCCAGCACGTCGTGCCAGACCCGGCGCGATCCGTAGGTGCGATCACTGCCCACAAAGCTTTGACGAACATGCGTTCCCAATACCTCGTCTTCCCGGCTGCGTCGGCTTCTGGGCCGCACCAGCCAGGCATAGAAGCCGCTTCGCGAGACACCGAGCGCCTCGCACATCAGATTGACAGGCCAGGCCACCCGGTGCTTCGCCACAAACTCGAACTTCACAGTGAGTCCTTGGCAAAGTAGGCTGCGGCTTTTTTCAGGATGTCGCGCTCCATCCGCAACTTGGCAACTTCCTTCCTCAGCCGATCAATCTCCGCCTGCTCGGGCTTCATCACCCCTTTGCCGGGGAACGCCTGCTGCGGGTCCACCTGCAGTTCCCGCACCCACTTGCGCAGCACGTTCTCATGAACGTCCAGATCCCTGGCCGCCTGAGCGATTGATACGCCTCTGTCCTTGACCAGCCTCACGGCCTCAAGCTTGAACTCACGGCTGAATTGCCTTCTCGTTCCCATGAACAACCTCCAGTTTCATTTTCCACCTTAACAAGGTGTCTATGAAACCGGCAGCAGCCCAGTCTGCTGGCGCTGGTTATCTGTGAGCGACGTACTTTCAAGCATAGCCATGTGCAAATAGATGTGCTACAAAAGAACTAATTCTGCAAAGCCGAAGGCGGAAATTTGCGACCCGTCCGGCCAAGCGAATATTCAGGGAGGAGCATGCGCAGGAGGAGTCTATTGCTGGCCGGAGCACATCTGGCTTGTCCGTTCACGAGCGCAGGCGAAGCGAACTTGCCACCCCATGTCGCGCGTCTTATCAAGCTCAAGGAGCCTGAGATTGACGTCGGCGAGGCGGCGCTAGTACTTGCCAAAGATGTTCGCCCCAGCATCGATCTTCCCTACTACCTCGCCCAACTTCGGGATCTGGCGGATCGCGCCATCAGCCTTGCCATGGGAAGCCGTGATCCAGAGGTCCAAATTCGAGCCCTCAACACCGTTCTCTTTTTCCAGGAGAACTATCGTTACGATCCCGCCCCAAATGCGCTTGACAACACTGCGCATCACTTTCTGGACACCATCCTGGACACCAAGCTGGGTGTTTGCATTACGCTGCCCATGCTCTACATCGCTGTTGCTCAGCGCGCGGGATACCCGATTTATCCGGTACACGCACCAGATCATTTCTTTGCGCGGTATCGGGGGCTTTCATTCGCGCGCGGCAATGTGGAATGCACCGCTCGTGGGAAGTTCCAGTCCGATGAGGACTACATCCGGAGATTCGCAGTAAGCAAGAAGGGGCTGGAGAGCGGCGCCTACATGCGCACGCTCAAGAACCGTGAGTACTTGAGCGACCTCCTGCAACTGACCGCCGGTTCGCTTGGAAAAGACCGGACACAACAGAAATTCGACTACTGGCTTGCTGCGCTGGAACTCAACCCGCAGCATGCATTGGGCCATGACCAGTTTGCAAGGCTCTGCGAGCAACAGGCAGGACTGCCAGCCAACAAAGCGGACGCTGCCGGATGGAAGTCTTATGCCGCGCAGTACGCAAAAAAAGCAAGGGAACTCGGCTACGTGAGCCGGGAGGAAGTAATGGAGTCCAGGAAGATGATGAAAGGGAGGGAATGATGCTGAAGTATTTGTGCATGATTGCGTGCATGGCAGTTTCAATATCCGCAAGCGCTGCTTACTACGATGATGAAACCGGCATGATGGACAACATCAACCGCACATTGCGAACCGTCGACGGCCGATATACGCAGCCTGATCCCGTGGGCCATCAAGGGGGGCTCAACCGGTATGGCTATGTGGGCGCCAATCCGTTGAACAAGATTGACCCACTTGGCCTCTACGAGTGTGGTCCGGGATACTCAGCGGTTGCCGTCGCGGACAGAGTTTGGAAATGTGTACCTAACGGGAGCGATCCCAATCGGCCCATATGCGTGACCGGCGAATGCTCAGGCGGACTGCTCCCGACCCGAAAGCCGAATCCGAGTGCATGTGAAGAGCAATGCGGACTGGGATCCGATGATGCCGGTGGGAGAGCGGTCGCATGTTCTGCGCTTACCCAGGCGGGTAAATTGGTGGGGATGCCGGGCATTCCGGTTACCTTGACCTGCAAAGCCGCTGACAAGTACGCATGCGTTAAGAAGTGCGAGGAAGACCGCGGGGAGCAAACATGCAAGCGATAGCCTTGGGCCTCATCGGCTTCTATCAGCGCCGCCTGTCACCGCACAAGGGTTATCGGTGTGCCCACCGTGTGTACCACGGCGCAGACTCGTGCTCTGAATATGGCCGGCATGCCATCCAGACGCGGGGCCTATTTACGGGCCTGATCCTTCTTGCCGGGCGCATCCAGGAATGCCGTAGCGCGTATGCCGCCTTGCAAACCTCTGGTGAACCGTCGCCTGCCGAGCAAAAGGAGGGTGCCCATCCTCCGTCCTCTACCAAGCAAGGGGATACCTGCGCCAATATCTGCACTCTTCCGTGCCTGTGAGGTGAGGGAGGGCAGGACGGCGCTGATCGTGCCCGTGCTGGGCGCCAGCGTTGCCGGCGCCGCGCTGCAGCTGCATCAGCCCGCGCTTTGGCCGGTTGCGGCCTACATGACGATTGTGGCGGCAGGAGCTGTGCTGCTTGTGCTGGCTGCTTCCAAAAAGATAGCAGGCCAATGGCCTGTGGTGCTGGCCCTGGCAGGCGCCCTGCTGGCGGGCAGCGGCAGCTGCGGCTGGCGGGCGCAGGCTTTTGCCAGCCAGGGCCTGGCGCCAGACCTGCAGGGGCGCGACCTGGTGGTCACGGGTGTTGTATCTGCCATGCCACAGCGCAACGAAACCGGGTTGCGCCTGCGCCTGGCGGTGGAGTCCGCCCGGCTGGGGGCCGATGAAGTGAACCTGCCGCCCTTGCTGCAGCTGGGCTGGTATGGCGGTATGGGCGCCGGTGAGCTGACCCGCCAGCCGGCCGATGTGCGCGCCGGTGAGCGCTGGCAGATGGCAGTGCGCCTGAAGGCGCCGCACGGCCACCAGAACCCGCATGGTTTTGACTACGAGCTGTGGCTGTGGGAGCAGGGCGTCCAGGCCACGGGCTATGTGCGCGCCGGCCCGGGCGACCCGCCACCCCGGCGCGTGGGCGTAACCTGGCAGCACCCGGTAGAGCAGGCCCGCCAGACGGTGCGCGACGCCATCTTTGCCCGGGTGGACGACCGCCAGCGGGCCGGCATAGTGGCGGCGCTGGTCACCGGCGACCAGAACGCGATTGACCGGGCCGACTGGGATGTGTTTCGTGCCACGGGTGTGGCACACCTCATGAGCATTTCGGGTTTGCACATCACCATGTTCGCCTGGGTGGCCACGGCCGCCGTGGGCTGGCTGTGGCGGCGCAGCCCACGCCTGTGCATGGCCTGGCCGGCGCAGCACGCTGGCGTGGCCGGCGGGCTGCTGCTGGCGGCGGGCTATGCGCTGTTCAGCGGCTTTGGCGTGCCGGCCCAGCGCACGGTGTGGATGCTGGCCACCGTGGCTGCCCTGCGTTGTGCCGGGCTGCGCTGGCCCTGGCCCCTGGTGTGGCTGCTGGCCTGCGCCGTGGTGGTGGCGGCGGACCCGTGGGCGCTGCTGCAGCCGGGCTTCTGGCTGAGCTTTGTGGCGGTGGGTGTGCTGTTTGCCACCGACAACGGCAGCCATGGCGAGCCCCACAGCATGACATCGCGGGCGCGCGCCATGCTGCGCGAGCAGGCCGTGGTGACGCTGGCGCTGACGCCGCTGGGCCTGCTGCTGTTTGGCCAGGCGTCGGTGGTAGGGCTGCCGGCCAACCTGCTGGCCATCCCCTGGGTCACGCTCGTGGTCACGCCGCTGGCCCTGCTGGGCGTGCTGGTGCCGCCGCTGTGGGACGCCGCCGCGCTGGCGGTGCAGGCGCTGGGTGGGGTGTTGCAGTGGATGGCTGGCCTGCCGTTTGCCGCTGTGTCGGTGGCCATGCCGCCGCTGTGGGCGGGTGCTGCGGGCGTGCTGGGCGGGATGGTACTGGCCATGCACTGGCCTTGGCAATTACGCGCGCTGGGCTTGCCGCTGCTGATCCCGGTGCTGCTGTGGCAGCCGCCGCGCCCGGCGGCGGGGCAGTTTGAGCTGCTGGCGGCCGACGTGGGGCAGGGCAATGCCGTCATTGTGCGCACCGCCACCCGCACGCTGGTGTACGACGCCGGCCCGCGCTACGGCCCCAGCAGCGACGCCGGCCACCGCGTGGTGGTGCCGCTGCTGCGTGCCCTGGGCGAGCGGGTGGATGTGCTGATGCTCAGCCACCGCGACGCAGACCACACCGGCGGCGCCGCAGCCGTGCTGGCATCGCAACCGCAGGCGGCCGCGCAGGGATCGATCGAGGCGGGGCACGAGCTGCAGGCGCTGCGGCCCGTGGCGCCGTGCGAGGCAGGCCAGCGCTGGCACTGGGACGGCGTGGCCTTTGAAGTGCTGCACCCGGCGCCGGGCGCGCTGGCGGGCGGCGGCAAACCCAACACACTGAGCTGCGTGCTGCGCATCGCGGCGGCACGCTCTGCCGGGGGTGCATCGGCATTGCTGACCGGTGACATTGAACAGCCGCAGGAACAGGCGCTGGTGCTGTCGGGCGCCACCCTGTCGGCCGACGTGCTGCTGGTGCCGCACCACGGCAGCAAGACATCGTCCAGCGCGGCATTTCTGGATGCAGTGCAGCCCGCAGTGGCCCTGGCCCAGGTGGGTTATCGCAACCGCTTTGGCCACCCGGCGCCGGTGGTGATGCAGCGGTATGAAGCGCGCGGCATCCAGGTGGCTGAGTCGCCGCGCTGCGGCGCGGCACATTGGCAGTCGGCGGCGCCGCAGACGGTGCGCTGCGAGCGCGACGCGACGCAGCGCTACTGGCACCACCGATTTCCCTAGGTTGAGGCAACGCAATGTCGGGCTTTATGGCCCCTTGTGGCGCAGAACGGGGCCCGGAACTTGCTATGCTGGGGGCAGGAGATAGCCTTTATGCAGAAATTTGACGAGATGTATGCCCAACTGCCGGGCACCAGCCAGAGCCAGACACAAGGCCAATCTCAGGGCCAAAGCCAAAGCCAGAGCCAGAGCCCGCCGCAGCTCCAGGGCGGCGACGTACGGGCCCATTACCAGGCCTATGCCCAGTGGCTGGCGCGCCAGCCTGAAGAGGTCATGCGCGCCCGCCGTGAAGAGGCAGAGATGATCTTTCGCCGCGTGGGCATCACCTTTGCGGTGTATGGCGCCAAGGACGAAGACGGCGCGGGCACCGAGCGGCTGATACCGTTTGACCTGATCCCGCGCATCATCCCGGCCCACGAATGGGCCACCATGGAAAAAGGCCTGGTCCAGCGCGTGACCGCGCTCAACCGCTTTTTGCATGACGTCTACCACGACCAGGACATCATCAAGGCGGGCCTGATCCCCGCCGAGCAGATCCTGAACAACGCGCAGTTCCGCAAGGAAATGATGGGCGTGTACACACCCCACCATGTGTATTCGCACATCGCCGGTGTAGACATCGTGCGGGCCCGCAACGCGCAAGGCGAAGGCGAGTATTACGTGCTGGAAGACAACCTGCGCGTGCCCAGCGGCGTGAGCTACATGCTGGAAGACCGCAAGATGATGATGCGGCTGTTCCCGGACCTGTTCAGCAGCCACCGCGTGGCGCCTGTCATGCATTACCCCGACTTGCTGCTGGAGACGCTGCGTGCATCGGCCCAGCCCGGCGCGCCCGACCCGACGGTGGTGGTGCTGACGCCCGGCATGTACAACAGCGCGTACTTTGAGCATGCGTTTTTGGCCCAGCAGATGGGTGTGGAGCTGGTCGAAGGGCAAGACCTGTTTGTGAAAGATCGCTACGTGTACATGCGCACCACGCGTGGCCCGAAGCGGGTGGACGTGATCTACCGCCGGGTGGACGACGATTTTCTGGACCCATCGGTGTTTCGCCCCACATCCACTCTGGGCTGCGCGGGCCTGCTGGACGCGTACCGCGCGGGCAATGTGTCGTTGTGCAACGCCATCGGCACCGGCGTGGCGGACGACAAATCGATCTACCCGTACGTGCCCAAGATGATCGAGTTCTATCTGGGCGAAAAGCCCATTTTGAACAACGTGCCCACCTACATGTGCCGCAACCCCGACGACCTGAAATACACGCTGGACAACCTGAAAGACCTGGTGGTCAAGGAAGTGCACGGCGCCGGCGGCTACGGCATGCTGGTGGGCCCGGCAGCCACCCAGGCCGAGATTGAAGACTTCCGACAGGCGGTGCTGGCCAACCCCAGTGGTTACATCGCCCAGCCCACGCTCAGCCTGTCCAGCTGCCCCACGTTTGTGGAAAGCGGCATAGCGCCGCGCCACATCGACCTGCGCCCGTTTGTGCTGAGCGGCAAGGAAGTGCAGATGGTGCCGGGCGGCCTGACGCGCGTGGCGCTGAAAGAAGGCTCGCTGGTGGTGAACTCGTCGCAAGGCGGCGGCACCAAAGACACCTGGATTCTGGAAGTCTGAGGAGGGAATAAAAAATGTTGTCACGCACCGCAGACCACCTGTTCTGGATGTCGCGCTACACCGAGCGCGCTGAAAACACCGCACGCATGCTGGACGTCAATTACCAGACGTCATTGCTGCCTCAATCCGCTGCCGTGGCCCAGGTGGGCTGGCAGGGCCTGCTGTCCATCAGCGAGCTGCTGCCCGCCTATGCCGCGCAGCACGGCGAGATCACGCCCCAGCGCGTGATGGAATTCATGGTCAAGGACGAAGACAACCCGTCGTCCATCGTCAGCTGCCTGAAGGCCGCGCGCGAAAACGCCCGCGCCGTGCGTGGCTCATTGACCACCGAGGCCTGGGAGACCCAAAACCAGACCTGGCTGGAAGTCAACCGCATGCTCAAGGCCGGGCAGTTTGAACGCGACCCGGGCCAGTTTTTTGAATGGGTCAAATTCCGCTCGCACCTGTCGCGCGGCGTGACGGTGGGCACCATGCTGATGGACGAGGCGCTGCACTTCATGCGCCTGGGCACCTTTCTGGAGCGCGCGGACAACACCGCGCGGCTGGTGGACGTGAAATTCCACGCGGTGCAAAGCGACTTTTTTGGCGCCGCCACCGAGCAGGACCAGGAATACGACTTCTACCACTGGAGCGCGATCCTGCGCAGCGTGAGCGGCTTTGAGATCTACCGCAAGGTGTACCGCGACGTGATCAAGCCCGAGCGCGTGGCCGACCTGCTGATCCTGCGCCCCGACATGCCGCGCTCTTTGCACGCCAGCATGAACGAAGTGCTGAGCAACCTGGAAATGGTGGCCAACGACCAGTCGCACGAAACCATCCGCCGCGCGGGCAAGCTGCGCGCGGATTTGAAGTGGGGCCACATCGACGAGATCCTGGCCACCGGCCTGCATGCGTTCCTGACGCAGTTTTTGGACCGGGTGAACGAGCTGGGCGGGCGCATCAGCCGCGACTTCCTGGTCCCTACATCGGCGTGAGCGCTGCGGCATGACCCCGCTGGAGCAGGGCACCGCGCTGCTGGCGGGTGGCCGCTTTCATGAGGCACTGGCCCTGTACGGGCAAATATTGCAGGCCCAGCCTGCATCGGCCGACGCCCGCCAGGGGCTGGCGCAGGCCTGTGCGGGCACGGGTGACGCCTGGGCTGCGGTGGCCTGGCTCAACGATGCCTGCCGCGTAGCGCCCACCGACCCGGCCCCCGCGCACCGCCTGGCCGAGCTGCTGCTGAACCTGCAACAGCATGCGCAGGCGCTGCCGGTGTATGCGCAGCTGTACCACCAGCACCGCGCGCGCGACCGCGCCACGCTGCTGCACTACGGCTTTTGCCTGGAACACACGGGCGACCTGGACGGTGCCGTGCGGCTGTACCGCGAAGCCATTGCGCAGGAGCCGGACTTCATGGAAGCGCATGTGGACCTGGCCGGTGTGCTGTGGCGGGTGGAAGACCACGCCGGTGCGCTGACCCATGCGCGGCGCGCGGTAGAGATCGCGCCGCAGCACCCGTATGCGGTGCGCATTCTGGGCACGGCCCTGTTGCACATGAACCAGCTGGACGAAGCGCAAGCGCAAATGCGCCGGGCACTCGATTTGCAGCCGGGCTTTCCCTTGGCGGCGGTGGATTTGTCGTTGGCGCTGCTGCTGGCCGGCAAGCTGGAAGAAGGCTGGGCGCAATACCGCGCCCGCTGGAGCGACGCCGCGCGCATGGCCCGCCCGCGCTTTTACACGCCCGCGCGCGAATGGCAGGGGCCGAAGCGACAGCCGTTGAAGGGCAAACGCATCATCGTGTACGCCGAGCAAGGCCTGGGCGACGTGATTCATTTCATCCGCTACGTGCCGCTGCTGCAGGCCGACGGCGCCAGCGTGGTGGCGGTGGTGCAGCCCGAGCTGATAGCGTTGCTGGAGGGCATCCCAGGCCTGCACTGCTTCAAACCCGGCGCCGATGATGTGGTGGCCGATTGGCACGTGGCCCTGCTGGACCTGCCCATGCACTACGGCACCACGCTGGCCAACCTGCCGGCCCAGGTGCCGTACCTGCAGGCACCAAGCCCCAAGGTGGCGCAGTGGCGCGAACGCCTGAAGCCGTGGGACGGCAAGCGCAAGGTCGGCATCGCCTGGGCCGGCTCGCCCGTGCAGGTGAACAACCGCAACCGCAGCATGCCGCTGAGCGCGCTGGCGCCGCTGCTGGATGCGCAGGGCGTGCAATGCTTCAGTCTGCAAAAAGGGCCGGGTGGCAGCTATACAGACATGACGCCCGACCCCGAAAAGCTGATCGACCTGACGTATGAATGGACCGACTTCAGCGACAGCGCGGCGATGATCGAAAACCTGGACCTGGTGATCACCGTCGACTCCGCAGTGGCCCACCTGGCCGGTGCACTGGGCAAACCCGTGTGGATGTTGCTGGGGCCGAACCCCGACTGGCGCTGGCTGCTGGAGAGGGAAGATTCGCCGTGGTACCCGACGATGCGGTTGTTCAGGCGCGGGTTTGGGGAGGAGAGGGCGGCGCAGGTGGGGCGGGTGGTGCAGGCGCTGGCGGAGGCGCCGCTCACGTCCTGACTTGGTATTGCTCCCTCTCCCTCTGGGAGAGGGTAGGGGTGAGGGCAAGGCCAGCCACCTCCTCACATCAGAGGATTCGCCGACGGTGCTTGCTGCCTAGAATGGCGCGAATCGGCCGCGGGATTTATCGTCCCGATAACAAGTCGACTCATCAAGAAGTGACCGGTTAACTAGAAAAATGAAGCTCATCGAACTGTTAGTTCCACTTCTAGGCGTCTTTCTTGGCGCGTTGATCACTGGCATCGGTGCAGCCTGGAAAGCTCGCGCTCAGCGCAAGCGGCTTATTGCCTGCGCGCTTGCAGATCTCTTGGAGGTACGGCATCATTTCTTGGCATTCGAGGTAACGGTTCGCGAACTGAAGAGGAGGTTCGATATGCCAGCAGAACTGGCGCCCGTTTTGCGCGCCTTTGCTCAAAAGATGCTGCCTCTTGAACCTGACACTCATACGAGATACTCAGCTGCGGTCTCCGTGCTGGCTGGCCTAGATCCAGTGCTTGCTTTCAAGATGCGCTCAAAAGACAAAGCGCCTCAGTTACTTGGGATGCTCGCTGAATGGTCCAAGTCGACGGGTGTTGCGCCTGCGGAGGTCGAGAACCTTACCTCCGTACTTCAGGAGTTGGTCATACCGTCACTTGACGAAGCCGTGGTTGAACTTGCCAGCCATCATTCTTGGTCAACCAAGCGAAAGGTTAAACGGGTTGTTGCCAAAACGGCGGAAACCCCAGCCGAGCTGATTGCCTTGCTCGAACAGGTAAAGAGTGCCAGTGAGAAGCCTGCGAGCTAACTCTTCCATCGAGAGCACGTCACCCGGTAAGCCGGGTGACGCCTCTCATGTCAAACGTTGAAAGCTATGCAACGAAGGCAACTGCTCCTACTATTTGGAACTGTGCCATTTGGTGTCTTCGCGCAGGCGGGGGGTAATTCTGTGGAACTCAAGTCGATTCAAGCCGGGCCATTTGAATTTCCATTGGAAGGCAGGTATGAAGTTGAACGCCGAGGGGGCGCGACGATTTTCAATCTTGTTGATGGCAATCGCACCATAACCGTAGGCATTCTGCGCAAACCTACAGGAGGGCCGTCGATGAGAAGTGACCTGATAAATGAAGCTGAAATCTTGCTAGGGCGCAATTGGGAAAAGTTCGCCGAAGCTGAACGCGGAGTTGTGACGTCTCCTTTCAGTCGTAGCAACCTGCGCGATGACTTTGCCTTGATGTCGATGGCGACTGAATTCCGCTCTGCTGGGCGCACACAGTTCTATCTCAACTTTGCCGCCACCGACGGGCTTGAAATAGCGAGTCTTGTGATCGAAGGCCTGGGGTCTGCCGCTGACGCAGAGCGCGAACTGCTCCCCCTAGTCCGAGGTGTAACCTATGCCCCGCGTTCTAACTAGTCGTTCCAAACGATCACCTTCGACGCTGGCTGAACTCGAATAGAAAACCGCATGGAAATCAGTACTGACCAGCGTTCGGTTTCCCCAAAAGCGGTCGTGTTTGCGCGAGCATTCTTGCTGCTCGCTGGCTTCGCTAGTCTCGCGATCGCTGGCGGGATATGGGCTGGGGATATTTCGAGTCCCATGTGGTGGGTGCCGTATGCTGCGGCAGCCTTCGGCGCTGCGCTCGTGCTATCAGCTATCTTTGAAGGTCCGAGTTCTGTAGTCGGTACCTTCCTCATTTTCTTCTTCCCATGGCATTGAGTCCGACCACAATGCGGCTCTACGGGTCGACCCAGAGGCGACGACCTGAGGCAGCGCCTGGCCTCCTACCTTCGGCAGCATGCGAAACCTCGTAGCAGCTTGCTTTTCCTTGACGGTCTATGTTCTGGCCACTGCCGGTATGCCCATGCCTTTTGAAAGTGCATTCTCAATTCGCTTCGAGCCCAATGCCATGGAACTCGCTTCGTCTGAGCAACAGCGCATTCGCGGTTTTCTGCAGGGCATGGCGTCGCGAGGGCAGTGTGATGTTACGTTGGCTCTAATTGAAAGTCGCGATGACAAAAGTGGATCGCAGACACGTGATTTTCTGCGCCGCGAGGGCATCGCCAACGTTCGTCTTTTCATTCAAGGTGACCGGCAAGCGGATGAAGTCCGACTTACGCTGAGAGGAAAACATGGCCCAACTGGTTGCAGTGTTCGCTAGCGTGAACCTGCTGTCCAACAGGTCGGTCCAGATGCGCAGGCCTTCCGCCGGCCTGGCCTCAATGGTTAAACGGCTGCACAGGATCAAGCACGCACTGATTGCTCTGGTCTCGGCGGCGTGCTCGGCATCGCTCGCGGGATCGCCCCCTGCGGTGAATGGGCAGCCTATGCGAATGGCGGGCCCGGCCGAGGCAGCGAAGGCCGCGAAATGCATAGTAGTGGCAACACCCATCAAACCGGTTTCAGTGGGAACCTGGTCCTTCACCGTGGACAAGTGGCTGAGAGGCAGTGGTCCATCTGCGATTGAAATTAGGGGATTCTTTGCGCCAGGCTTCGGAGGCACGTCGCTTGATGCGTATGCAGCGCCGGGGCGGACTGTGCTTGCCATGCTTGGCAGTTGCGACGGGCCTCCCTATGCTGTGTTGGGTCCGTTCGTTACTCCCGAAGGTCGCTGGGTTCCGACGGGAGTGTATGAGCCCAATATTTTCGACGGGAAAGCGTCCAGTGAATAGTCTCTCGGCTCCCATTAGCAGGTCCGTCAGCACGGACGACCAAATCCGTCCCGCAGCTTTGCTGTGCCTTTCCTTGGTCGCCGGTTGCGGTCGACGTAAACGCTAAGCAAATGCACCGTCTCACCATGACCGCTGCTTGGCTGTCGCTGCTCTGCGGTGCGCTGGCACTCTGGTCATTTGCTAACGGTTACCGCCGCAGCCTTGAGTTGCCTGATGTTCCGCGAGCGCTTGGGCCAGGATTCAGCGAGAGTGCAACGGCAATTTTTGGCGCTGCGCTCGTCGGTTGGTGGCTAGCGGCCGTAGGTGTTTTTTTGCTGCTGTTCGCTCAAGTCGTGGGACCGTCCCGACTCTTCAAGTTTGGGTTGGGAACTCCGGCACTGCTCTGCTTCTTGGCTCCTTTTTTTCTGGTGAGGTAGCGAGTGCAGCACGTTATCAAGTCGGCCGAAGAGGGATCGCAACATCAAGAGGTGTCTCCGCCAAAAATGTTGCGGTTCCGTGGCCTCCAACGCTAGGCCTCATGCCAATCGAAGCACGCATCGTCTTGTTCTGGGCCGTCGTGCTCGGCTTTGTCTGGTATCTCCGTCGGCACCCGGAAAGCTTCGCAGCTCGAATCGCATTCACTTGGCATGGCCCGTTTCCAGCTATCGGCGAGCGTAAGAGTCACTACTATCGCCGTGTCTGTTTATTCGCGTTCGGCTGGCTCTTGCAGTTTTTGGTGCTGGCGTTGTGTGGCTATTTGTGGGCTAGGTTCGAGCCATCTGCTCCAGAATCAACTGCGTTTCAGCTCGTTTTTCTGTTTGCGTTGCCATTGGGCGCCGGTATGGCTTTGCTCGGCGGATGTCTGGCTTGGCTTACCTCCATCAAGGCCGCTACGCTTGGGCCGAATCCCGAGTTCGAACAGCACAATGAAGCACCAGGATAGTAAGTTCGCCAACACAGAACTGAAACAAAACAAGGCGGACCCGCTGCGGATGCTCCGGTCTGGTTGCCTCCTACGTTAACCTCACAATTACTACCCGTCCAAGTGTGCGCCGCAATGACAAAATCACAGTTTCGAAACCTGCTTTTACTTTCTTTTGTCGTCGGATTGGTCGGCGGCCTTTCGGACTTGATGGTCCCTTCGCTGATTGCCGATGCTTTTCGCCAAGCTCAAGAAGCGCACGACGCAGAGCTCTCTCTTGCGCGACTTCTCGTAGGACTAGCAATTGCCTTAGCGGGGCTATCGCTGGTGCTGGCTGCAACCTACGGTCTATATCAGTTCCGTCACTGGGCGCCACGTATCGGTCTCGTAGGTACGGTCTTAACTCTCTTTGCTTGGCCAGCTTTCGGCGCAAGTGCGCAATCAGGCGTGTCCGTATCAATCTCCTATGCGGCGTCCTACCTTTGGGGTGCAGTACTAGTCCTTTCCCATGTTCCCCCGTACAGCGCGTGGTTTGTAAAGCCTGCAACGCCGTGAGTCCTGACCCTTATAAAAAGTGGACGACCATCGTTGAAACGCCAAGCCCGCGCGCTACTGAGGCTTATCCTGCAACTCGCAGGCTTGGCGTTTCGCCAATTCCCTCCCGCATAACACCAACCTGGAAGCGATGCCAAAACTCAGAGCTTTTTCATATCTGACCTAGGAAACCCGCCAATGCACGACCCTCAAAAAATCGAAGAAGCCGTACTCGCCTTGCTCGGTGCTTTCGAGTTCGAGAACGGCCGGGTATGGAAGCGTTTTGACTTCACCGTCATGGAGTCGCTGGCTGCGCAGGGGCTGATCTCTGATCCTCGCGGCCGTTCCGAATCCGTTTACTTGACACCCGAAGGCCTGGCCCGTGCAAAGGCGGCTGCCGACAAGATGTTCGGGCAATAGCGTGGCATTCAACGAACTTGATCTCAAACGGATAGAAAAGGCGGCGGCGGACTTCCTGGCCGTGAGGCGGCCACCGCCCGACATACGCGGCCAGCTGGACCTTGAGTACACGGTTTACAACCAGACCATCGAACTCGTGGAAGTGCGCCCCGTCTGGAACAATCCCAGCGAAATACGCAAGCCGCCTTTTGCCAAGGCGACCTATGTACGCACGGCCAACGAGTGGCGCATTTTCTGGATGCGCGGCAACCTCAAATGGCACGCCTACGATCCGCCGGTCGCGCCAACGATTGCGGCATTTTTCAGTCTGCTGCACGAGGACCGTTTTTGCTGCTTTTTTGGCTGATTGCAGTTCACGAAGCTGCGCCGATCATTCCCACTATTGATTGCTTCACGCATCCATGAACATCGCCTTGGAATCCCCCGATCAACCCGAAGTGATCGCCCTCATCGCCGAGCTGGACGCGTACCAGGACACGCTCTACCCGCCCGAAAGCAGGCACGCGCTGGACCTTGCCTCGCTCATGCAGCCCAACGTCCTGTTTGCCGTCGCGCGTGATGATGCGCTGCGTGCCGTGGGCTGCGGTGCCATCGTGCTCGGCCCGGCGTTTGGTGAGCTCAAGCGCATGTACGTCAGCCCCCAGTGCCGGGGCCAGGGTGTGGCCCAGCGGCTTCTCTCCATGCTGGAGTCCAAAGCAGCCGGGCGTGGCGCCACCTTGCTCACGCTGGAGACAGGGCCCTACCAGCCGGAGGCGCTGGGCCTGTATGAACGATGCGGCTATGAGCGCTGCGGCCCCTTCGGCGATTACGCCGACGATCCCTTGAGCGTCTTCATGCAAAAACGCCTGTCCGGCGTTTGACGCAGCCCGCTGGCGTCATCATGGCTTCCCACCTCGACCACGTCGTCGTCGTCGCCCCCTCGCTCTCCACCGGCGCAGCATTTGTCGAGCAGTCGCTCGGCGTCCCACCCGGCCCGGGGCGCAAGCACCCGCACATGGGCACGCACAACCTGCTGCTGTCGCTGGGCCCGTCTGTTTATCTGGAGGTGGTGGCGATCGATCCCGATGCGCCGCCTGTGGCCCGGCCCCGCTGGTTCGGGCTGGACGATGTGCCGGCGCAGTCGGCTGCGCGGCTGGCCGCTTGGGTGGCGAACACCGATGACATCTACGTCCATGCCAGCCCCGCCCTCGGCACGGTGGAGCAGATGGAGCGTGAGGGCCTGACGTGGCAGATGACGTCCACCGCCAACGGGCACCCGCCGCTGTCAGGGGCGGCGCCGCTGCTCATCCAGCGCGCCACCAACTTTCACCCGGCGGACCGACTTGCCGATGCGGGTCTGCGGCTGCGCTGCCTGCACATCCAGCACCCGCGTCCCGCCTATGTGGCCAAGGTGTTGGTGCACATGATGCTGGCTGACGCGCCACGTGTGGTGCTGACCAAAGGCGCTGTATGCGCGCTGGCTGCCGAGATTGAAACGCCGCAGGGCGTGCGGTGGCTGGGTAAGCAAAGCCATGGTTGACACTCAACGTTGGCGCAACAACCCTGCTGGCCCCACCCACAGCCTTGCGCGCGATGCGGGACTGCAGTCTACCGCCCCGCAGCCGCCTTCACTTCCCGCCCCAGGTCAATCACCGACATCGCGTAATAGCTGCTCCAGTTGTAGCGGGTGATGACGTAAAAGTTTTCCGTGCCCGCCACATACTGCGCCGGCGCATCAGCGCCGTTCAGCAGCTCCACCAGCGCCAGCGGCCCCGTGTGCTTCAGCGCTTCGCCTTCCAGCACCGCGCCCTTGGCCGTGAAGCTGGTCACGCTGAAGGTGGGCAGTATGTCGGGCGCCATCAGCGCGTCCATGTCCAGCTTGGTCTGGTCAAACCGCACGGGGTAGTGGGTGGGCATGCCGGGCTGCCAGTTGAACGCCTTGAAATAGCTGGCTACCGAGCCGATCACGTCGGCCGGGTTGCCGCTCAGGTCGATGTTGCCGTCGCCGTCAAAGTCCACCGCGTATTTCACGCGGCTGCTGGGCATGAACTGCGGCATGCCCATGGCGCCGGCGTAGCTGCCCACGGGCAACAGCGGGTCGGCGCCCAGGCGGCTTTGCAGCGTTAAAAACTGTTCCAGCTCGTCGCGGAAGAACTGCGTGCGCTCAGCCGCGCGCGGGTGGCTGGTGGGGAAGTTGAAGGCCAGCGTGGCCAGCGCGTCGATCACGCGGAACGTGCCCATTTGCTGGCCGTAAATCGTTTCCACGCCGATGATGCCCACGATGATTTCTGCCGGTACGCCGTATTCACGCTCGGCGCGCGCCAGCGTGTCGGCATTGGCATTCCAGAATCGCACGCCCGCGCCGATGCGGATGGGGTCGATAAAGCGGCTGCGGTACACGCGCCAGTTTTTGACAAAGCCTTTGGCCGGTGGCTGCATCAGGCGCGACACATTGGGCAGGTGGCGGGCTTCACCCAGAGCGCGGCGCACCCAGGCCGGGTCCAGGTCGCGGCGCTGGGCAATGTCGTCGGCCTGGCGCATCACGTCGTCGCGCGTGGCGTACAGCACTGCGCCTGCAGGCACGGCGGCCTGCGATGTCTTGACCAGCTTGGCGGATTTGGCTCGGACGGGCTTGGTTGGGGCGGCATGGGCGGGCCATGCGAGGGCCAGCGCCGTGATGCACAGCGTGGCAAGGTGGGGGAGGCGAAGGGTCACTGGGGCCAGGCGAGTTGTTTGTATTCCTGCTGCAGTTTAGCCAGGCTTGCCTGCGGATGGCGCGCGTAACGGTGTGCTTCCAGACGCAACAGCCAGTCCACCACGCCTTGGGCCGCGTCGCCAAATTGGGCGCGGGCTACCGCGGCGGTCTGGCGCGGCGGGGCACTGGCGGGCACTACGGCGCCGGCTTGGTGCAGGCGGCGCTGCGCACGCTGCAGCAGCCGCAGCCAGGGGTCGTGGCGGCTGCGCTCCCACAGCGTCCACAGCGCGCCGCACAGGCTCACCCCCACGATCAGGCCCAACAGCACATAGCTCAGGTCTTCCCAGCTGGGGGATTTGAAGCCTATGTTCTTCAGAAGATCCAGCTGTTTGCTTTGCGTGTAATTCAGCACCCACTGGTTCCAGCGGTTGTTCACGGCCTCCCAGGCGGCGCGCAGGCTGGCGGCCAGCGTGGGGTTCACGGCGCCAAACGCGGCGGCCACCACGCCCTGCGGTGCGCGCAGGCGCTCAAACGCGCCGGTGCGCCCGGGTGCCACGGCCGATGTGGGGTCCACCCGCGTCCAGCCGGTGCCGGGCATCCAGACCTCGGCCCAGGCATGGGCGTCGGCCTGGCGGATGGTCCAGAAGCCGTCGACGTTGTTGCGCTCGCCGCCCTGGTAGCCGGTGACGATGCGCGCGGGCACGTCCAGCGCGCGCATCAAGATGACAAACGACGACGCAATGTGTTCGCAAAACCCGGCCTTGCGGTCAAACCAGAATTCGTCCGCCGTGTGCAGGCCAAACACGCCCGGGGTCAGCGTGTATTCGTAGCCGCCACTGCGCAGCAGGTCCATCACGCCCTGCACCAGCGCGGGCGTCTCGGCGGTGGCATAGCGCGGGTCGCGCCGCAGGTCCAGCGCCAGCTGCAGCGTGCGGGGGTTGTAGCCGGCGGGCAGCTCGCGGTATTCAGGCAGCACGCCGGCATAGCTGGCCGGCCCATGGCGAAACAGCAGGTGGCTTTCGGCCCGGTAGCGCAGGATGTCGGTCACGGGCCGCTCGGTCAGCCACTGCAGGTCTTGCGTCAGCAGGGTGCTCATGCCCGGCACCTGGGGGCTGCGCGGCGTGGCGTCCAGCACCATGAGCCAGGGGCGGTTGCTGGGCTCCAGCGTCACCTCGTAGCGCACCGGCACGCCGCCCACGTCCAGGTTGGGTGAGCCCAGCACCCCGGCTGTAAAGCGTTGCGCCAGGCGCGGCTGCAGCGGCTGCCATTCGCGCCCGTCAAAGCGCGTCAGCACCGGGCCGCGAAAGTACATGTCTTGCTGCGCCGGCGGCGGGCCGTCAAACTTGATGCGCAGCGCAATGCTTTCGTCCAGCGCCAGGCTGGCGATG